>CALRMO020000066.1:0-12787 GCA_943369235.1 Sphingomonas paucimobilis
CGCCCTGCGATACGATAAGCGGCGTATTATACCTGAAACGCTTGCGGTCGATGGAATAGCGTCCGCCCGCCGTCAAGGTCAGGGTAGGCGCAAATTCGATTTCCGCCTCGACGAATGCGGCGTAAGACCTGTATTTTCCCGATTGACGGGTAACTTCGAACTGCCGCGCAGAGCAAGCGACACCCAAAAGATCGACCGATGCAGCATCGCACGGGATAAAACTAGGACTGCCGGGGAACAGTACATCCGCAGGAATCGATCCGTCGGGAGTTCCAAAAATCCCGCCGGCGGCCAACGGCAGAACCAGATTTTCATCATAGGTAAGCGAGGTATCCTGACGGACTTGCTCCAGGAAAATGTTTCCTCCCGCTTGCAGTCGGAGAGGGCCGATTTCCCCGGTAAACCGAAATTCCTGCCCGAATGTTTCAACACGGCCGCCACTGAACCGAAGTTCTTGAAGTGGCAGCACACTGCCATCGATGTCGTAAAGTCCACTGAATTTGACATTGTTATAGCTGGATACGCTTTTCAATGTGACTGAATCAGAGGCATCCCAGGCCACCGTCAAATTTGCACCGGTTGCACGGCGTTTCTCGTTGCCGTTAAAGCTGGTGGCAAAGCGACCGGAAAACGGATCGACATCGACACCTCCCGCCGCAGCCAGGTCCGGAACGGTGGTTTTGAACGGCAGAGTTCCAGCCCGTTCGTTCGAGTAGGTTCCGCTAAGGTCGAGCCGCAAAGTATCGGACGGTACAAAAGCAAACGATAGCCGCCCGGCCTCGACCCGAGCCGACTGATCGTCTCGTCCCGTCGCGACGTTGAAGTCGTAACCGTCGGTCCCCCGCGCCAGGACAGCGAGCCTGACCGCAGCGTTATCGCTCAAAGAAAAGCTTCCAGCGCCCGTTGCCTCATAAGATTCGAAGCTGCCATATGATGCGCCAAGATCGAGGTCCGTAGTTCCGGGAACGGGTTTGCGCGTTATGATGCTGATCGCACCTGCGGTCGAATTTCGACCGTAAAGAGACCCTTGCGGTCCGCGTAGCACCTCGACCCGGTCTACATCGAGAAAAGGCACCGACTGCGCAGAGATGCGGCCGATATAAGCCTCGTCAACAAAGATGCCGACGCTTGCCTCCCCGCCGATACCGACACTATTCGAACTAATGCCTCTGATCACTACGAACGGTTGGAGTACTCCTTGATACGCGCCCGAGATACCTGGGACAGAAGATACAAGCGATGTCACGTTTTCGATCTTGAGCACTTCGAGTTCGCGCTCACCAATGGCAGAAAGGGCGAGTGGCACCTCCCGCGCAAACTGCGACCTGCGCTGTGCTGTTACAACGATATCACCCGATGCCGGATCGCCAGCCCCTTGATCCGATGGCGTGCTTTCGCGCAGTTCCGCGCTTTGAGCGACGCCTGATTGATCGTCAGCAGGACGGGTCTGTGCAGTTGCTGAGTTTGCCAGAAACAGCATTGAAGAACCAAATAGTAAACCTACCTTCATAATCCTTCTTCCTCTTTTATTTTTGTAAACTTGCTCAACAACGAGTCGATGATCAAGCGTTGTTAATTGTCGGCGTTATCTTTTTGGCGTGTCAACTACGCCCAGGGCGATCATGCTGCGGGCGGCGTCCAGAATGCTTTCCTCAGGCGGTCTTGTCGACCAGCCCAAAACCTCGCGGGCATGCGATGCGTCCATTGTTCGCGTCATCCCGAGCTCGCTGACCACCTGTTTTATGAGCGGATCAAATATAGCAGCTATTTTGACAAAAATGTCCGGCAGACGACGACGCGGCACTTTCCGTGCAGCTTCGCCCAGATTGTCCCGCAGAATGCGGCAGAACTCAGCCATGGGGACAACCGGCCCCGAAGCGATAAAGCGCTCTCCCGCCATGTCGGGTGCCGTCAGGGCCCGGACATGAAGGTCGGCCACATCGCGAACATCGACAACCGCAAAGGCGAAATTCGGGCACCCAGGAAGCGCGCCGTCTAGAAGTTGGCGGACCGACTCAAGCGAGGTGGAGAAATCGCCGCTCCAGACCGGGCCTAGCACCATCGATGGATTGATGCTGCAAAACTCCACTTGCCCACCTTCGCGCGCCACCCAATCGCGAGCTGATCGCTCCGCAATCGCTTTAGACCTGATATAAGCATAGGCGTCGGGGTGATCGATGTTTGTCCAGTCCGCCTCGGTAAATCGGTGGTGACCGGGGCCGCGACCATATGAGATGGCGACCGACGACGAGGTCATGACGAAGCGCGTCGCTCCGGCATCTCGTGCAAATCGCAAAACCCTTAATGTGCCGTCGCGGGCAGGGCGGATGAGATCGTCCTCGTGCTTCGGGGGCGCGGCGGGAATCGGCGATGCGGTGTGGATGACGTGCGAACAACCCGCGACCGCAGCGGACCAATTATCATCGGAGAGGAGGTCGGCCTGAAAAAAGGTCAGCCTGCTGTTCTCGACGGCAAGCAGATCACGGACCGCTTGCTCCTTTGCAAGATCGCGAATCGTCGTGTGGACGTGCCAGTCGTTCTCGAGCAACTGGCGTATTATATAGCCTGCGATATAGCCGCTTCCGCCAGTCACCAACACCCTGCGAGTCAATGCATTACTCCTTTATGACAACAGCACCTTACATCGAAGGTTTTTGTTGTCGAGTCACTTAATAATGATATGGTGCTGGTCGGAGGTGAAAAATGGAGCTTGATGGAAAGATCGCTGTCGTCACGGGCGGGACCGATGGCATCGGCCGGGAAATCGCTTCTCAGCTCGCCGCCTTAGGAGCAAATGTTGTTGTGGTCGGCCGGACCGCCAAGGATATGTACAAAAGTGTTTCCGGAATTCATGGGGCGATCGCAGTTGATCTGTCGACTGCAGCTGGATGTGATGAACTTGTCAGCGAACTTGCGGATCGACAGATCGACATTCTGGTAAACAACGCTGGCAACGATCCGGCCTTTGTAGTGGGCCGGCCTATCGACGTCGATGCCCTCGACCGGGCGATGTATCTCAATCTGCAAGCACCGATCCGCATAATCGCCGGTTTGCTCCCCGGGCTTTTACAGCGACCTTCGGCTGCGATTGTCAATGTGACATCGGGTCTTGCCATCGCAGGCAGCGCGTCCACCCCTGTATATTGTGCCGCTAAAGCCGGTCTTCGCCACTTCACGCTTGCGCTAAGAGGGCAGCTGCGCGGAACATCAGTTACCTTGATCGAGGCTTTGCCGCCAATGGTGGATACCGCCATGACTCGCGCGATCGACCAACGCGGAAAGATCTCGCCGGCGGTATGTGCAGCGGCGATCGTGTCTGCGATACGTTCCGATTCGAATGAAGCCAATATCGGACAGGTCCGGCTTCTTCGTGCGATCTACAGCATCTCGCCTGCGTTCGCGCGTCGACTGATGCTGCATTCCTGAATTGCATAACTGATTATTAAATGGCGCGCCCGCCTTTATGATAGGTGTCGCCCGTCTATTTTATCTTGCCCGCCGACAAGCAGTAGAAACGCTCCTATAGCTCCGCTCACGAGAGAAACTCCGACAATCCCGGTCAGGCCCCAGGCGGCAAAAGACAGTCCGGCCGCAGCGGGTCCGGTTGCGTCGGCAATCATGCCGACCACACCACCCACGATTGCGACCCGGCCACCGGGGTCGGCATCGGCAAACCACGTCATCGCCAGTTGAAGCGTCATGACCAAAGCGAAAATCTGCAGCGCCTGGGCAGCGATGAATATCGATGCGTTCGGCCAAATGAGCATAAGCAGCGCGGTGCATGCCTTTATCAGAATGGCCGTTCCCAACAGCAGCAATTTTACCGATGACGGCGCTCGCATGGCGACGAAGGGGGCCGCCAGTGCAAGCACGGTAACCGCAGCAAGCACCGTTCCTACATCCTCTGCGGTTAGCGACGCACGGGACCCAAGCCGTTCGGCAAACGGCCAGACGGACGAATCGCTGACTCGGCTTAACAAATACGCAGCGAGCACGATGAGAATAGGACGACTGAGGGCCGAACTTGCGGCCTTCTGTATTCGCGCGCCAAGGGTCAAGCCGCCGCTCGTAGCAGCGGCGACAAAACCTACAGAGGCCAGCCCGATATAGGTTTCTGCTGTCCCGACCTCTTCAATCGCTATCGGCAGAACGAACAGACCAATGCTTGCCAGCAACGTACCGCCCAGCACCGATATGGCTACCAGCCTTTCGAACGTTGCGTGAGACGCCATCACCCGCGCCGTGATTGCCATGGCGGTGCCTTCTCCTATGCCACAGATCAACCGTGCCGCACCAAACTGCCACGGATCGCCTGCTGCGGCCGAACACAATCCACCCAGAGCATAGGTCAGACACGCAAACATTGCCACGGGTGCAGGACGGTTCGGCGCGATCCGCGCGACCACCAGCGCTGCGACCAGAAATGCAACAAACTCGATCGCTATCATCATTGCGGCAACGGCCTCGCTTATACCAACATGAAGCATGGCTGCGCGCAGCAAGAAGGGGGAGAAGTTGGTAGCAGACTGCCCGACGAACAAAACGGTGGCAACCGCCGTGGCAAGGCTGAATGAAACAGCGATCGACTCGGACGGTCTGGATTCGTTCACCGCTTCAGGCATTCATACTGTTGCGTGCCCGACAAGAGCGTAACATATCGCTGCTCAAACCGGTTTTAACGTTGAAAGCCGGCCAGGCTTTTTCGACCAAGCCATCAGCCGAACGATCAAGGCACCAACCAACAGCGGAACAACCACGGCACCTACAATGCGCAACTCGGGTTCGAAAAGCATTTGGCTGTATGCCACCAGGTAATACATCCAGATCACGTGCACCCCCGCCGTATGAATGCGCTTCCAATATTTGCCAAGACGTTTCATTGAACCTGAGTTCGAAGAAAAAGCCATCAGATATATCATCGAAAAGCCGATTATTCCGAGCGGACCAGGATCGACACTCTCGGGCTGAGCCAGGTAATAAAAGATGGCAAGCAAATGTATGGTGTGCGTAATGGCGAAACTAAGACCCCATGACCGACGGTTAGTGACCAAATGGCGGGTAAACGCGCTTGGCCACATACGGTGAAATGCGCCCATGGTGTAGATGATCAGAACCAACGGTAAACCGATGCGCGCCGTCCATCTCACTGCATACAGCGACTGTTGCAATTCATCATGGCCAAGCAATATTGCCCCTGCAACGGCGCCAACGGACGCAATGACAGCGTATAAAAATGGCAAAAATCTGGCGATCATTATTTCTGCCTTTCGTTTTTTTAGATGGAACAGCTAAATTCGCTATGATAGCTTTTACCGTCTATCTGGACTGTTTGTTATATTTGGCATATTGTTTGTCAAGTTGAAATAATGCGAATAGCGTCAAGACATGTCACTCAAAACCAAACCCGCACCAGTGCAGGCGCCGCCTGCTTTTGCAAAGGATCTTCGCGAATCTATCCTTGATAGTGCCCAAAAACTGGTCGTAGAATTAGGCGGCGCTCATCTTACAATGGACGCGGTTGCACTGCGCGCCGGAGTGAGTAAGGGCGGGCTGCTACACCATTTTCCTACCAAACACCGCTTGGTAAAGGCAATGCTGGGTCGCCTGCTTACGGTGTTCGAAAATGACATCGAGACCATTCGAAGAATGGCGGAACCAACAATCAAAGGACATATGCGCGCATGGGTCAGGCTAATGCAAACCGCAGGCAGTGAGCTTGATCGGATTTCGGCGGGATTGCTCTCCGCCTCGGCGCAGGATCCGGAATTGTTACGGCCATTTTCGGAAATGATGGCTCGCAGGAATGACTTGTATCGTTCGCACCAGGCGTTCGCCCCTGCACTTATTATTTTGACGGCACTTGACGGATATTGGACGTTGAATGCGCTTGGATTGAAGGCCTTGCGAGATCATGAAAAAAATTTGTTTTTTTCATTTCTCAATCTCATGATCGATAATTTGCCGGACGCTGAAGCCGGGCTGCTCGATCGGGTATAAGTACGATATAGCGACTTTAGTTTAGGGGCCAGCGATTGACGTGATCATAGCTTGCAAGGTCGACGCGGCAAAATCCGCGCCAACCACCCACGGCCAGGTCGAGATGTCGGCGATGCTGTAGCTGCCTGCCCCCAAAAACGCGTTGTTCCGTACTCGCTCATTCAACACGATCAGCAAGCGGTGGCATTCCTTTGTGTAGCGTTCTGCAGCGAGGGGAAATGTCCACGTTTCCAAACCGGTTGAAGAACCCTGCCTGGCCAGACATCGGACCCGACCGCCCACCTGCCAGAACGTCGGCTCGGCAATTTATGCGCATTAATTTTGGCTTGTTTGGTCACCGTATCTTTGACCGCTTATTCTGAAACTGCGCCGCGTGCAAAGCCGCGCCTCAAGTCGATGTTATCGTTGCTACATCTCAACCCGCAGCGAATATTGTCAAACTGCCTGGCGGGGTTACCGCAATTCGCACCGCTGAAGTGCGCGCGAGAGTCGATGGGAGTTGTCGAACCCAGACTGTTTGAAGAGGGGTCCGACGTGCGCGCCGACCAGGCGCTGTTTCGGATCAATCTGCGCGAATGTCGCGCTGATTTCAGGCGGCAACCGCAACATTGCAGCGCAACCATGCTGCGGCTGCGAATGCCGCACAAGTGGTTGTGTGCTATCGCCCCTTGGTCAAAGAGCCAGCGATCAGGAATACGATGCTGCCGTCGTACAGCAAACGCCCAGCCAAGCTGACGTGAATAATGCGCGAGCACAAGCCTGTATCGCTAGGCCAAAGCCCCAAACCTGCCGGCCTGGAAATCGCGCACCGCTTGCCAGAGTTCAGCATCGGTATTCATGACGAAAGGACCGTGACGGCGAATCGGAGCATCGAGTGGATTTCCGCCCAGAACGAATATTTCCGCTGGACTATTAGCTTGGAGCTGCACGATCCTGCCAGAATTCAGCAACGCAAGGTCGCCGGTTGCAAGGTTGGTTGCCGCATTGCCGATCTGCACGGCTCCGGCTGCAACGTAAACGCCGACTTCAATCGCCTCGGGCTTTAATATCACGCTCGCGCTTTCCGGAAAGCTAACGTGCGCTAGAAACGGATTGGCGAATGTCTGAACCGGGCCGGTGTGGGTCTGATGCCGACCTGCTATAAGCCGCACTACCCCGCCGCTCTGCACAAACTCCGGAATAGCTCCATGCTCCAGATGGCGATAACTTGGCCGACTCATCTTTTTGCCTTTAGGCAAATTGATCCAAAACTGAACGCCATGGATGCGGCCACCCTCTCGACGGATGACTTCGTCCGCGCCCTCGTCATGAAGGATACCACTGCCGGCGCGCATCCACTGCGCCTCGCCTGCCCCAACGACGCTGCGGTTGCCCAGACTGTCGCGGTGTTCGCCTCGCCCTTCCAAAAGGTAGGTGAGAGTCTCAAAGCCCCGATGTGGGTGATCCGGCGCACCCTTCGCTTCACCCGGTGCAAAGTCGACGGGTCCGAAATGATCCAGGAAGATGAACGGCCCGACTGCTTCGAGGTCTCGCGCGGGAATGGCCCGGCGCACATTTATTCCGTCGCCTTCGATTGCATTGGCGGCGGGTATCACGCGAGCCACCTCGCGGGATTCGGGTACGCAAGAAGATGTTCCAAACTGTAAGGTAGGCGTCATGAGATGCTCTCCAATCTTGAAATTCAGGGCCGGCCAAGCAGGCTCCGGAAGCTTGCACGACGGATCCACACTATAGCTGCCGTGATGGCGAAGAGCACAAGCGCCGGTAAAGGACTGCCTCCGATCACAAGCACATGGGTCAGGGCGGCGAATATCATGGTCGTCGCCAGCAAGAGGCCTCCGAACGCGGCCAGAGCCGGAACGAGGAGTGCTAGTCCGCCGATGACTTCAATGGCTCCGGTTACATAGCGAAACCATTGGCCCACGCCGATTTGCTCAAATACCCCGACCATTTCCGGCACGCCAGCAAGCTTTGCGGACGTCTTTGCAACGGTGGTCATCATAATATCCTTTCTCGAATCCCGAACCATTCGGGTTTTCCTACGACTATCTGGACTTATTTGGAGAAGTTGATAATAGTCCTCGATTATGTAAAACTGTCTACCGGAGCGCGACAATTAACAAGCTTGAAGATATGCGTATATTGGTTGAAACTATCGATCAGGGCAGTTTCACCCAAGCCGCAAGGCGCATGGGTTTGTCCAAGCAATTTGTCAGCCGCAGGATCATGATATTGGAAGAGCGGCTTGGGGTGCGATTGCTCGTCCGCACGACGCGCCGACTTATGCCGACAGGGTCCGGGATCGAATATGCCGAACGGGCGCGCCGGGTCCTGGCCGATGTCGAGGAAGCAGATATGGTCGTTGGCGGTCGCAACCCGGAACCTCGCGGTGTCCTCCGCATATCGTGCCCGCTGTCGTTCGGCCTTTCGCATCTCTCGCCGTTACTGACGGGCTTCAAATCGGTCCATCCTGCGGTCGAGATCGACCTTGATCTAAGCGACAGAACTGTCGATCTCGTAGCCGAAGGATACGATGTCGCGATTCGTATCGGTGTGCTCAAAGACTCCAGTCTGGTCGCTCGCAAGCTGATGGATATGAAATTCGCGATCTGCGGAAGCCCTAACTATCTGCGAAGACGTGGCGTTCCGACGACGGTTGCAGACCTCAAAAAGCATGAATGCCTCTGCTATCGGCATAGTGGTAGCCTCACATGGACGTTTGGTTCGGCTAGCCGGATCGACAATGTCGTTGTCAGTGGCGGTTTTCGGGCGAACAATGGCGAGGTGCTTCGCGATGCGGCCATCATCGGACTGGGCCTCGTACAGTTGCCGGAGTTCCTCGTTGCCGATGCGATCGAGGATGGTTTACTGGTTCGTGTTCTGGCTGAAGCCGCAATGCCGGCCGGCGGAGTTTATGCAGTCCACCCGGCGCACCGGCAACGCTCGGTCACGGTCAGAACCTTTACGGATTACCTGGTTGCAGCACTTGCTGCATAGCCGCTCGTTTACGCACGTTATGACGTCTCGAGAAGTTTTGTAAGTAGCTGCTTCAGCTCCGCTACCTGCGATTGGTTGAGCGCTCTTGCAAACTCTGCTTCGGCGCGCTTTCCCGCAGCCGTCGCGGTCGCCAATTTCTTACGCCCTTTGCCGGTAAGCCGGAGTGCATGACTCCTTCGGTCGCGATCGTCAATTGCCCGTTCGACAAGGCCTGCTTCGGCAAGTTCGTCTATCAACTGGCTCGTACTGGTTCTGTCAAAGCCCATTTGCTCGCTGACCAGCACTTGCCTGAGACCCGGTCTGTGCTCGATTAGTGCGAGCACCCCCAAGGTTCTCGCCGTCATACCCAAGGGGTTCAGGGCCGCATCTGTAATCACACGCGCCTTTCCACCCAGCCGTGAAAGCAAATAACCCAGAAAATCTTCGGGTGACACCGAGACAGATGGTTCGATCCTATCAGACAAAAGCTTGCTCCCGCTACGGTGCTTTCGGCTTTAGCGCCTGGCCGACAAATGTCACAGGGCAATTGGGGCGGTAGCAATCATCTAACTGCCATTGACTTGTCACCTTTTCTGAATATCACTTTCGGTGATGAAAGGTCGGGATCACGTGTTCTCTGTTCGGCACCGGCGACGAGTAGCCAATTGCCTGGGTCACAGAGTTTCTTAGCGCCGTTTTTCACTATTAATGGAAGGACATCTACATGAGCGATGATCTTGTTTACGCGACAAACCTCTTCACTTTAAATGACTCAGCGAAGATCGACACGGTTTTAGAAATGATTCGTAGCGGTATCGAGACCACCTCGAGCAAGAATCCGGGTTATGTCAGTGATACAGTTTATCGCGCCGTAGACAGCAAAAGCGTTCTCAACTTTTCGACCTGGTCGGGCGGGGTCGAGCAACTAATGGCCAATCATAGTGCGAATGAATCGAACCCGGATTATGGTCGACAGATTCGTGCGCTGGGCGAATATGCCGAATTTACAAGCAATGCATATACCATTGCATTCGAGCACCGCAAAGCAGCATCCGATGAAGAGATTACGGGCGCCGATGTCCAACGTTGGCTCGACGCTTGGAACAGCCACGATATTGACCGGATTACCGACCTGTTCACGGATGATGTCGTCATGCATCAACCTCAAAATCCCAAGCCGCTCGACAAGGCTTCGCTCGGCCAATTCTTCAGCATGTTGTTCAACGCCTATAGCGACATACAGTTTGAATTGCAGGGACACACGATCCAAGGCCGTGACGTTGCGTCGTGGGAAAAAGTAACCGGCACGATGACCGGCCCGTTCCACGATCCTGTCACCGGCAGAACGATAGAACCAACCGGCAAGAGCTTCAGCATACTTGGCGCTATGCACCTTAGCTACGGTGAAGCTCGTAAGATAAAAGAAGTGCGTATCTACTGGGACCGCCTGCTGCTGATGCAACAGATCGGGCTTCTTTGACAATGAAGCGATCTGCAATTGCATATGCCGCGACGATTTTGGGCTGCACCTTGCCTGCCTCGGCGCAGGTGCGGGTGGACGACCGCTTCGATCCGGTCGCAGGTGAACATGCTGAAAATGTAGTTCTGGCGGAAAACGGCACGATCTATGTCAGCTTGCTCACTGGAAGACTGCATATCCGGGATCCGGACGGTGCAACCCGTCGCTTGCAGGTAGGCCGTCCGCATGCTTCCCTCACCGGCTTGGCGGTCGACAAGGATAGAGGGATATTGATCGGCGTCGATCGTCGGGGCGGCACCGGCCCCAAGGGTGTCTGGCACCTTGATGCAATATCGCGAGAGGCAAAGCAGATACTGAGATTGCCCTCCACGGTGATGGTCAACGGCGTAGAAATCGATCGTACCGGAGCGATTTACGTCGCCGACAGTCATGGCTCGATCTGGCGGGCAAAGCAGGCGGGTGCCACGCCGATACGCTGGCTGACAGGTGCCGCTATCGCGCCCCACCCACGCCAAGCAGCGGTGAATGGCCAACCGGGACCGACTCTTAACGTCGGACCGAATGGCCTGAAGATTCATGGCAATACGCTATATGTGTCCGTGTCCGGACAAGCCAAAATCGTCGCTGTTTCCCTCGGTGTCAGGCCAGGCCGCGTCAAAACGGTAATGCGGGGAATCTTTGTCGACGATTTCGTCTTCGATCGCGACGGTCGGCTCGTTCTCACGGCCGACTCCACACAGATTCTTGCGACCGGGGTCGAGCGTATCGAAAAAAGCGGCACGCGAACCACCCTCATTGGGCCTTCGGATCGTCTCCAACAGCCCTCGGCCGTCGCCATTAACCCGGGCAATGGCGACCTGCTTATCACTACATTGGGTCTGTTCGGCGACGAAAAGAAGCCAGCCCTTTACATCCTGCCGGTTTCCAAGGAATCGGACAGGACAAGGCGTAAATGATGGAGAATATAGCATGACATCGATTGATCGTTATCAGACCCGCCTCGTTCCCGAAGACTGCGCGATAGTGCTGGTCGACTTCCTCACAGGCTTTGATCCAGGGCTGCGGACCATCCCTCGGGCACGTTGGGATCTGAATGTCACCGCGTTCACCCGGCTGGCAAAAATATTTGCGAGCCGCATACCGGTGTTCGTGGTGGGCGACGAGGGTGATTTTCGAGGACAGTTCTATCCTCAGATCAACGAGAACGTCCCCGATGCGCCTCGTTTTGGCCGATCCACGCCGAGTGCCTATCAGGCCGAAGCATTCAGGACCGCACTTGAAGCGTCACGGCGCAAACGCATCTTGCTCGGGGGCATATCGCTCGATCTGTGCACGCTCCATACCAGCCTTGATCTGCTAAAGGCAGGTTACGAAGTATATGTCCTGGTGGACTGCTCGGGCACTGAATCGGAGCTGGTCCAGACTGCCGCGATGTTGCGGCTCACGCAAGCTGGCGCTGTGATGACAAACTGGGTCAGCCTCGCGTCAGAACTGATGGGCGATTGGAGAACCCAGGAGGGCGAGGAGGTCGGTCGCCTTTATGCCGAGTTGAGCGCGTGGAACGGGAAGTGACCGACCCCTGTCGCGAGGCCGATAATGCGGTCGAACGCACATTGGCCGGCGCGATTCTTTCTGCGGATCGGCGCGACGCTGACGAAGTTTTGATCAATTAGGCATGCCTTAGGGAAAGCTGCGGGAAATCAGCGACAAGAAACAACGGAGATGACGAATTTGACCGAATCCTTTGAACGCATAATTGCCGGAGAGCTCATTGACCTTGAGAAAGTGTTGGCGCGGGCACCCAAGGTCATCCTGCTTGACGCCGACAAAGAGTTAGCCGGTGGAGAGGCAGCAGCTGCCTTTCGGTCACTAGTTCAACAAATGCCGGACCTGGCAGTTACCGGTCGTATTGATCGCAGCGAGGGGGCGATAGTCTTATGGCTCGACTTTACCGGATTGCCTTGGCTGCCGAACGAACTTATCCGAACGGTGTTACGTATATCCGAACGGATTATCGAAATACTCGGTGGGCTGGATCAGCTTCTCAGCCAGCAGCTTGGGAGCGGCGATCTGGACAGTGCGACTGCGCCACCCAGCTCGTTTCATCCCAACGCCTTGATCTTACGTGCTGGCTACGACGACCCGCCCGTGCATGCAACTATCTTCACCGATACATTCATTGCCCATACGCCGGGTCGCAACCAGATTTCGGGCGACTGGCAGGGCCAGAGTCGGATGGCCGAGCATCTTGCCCGTATTCGGAAACTGAGCAGTAACACTATGAGCGTTACTCCGCTCACTCATTTCGCACTCGCCAACGATGGCTTCGGTGTC
>CALRMO020000067.1:0-12757 GCA_943369235.1 Sphingomonas paucimobilis
TTTCCTTTTAGCGCGATCGTCGGTCAGGTCGAAATGAAGCAGGCATTGCTGATCGCGGCGGTCGATGCGCGCATTGGCGGCGTGATGATTTTCGGTGACCGGGGGACGGGTAAGTCCACCGCGGCGCGGGCGCTGGCGGCAACCTTGCCGTTGATTTCTGTGGTCGAGGGCTGCCGGTTCAACAGTGCTCCTGAGGCGATTGCCGACAGTCCGGATTATGTGCCGGGGGCGAAGGTGAAGGTCGTCAAGGCCAAGGTGCCGTTTGTCGATCTGCCGCTTGGCTCGACCGAGGATCGTGTGCTGGGTACGCTCGACCTCGAACTCGCGCTCGCCCACGGCGAAAAGCAGTTCGAGCCGGGCTTGCTGGCCAAGGCGCATCGCGGGTTTTTGTATATCGACGAGATCAACCTGCTCGAGGATCATGTCGTCGACTTGCTCCTTGATGTCGCGGCGTCGGGCGAGAATCTGGTCGAGCGCGACGGCCTTTCCATCCGCCATCCCGCGCGGTTCGTGCTCGTGGGCAGCGGTAATCCCGAAGAAGGCGAACTTCGCCCACAGTTGCTCGACCGTTTTGGCCTGTCGGTCGAGGTGCGAACGCCGGAAGACATTGCCGACCGGGTCGAAATCATGAAACGCTGCGATGCGAATGAACAGGACGGTGCCGGGTTCGCAGCGGCCTGGGCCGACGAAGATGCCAAGGTACTGAAGCGCATCGCCAAAGCCAAAGCGGCGCTGCCGAAGGTCGAAACGCCCGAGAGCATTCTCGAAGACATGGCGACTCTGTGCAAAGCGGTCGGTGCCGACGGGCTTCGCGGCGAGCTCACCTTGATGCGTGGCAGCCGGGCGTTGGCGGCACTCGACGGCAAAAAGACCGTGACGCGCAAGCATCTGAAAGAAATTGCGCCGCTCGCATTGCGCCACCGGCTTCGGCGCAACGTGCTCGATGAGACCGGATCGACCACGCGGATCGAACGCGCGCTGGAGGAACTGTTCGGGTGAGCGAAGCGGCTGCGCTTGATGCGGTCGTGTCGGACGCAGAACTGGCGTTCCACCTGTTCGTTCGCAATCCTTCACTGTTCGGCGGTATCCTCCTGCGCGGCGACGGGCCAGTGCGCGACGAGATGGTTGCCTTTGCCAAAGAGGTGATAAGCCACTTCGGTCCGGTTGGAAAAATCCCGTCCAACGTCGATACCGAACGCTTGCTCGGCGGGCTGGATCTGACCGCGACGCTGGCGAAAGGACAGAGCGTGATGCGCGCTGGCCTGCTCCATAGCGCGGCGGGCAGGGTCGTCATCGTGCCGATGGCGGAGCGCGTCCAAGCTAACGTCGCGGCGCATATCGCGCAGGCGATAGACGGCGGCGATGTTGCGGCGATTTTGCTCGATGATAGCCAAGAGTCCGACGAGGCGCCGCCGGCGGTGTTGACCGAGCGGATGGCGTTTCACTGCGATGTATCTGCGCTGCGTAGTTTTTCGCAGCCTTCGGCAAAACCGATTGCACTGTCCAACGTTCAGCCGCTCGACGACGCACAACTCCACGCCATCGCGGCCACATCGGCAGCACTCGGCATCGGCTCAGTCCGCGCGCTGATTTTTGCAAACTCGGCGGCGCGCGCCCACGCTGCGCTAAACGGGCGCATTCGAGCGATCGATGAAGACATCGCCGCCGCCGTCCGTTTGGTGCTTAGCCCACGCGCGACTCAAATGCCGCAAATGGAACCGCCGCCGCAAGAACCGGAGGATGACCAGCCGGAGGCCAATGAACCCGACGACGCCGACAAAGATCGTCAAATCGAGGATATGGACCTCGACGACATCATGCTCGACGCCGCTGCTGCCGCAATTCCCAAGCATATCCTCGACCAGATCGACGGGACAGCAAAGCGCGGCGGTAAAGGGCAGGGCGGCAAGTCGGGGCAGAAACAGAAATCGGCGATGCGCGGACGTCCGCTTGGCAGCCGCCCCGGCGTCCCGGGCAATGGCAAACGCCTGTCGCTGATCGACTCCTTACGTGCCGCCGCGCCGTGGCAGAATATCCGCCGCCAACTGGCGCATGCAAACGACACGCGCATCATCCATATCCGCAAATCAGACCTGCGCGTTCGCCATTACGAACAACGCACCGAATGCCTGACGATCTTCGCGGTCGACGCCTCGGGCTCGTCGGCGCTGTCGCGGCTCGCCGAAGCGAAGGGCGCGGTCGAGATGATGCTGGCGCAGGCCTATGTCAAGCGCAGCCAGGTTGCGTTGATCGCGTTCCGGCAATCCACGGCGGAGATATTGCTGCCTCCCACGCGCTCGCTTACTCGGGCAAGACGAGCCTTGGCTGCGCTGCCCGGGGGCGGCGGAACGCCTCTGGCGGCTGGCCTGATAGCGGCGCAGCACCTCGCCGAGGCGGCACAGCGATCCGGGCAGACGCCGACAATCGCGATCCTGACCGACGGCAAGGGCAACGTCGCCATCGACGGCAGCGCGAACCGCGAAGCCGCGAAGGCCGAAGCGATGACCGCTGCCAAAGGCCTCGCGATGGCCGGCATCAACAGCATCGTCATCGACATATCCCCGCGCCCGCGCGAAGAAGCTGCTGAACTGGCCGCCTCGCTAAACGGTCGCTACCTGCCGCTACCGCAGGCACAAAGTGCGGCGATGGTTGCCGCGATTGAGAGCTTGAATGTTTAGCAGCGCGCCTTTGCTCCCTCCCCCCTGTGGGGAGGGTTGGGGTGGGGGCGGCGGACGTCCGTGCGCCACTGAAACTTCTGCCCTTGACATATTGCGCCGCAGACGCGACGCGCCCCCACCCTTAATCCCTCCCCACAAGGGGGAGGGAGAATGAGCCGCTATCCCGACTGGGCGAACGACGACAAGGACTGGCCGAACGCGCGCGCAAGCCGCTTTGTCCGCGCGGGCGGCTATGAATGGCATATGCAGATAATGGGCGAAGGCCCCGTCTGCCTCCTCATCCACGGCACCGGCGCGGCGACGCATAGCTGGCGTGATGTCATGCCCTTGCTGGCCGAGCATTTCACCGTCGTCGCGATGGACCTGCCCGGCCACGGCTTCACCAAAGGCATGGGGCAAAAGCCGACGCTGGAAGGCATGGCAACATCGGTCGCGGCGTTGCTCGACGAACTCGAAATTACGCCAGACCTTATTGTCGGCCACAGCGCCGGCGTCGCCATCGCTGCGCAGCTTTTGCTCGACCGCAAATGGCAAATCCCCCTAATCGGCTTCGCGCCAGCATTGATGCCATTCCCCGGCCTCGCTGCAAAGATCTTCCCGAGCCTCGCCAAGATGCTCTTCACAAACCCCTTCGTCGCGATCATCTTCAGTCGAATGGCGCAAGCCCCCGGCCAGACCCCAAAATTCCTCGCGCGCGCCACGGGTTCGAAAATCGACGCGGCAGGCGCGAAATATTACACGCGCCTGTTCAGCAAATCGGGCCATTGCGACGGAGCAATCCGCATGATGGCCAACTGGCGGTTGGAGGGGCTGGGCGCAAAGCTGGGCAGTCTCACCCGCCCCGTGCTGTTGGTCAGCGCAGCCAAAGACGCCGCAATTCCCAAAACGGCGGTGACGCAAGCGGTGGCGTTAATCCCCGGATGCGCGACGCTTGAAATGGTGGCGCTCGGCCATCTGGCGCACGAAGAAGACGCGGCGCAGGCGGCGAAGATTATCAGCGAATTTGCCAAGGCGAAGGCGGAAGCCTAATGTCCAAAAAACGGTATCAAAAATCACCGTAGCCCTGAGCAGCAGTCGCAAAGCGACTGCGCCCGTCGAAGGGCGACTATCAGGTGTAGCGCCAAGTCCGAGAAGCGCCCTTCGACTTTTCGCCAGCGCTATGCGCTGACGGCTCAGGGCTACGGTATTGTAACGAAGGCAAAAGGAGACCCAAAAAATGACCAACGCCCCACTCGACAATTACGGCTGGATAGAAATAGTCGTCGTCGGCACAATCGCCCTCGGCCTGGGCTTCTGGCAATTATGGTCAATCAACCGCGAGATTGCGAAGGATAAGGAAAAGGCGGCAAGAAAAAAAGTGGCTACCGCTGAAGAATCTGATTAATACTATGTTATGACGTCTATTTTCTGATTAGTTTTACTTCTTCTTCAGTATTTTGGGGGCAAACTTTGAAAATATTTATCAGTTGGAGTGGCGCTCGTAGTCAGGCGTTGGCTGAAGCTCTACGCACGTGGCTACCGCTTGTTTTGCATTATGCTAAGCCTTGGTTCTCGACTTCAGATATCAAATCAGGTGATCGCTGGGGCATCGAAATTGCCAAAGAATTGCAAGACACTAATTTTGGAATTTTGTGCGTAACAAAGGATAATCTGGATGCGCCGTGGTTGCTCTTTGAGGCGGGCGCGCTAGCTAAATCAATTGATGACGGTTGTGTAATTCCTCTTTTACTCGATCTTGAAAAGAGTGATCTTTCTGGCCCTTTAACTCAGTTTCAAGCTGAGAAAATTGATCTTGAGGGCATCAAAAGATTGATAGATAGTTTAAATAAGGCGGCGGCTACCTCAGTTCCTGAGGAAACATTATCACCGCTTTTCAACGCATTATGGGCTAGTTTTGAAGAGAAAATTGAGGCTATTCCAAGTAGTGGTGCTCCTCAAAAGAAATCTCGTCCTCAAGCCGAGATACTCGAAGAACTAGTGACCGGAGTTCGAACGGTTGAAATGCGTGTACGAGATGCGATGGAAGATCATCCGGAAAATCGGATGCGTCGCCGTCGCAAACTCCATCCGGGAATGGTATTGGACATTACTCATCGAATTGCTGACGGCCCCGATGACCCTATACAGTTGCTTATAGTAGCGAGCTTGTTTCGCGAGGAGATTCCGTGGCTGTATGAGTTGGCTCTTGAGGCTTACCGAGCAATTAGGTCAGGCGACACAAAGGCTGCCCATGAGGCGTATCGCCGTTTCAAGGATGCTTTAGAGGCATTACGGCGTGGACCGTTCCTAGACATGATGGGGATCGACAACAAAACGACTCATATGATGTTGATGGACACTCTAGAATTCTTGCCGTCTTTTGATTTTTCGTTGGATGAAATGCCCAAGAAGTCACTAGCGCGACGACGTCGCGCAGCAGAATAAAAGCATACAAATATCGAAAATCACTGACACATCTTTCTAATCACGCCGCCAAATCCAGTTCCGTAACGATCCTGTCCCACCCAATCCGCACCTCATCCTCCGCTGTCCGCGCGATGAGGCCCGTTTTGATCAGCAGGGTGGTTTCGCTATGCACCGATTTATAATCGCGCCCCAGTTGCTGGGCCAGACGGCGGATGGACATCGGGCCTTCGCGGCGCAGGTGGCGCATGAGTTCGAGCCGCTTGGGCGACATCGCCCTCATGAACGATTGAAGGTCGATGAACGTGACATTGTCGGCATGAACGGGCTTTCCCGATTGTATGCTTTTCCACGCCGCGACAAAACGCTCGCCCATGTCGGCGAGCGAGCCGATATGCACCGAAAGCTGTTTATCTGTCATCGTCTTGCCCTTTCGATATCGGCGAGGAAATCCGCGATTAGCGCCTCGACGGTGGTAAATTCATATTTCTCTTCGCGCAGCCCAATATGGCGGTGATCGCCTTTGCCTGCTTCATTATCGTAACCAACAATCCGCTCTCCGCCTTTGCCATAATATAGCGAGTATTTCAGACTATGAGGTCGTTCTGCCGAAGCGGCTGGCAAACGCCATATCGTCATTTCGACGATGCCGCCGTCAGGCAAAAGCGCCTTGTCATGATATTCAAGCATCGCCTTTGCCATATGGCTTAATGTACCATATGGTACAGTTTGTCAAACTGGAAAACGCCAGCTTGCAGTGTAGGATTTGAGCTGTCAGATTCAGGCCGCACATCATTATCCGCCCAGTGGCTGTAAGGGCACGCAATCAGCCATGATGCTCATTCGCTAAAAATGACAAAGTGGACGAGTAGGGGGTGGGGTGTGCGTCATTCTTGTCAATTTAGGGGCTTGGCCCGCCTATTAAGGTGAGACCCGTTGACCTCTGGCCGCCTTCGGCATCGACAAGCTCAGGACAGGCTAGTGTGACTTTCCAGCGCCCGTGATGACGAATTGGACCGCTGAGTGATTTCGCGCGAAGTTCGCGAAGGAGCGAAGGTTCGCGAAGATTCAGCGCTGACCCGAAGGGTCGTTTATCATAAGAGCGACGGGCAAATTTCGACCACAAAGTTTAGAAAGGCGCTAAGCGCAAATTTACACGGCCCCTTCGCGTATCTTCGCACCTTCGCGCCCTTCGCGCGAAATCCTTCAAACCTCCCTTGGCATCTTGTATGGCAACATCGCCTGGATCACCGGATTGACCAGCCGGTCCAATGAAATGCTTTCCTGCACTGCAATCACCGGCTCGCCCCACATCCGCGCCGACAAGGCGGTGCGCGCATAGAAGGGCGAGTCTTCCCAGGTCTTGATGACCGAGGCATGGCCGCGGTCGGCTCTGGTCTGGCGTTCCATCATCCACCAGGTTCGGGGCAAAGGCGCGACCAGCGGGAGTTCGACTTCCTGCGGCACGCCGTCCGCGCCGAAGCGCAATGCGCTGGCAAAGTGGCTGCCGTCGCGGCGCTTGCCTTCGTAGATCACTGCGACCTGTTTGCCGACATGCGCCCGGGACCAGTGCCAGCTCTGGAAGCCGTCCTCGATAGGTTCGCTGCCATGATTGCTGTCGAGATAGCCGCTGCCGTTCCACGCGATGTCGGGCTGCTCCATCTTCACCTCGATCCGCGCGCGCGGGGCAATGGCTTGCCAGCAATGGCGGCCGGCGGGGTCGAGTTTGAAGCTGCGTTTGTTGAACATTTCGGGGTGAAGGATGATCTGCCCCTTCACGCGCCGCCGCCAAGGAATGCCGAGGCGGATATCGCGTTCCTCGATGTCGATGATCAGGCGGTCCTTGTCCCAGCGCATCGCGCTCGGGCCGATGTTGAGCGAGTCGCGCTCCTGCCTTGTGTCGCCGGCGCCGCGCTCGGTCATCACCCAGCGTGCGCCTTTGCCGTAAAGCGCGATGTTGAGACAAGCATGGTCGAGCGGAATGTGGCGGCCTGATTGCTTGTAATAAGGCGAAAAAACGCTGCCGATAAAGCCGATGATGGTCAGCCCGAACCGGGCGTCATCGCTGAGCGCGTCGACATACCACCAACGATAGCCTTGCGGTGGTACCACGGTGTCGAAATAAGGTCGGACAGCACGGCTTCGCTCGCCAACCTGCCCGACAAGGCGGCCATCGGCACCCCCGCGCCCGGATGGGTCGCCCCGCCCGCGCAGTAAAGCCCACGGATCGCGGTCCGGCTGCCTGGGCGAAGGAAGCTTGCCGCCCACCCGTGCGAGGCCCGTCCATAAAGGGCTCCACCCGTCGCCGGGAAGAGCGTCGCGAACTCGTTCGGAGTCACCAGTTGGTGCGGCAGGGGCTGCTCCAGTTCCAGACCGCAGCTCCTCAGCCGCTCCAGCATGTTCGACGTGCATGTTTCTCTCTCCTCCGAAGAATATTGGTGGCGGTCGCCATTGGCCGGCGCGTTCACGATGATTTGCAGTCTTTGGCGGCTTGTCAGCCGAAGCCCAGGCGAAGGCTGATCGAGCGCGCAGACATAGGCGGTGGGGGCGGACGGCGGCGCGCCGCTTTTGATTTCGTCAAATTCGGTAGGGTAATCGGGACCGAAAAAGACATTGTGGTGGTCGAGATCGAAGCCCGTCGTTTTGGTATTCGCCAGCCAGACCATCGCCGAAAGCGACCGCGCTTTCTCGGGCACCTTGCGAGCGGCGGGCATGGCATCGCTGCCGAGCAGACCCGATGCCAACGCGGCAGGGTCGCCGTTGAAAATGACTTTGCTTGCGGACAGTCGCTCGCCGGTAGCCAGTTCGACGCCTGTCGCAGACTTGCCCGTCACGGTAATACGCGACACCGATTGACCGTAGCGAAACACCACGCCCTTTTCCCGGGCCAGCTTTTCCAGCGCACTCGCCAGCGCGCTCATTCCGCCATCAATCGCCCACACGCCTTGCGCCTCGACATCCGCAATTAGCATCAATGTCGCTGGCGTCTGAAACGGGGTGGAGCCGCAATATGTCGTGTAGCGCCCGAACAATTGCCGCAGTCTTGGGTCGGGAAAATATTGGCCGAGCGCCGACCATAAAGACTTATATGCCCGGAGTGTCATCCAGTCCGGAAGCCCGCGCAATCCCATCCGCCAGCCGAGCGTCAGCGGATCGGTTTTAGATCCGTGCAGAAAAGGCCGGTCGAGTGCGTCGTGCAGCCGTTTCGCCTCTTTTGAAAACTTGCGGAAACCGGCGGCGGCTTTCGCCCCTGCAAATTCGCCGATAGCATCGACGCTCTGTTCGTGGTCGGCGTACAAATCGAGCCGCTCATGCAGCCCCCAGGCGTGGCGCGCGATCCGGTCGGCACGATGTAAACTGATATAGTCTTCGGTGCGTGCTCCGGCTGATTCGAATATCTCGTCTATGACCGCACGCATCGTAAAAACCGTCGGGCCTGCGTCGATCATGGCGCCGTCTACACCCAATTGGCGAACTTTACCGCCGGGTCCAGCTGCCTTTTCGATAACAGTTACGGACACCCCCCGGGACGCCAGCAATACCGCACTCACCAAGCCGCCGATGCCTGCTCCGATGATAACGGTCTGACTGCCCTGAACGATCTGTTTGTTCCCTGCCCGAAGTTTGGGTTTGACCGAAAGCTATCAGAAGTCCAATCCAATGGACAAGCAATATGTCCGAACAATTTGACAATCTCACTTTAAAATCGCGCTGGGTTATGCGCCGTAACGCTATATTGGGCAGCGCAAAATTTCAGCGATGGGCCTCGCGTACGCCCATTGTGCGCTCCATAGCCAGGCGGCGCGCGGCGGCGCAGTTCGATATTATTGCCGGGTTTATATACTCACAGATACTGGCCGCGTTTGTGCAAGCAGAGTTAATCGAATTTCTGAATGGCCACCTGCGCAGTTTTGACGAGATTTCAAAATTCGTCCGGCTTGAGCCCGACGCGACCGACCGGCTGCTGCGGGCAGGGCAATCGCTGCAAATCGCCGAGTCGCCACAGCCCGGCTTGTGGGCCTTGGGCGAGGCGGGAGCTCCGCTTTCAGCAAATGAAGGTGCCATGGCGATGATCCGGCATCATCACCTGCTTTATGCCGACCTTGCAGACCCGCTGGCACTTCTTGCCAAAGGCAGGCGTGAGGAAACGGCATTATCCGCCTATTGGACCTATGCATCCAAGGATCGCAGCGAGATGGGCGCGACGGGATATTCGGCGCTGATGGCGGCAACCCAGCCTATGGTGTCGCAGCAAATCATCGATGCTTATGATTTCTCAATCCACACGCGCATGCTTGATATTGGCGGCGGGTCGGGAGCATTTACAGCCGCAGTCTCGGCCGCCACGCCAAATATCGCACTCGGCATTTTCGATTTGCCCGATGTCATCAGCGAAGCGCGCAAACGAATCGCCGTTCCGCAGATCGAATTCCATCCTGGTAATTTCAAACAGACCGCGATTCCCGTTGGATATGATCTGGTGACGCTGGTTCGTATTCTGCACGACCATGACGATGACGTTGTCCGGGCGCTACTTGCCAAGATACATGGCGCTCTTCCGACAGGTGGGCGGCTACTGATTGTCGAGCCAATGGCGGGAAGCACAAATGCGCAGCGAATGGGCGATGCTTATTTTGGTCTGTATTTGTGGGCCATGGGTTCCGGCAGGCCAAGAACTGCTTTGGAAAACGCCGCAATGCTTAAAGCAGCCGGTTTCGCTACAATTAAAACCGTCAAAACGGCACTCCCCATCATCGCCAACGCTCTTGTCGCGATAAAATGACACCAAAGTGTCCAAATTATTTGACAATTAAATCTGTTCCGATAACCTGACACCTGACAGATTCTCTATGTGGCAAAATCCGCGAAGAGACCGCAGGAGGATAAGGTAGTTTTGGAGACTTCAGCCATCATATTCGATGCACCGGGCAGTCTGGAGATGCGCAAAACGGCGCTGACTGCCATGGAGTCGGGTGATGTCAGGGTTGAGATTCACTACAGCGGCATAAGCACTGGTACCGAGAAGCTCTTGTGGACCGGCCAGATGCCTGCATTCCCTGGCATGGGTTATCCCTTAATTCCCGGATACGAGTCGGTCGGCCGAATCGTCGATGCGGGTTCGGAACATCAATCACGTATCGGCGAGTGGGTCTTTGTCCCCGGTGCCAGTTGCTATCGTGACGCCCGCGGCTTGTTTGGCGGCACGGCGCGCAACGTCATTGTCGCGTCGGCGCGGGCGATTCCGGTGTCGGAAGGCCTCGCGGAACAGGGGATATTATACGCGCTCGCGGCAACAGCGCTGCACGCGATTTGCCACGGCGAGCCACCGCAACTGATTATAGGACACGGCATCCTTGGGCGCTTGCTCGCGCGGCTGACTGTTGCAGCGGGGGTACCGGCGCCTGTGGTGTGGGATACAAATCGCGCGCGTCAGTCAGGTGCAAGCGGATATAAGGTCGTTCATCCCGATGATGATGACCGCCGCGATTATCATCACATTTACGACGTTAGCGGAGATTCTTCGTCGCTGAACAGTTTCATCGGCCGTCTCGCCAAGGGCGGCGAGTTGGTGTTGGCCGGGTTCTACAGCCAACCGGTCAGCTTTGACTTCGCCCCCGCCTTCCAGCGCGAAGCGCGACTTCGCATCGCTGCCGAATGGCAACCCGAAGACCTGGCTTCAGTTCACGCACTGATCGAGACCGGTGCACTGGATTTATCCGGCCTTATCACCAGCATCGAGCCAGCGGCCAAGGCAGACACCGCCTATCCCGAAGCTTTTGAAAATCCCGATTGCCTGAAAATGGTTATCGATTGGAGAGATTGCCAATGAGTATGCTTGATATCGACGCATTGCGGAACGAGGCTTCAATCGAGCCCGATCCCGTGCCGACCGGTGAGGTTACCAAGGAAACACAGATCATCGCTATCTACGGCAAGGGCGGCAGCGGCAAAAGCTTCGCGCTGGCCAATCTGTCCTATATGATGGCGCAGCAGGGCAAGCGCGTTTTGCTGATCGGTTGCGATCCGAAGTCGGACACCACTTCGCTGCTGTTCGGCGGCAAGTCGACGCCGACAATCATCGAAACTTCATCTGCCAAGAAACTGGCCGGTGAAGAAATCAGCATCGAAGATGTCTGCTTCCAGCGCGACGGCGTGTTTGCGATGGAACTCGGTGGCCCAGAAGTCGGTCGCGGTTGCGGCGGACGCGGGATTATCCATGGCTTCGAAACGCTTGAAAAGCTCGGCTTTCATGACTGGGGCTTCGATTATGTCCTGCTCGATTTCTTGGGCGATGTGGTGTGCGGAGGTTTCGGCCTGCCGATTGCGCGCGACATGTGCCAGAAGGTCATTGTCGTCGCGTCGAACGACCTGCAATCGCTTTATGTCGCCAACAATGTCTGCAAGGCGGTCGAATATTTCCGCAAGATGGGCGGCAATGTCGGCGTCGCCGGTATGATCCTGAACAAGGACGACGGCACGGGCGAGGCCAATGCCTATGCCGAGGCCGTGGGCATTCCGGTGCTGTGTGCAATCCCTGCCAACGAAGACATTCGCAAGAAATCGGCGAACTACCAGATCATCGGCAAACCCGGTGGCCAGTGGGCTTCTTTGTTCGAAGAACTTGCGATCAACGTCGCCGAGGCACCGCCGCTGCGGCCCAACCCGCTCGATCAGGACGGGCTGCTTGGACTGTTTAGCGCGGACATAACGGGTGCCGATTTCTCGCTCCATCCGGCGACTCAAGCGGACATGCGCGGCGGCGTATACGAAACGAAGCCGTCGCTCGAAGTGATTTATGATGAGGTTTGATGCGTGAATGATGTGACCGCCATACCCACAGAAGATCGTGCTCGTGACCGCGTCGATCTCGCGGCAGCGCCCGAAGTAGGCGGCGGCTGTTCGTCCAAGGACACGATGCGTGATGCCGCGAAAAAAGCCGGCAAGACAGAAATTCTCGATCAATATGCCAAGGATTATCCGCTTGGCCCGCACGACCAGCCACAGTCGATGTGCCCCGCCTTCGGCTCACTCCGCGTCGGCCTCCGGATGCGCCGCACGGCGACGATCCTGTCTGGCTCGGCCTGCTGCGTTTACGGCCTGACCTTCACCTCGCATTTCTACGGTGCACGGCGAAGCGTTGGCTATGTTCCGTTCAGTTCGGAAACCCTGGTCACTGGCAAGCTGTTCGAGGATATCAAGGAAGCCGTCGAGCTGATGGCCGATCCTGAAAAATACGATACTATCGTCGTCACCAACCTCTGCGTGCCAACCGCGAGCGGCGTGCCGCTCCGGTTGTTGCCTGACTCGATCAACGGTGTCCGCATAATCGGTATCGACGTTCCGGGCTTTGGAATTCCAACCCACGCCGAGGCGAAGGACGTGCTGGCTGGCGCGATGCTCAACTATGCGCGCAAAGAAGCCGAGCAAGGCCCCGTTGCTGCCCCGTCCGCTTTGGCTGACAAGCCTACCGTCACGTTGCTTGGCGAGATGTTCCCGGTCGATCCTATGGGAATTGGCCATATGCTTGAGCCTTTGGGTCTTGCCGCTGGACCGGTCGTTCCGACGCGCGAAT
Organism: Sphingomonas paucimobilis; assembly: GCA_943369235.1. Taxonomy (GTDB): domain Bacteria; phylum Pseudomonadota; class Alphaproteobacteria; order Sphingomonadales; family Sphingomonadaceae; genus Sphingorhabdus_B; species Sphingorhabdus_B paucimobilis_A. Next base: position 12,655 of record CALRMO020000067.1, read on the forward strand.
GGCGTGAGCTTTATGCAGCTCTCGACGGCGCCGTGATCGCCGCCATACACCCTTTTTACACCGCCAGCGTTCGCGAATTCGAAGCTGCTGGCCGGAAAGTCGT
>CALRMO020000068.1:0-12753 GCA_943369235.1 Sphingomonas paucimobilis
GGATCGCTTGCTGGGTCAGCGAATAGGCGCCGGTGATGACGGCCTGGCTAGCGATAATCGTGGCAAGGCCCGCCAATATGATCATCGGCACACGCACCGCTTCTGGCGCCATCAGGAAGAACCAGTCCTGCGTTTCCAGTGGAATGCCAGCGGCGCGAGCCTGCTCCAGCGCCGCCATGGCAAATGCGCCCTGGCCGAAATAATTGAGGCTGAGCGCGGGAAAGACCAGCAGAAACCAGCCGAGCCGGATCGGGAAACGTCCGAAATGCCCCATGTCGGCAGTGAGAGCCTCCGCGCCGGTAACGGTCAGGAACACCGATCCAAGGACAATAAGCCCGATCATGCCGTTGCTGGCAAGAAAGCTAACCGCATGATGCGGCGACAGGGCGCCCAATATGCCGGGATAATCGGAAATGTGCATCAGGCCGAGGCCAGCAAGCGCTATGAACCAGACGACGCAGATCGGGCCGAACAGCTTGGATACGAGCGCCGTCCCACGGAACTGAATGGCGAACAGCGCGATCAATATCATCAAAGTGATGTTGATAATCGTCTGTTGCGAAATACTGTCGCCAATGCCGGGGATGGTCTTGGTGCCTTCGACCGCCGAAAGTACTGACAAAGCGGGCGTGATAATCGCGTCGCCGTAAAACAGCGCCGCGCCGACTGCGCCAAGTGCTAGCACTGCGCCTCTACGACCGCCAATCCCACGACCGGCGAGAGCTAACAAAGCCAGCACTCCGCCCTCGCCGTCATTGTCGGCGCGCATCAGGAAGATGATATATTTGACGGTGACAACCAGTATCAGCGACCATATCGCCAGACTGAGCACGCCGAAAATCGCCGCCTCCTGAATGCCGCCCGACGGCGCGCTGTGGTGCAGCGCCTCGCGAAAGGCATAAAGCGGGCTGGTACCAATGTCGCCGAAGACGACGCCAATGGCGCCAACCGTCAGCGCGGCGAGTGAATGTTTGTGGATGGAATGTGAATCAACTGAACCCGAATGCGTATCTTGCATGACCGGAAACCTCTGTTGTGGGGCGGCGGCAAATACGCTTCTTATTTTGCAGCGCAACAATTATTTTTATTTCACCTTATCACATATAAAACAGCAGTTTATGCATGATTATTTCTCAATACAAACGATTGAGAATTTGTTGGCAACGCATGCGCACCCAAAACGACTCGGGATATCCCTCTCCCATCGGGAGATGGTTGCGCAGAGTTAGCAGCTTGCTGCTTACTCGTAGCTGGGTGAGGGGCTCCCGCCTATCGAGCGCAGTTCCCCTCACCAACTTTGCCTGATTCGCTGCGCTCATAAGGCTTCATATCCTCTTCCATTGGGAGAGGATAAAATAAAAAGGCCGGTGAGTTTCCCCACCGGCCCTTCATGTTTCAGCCTGGGCTGAGCGTCGGATTTAGAAATCCATACCGCCCATGCCGCCCATGCCGCCCATTCCGCCGGGCATTCCGCCAGCGCCAGCAGCCTTGTCTTCCGGAGCATCCGAAATCGCAGCTTCAGTCGTGATCAGCAGGCCCGCAACCGATGCAGCATCCTGCAACGCGGTACGCACAACCTTGGTTGGGTCGATAACGCCCGAGGTCACCAGGTTTTCATACACATCGGTCGATGCGTTGAAGCCCATGGTTTCGTCGTTTTCGCGAAGCAGATTGCCCGAGACAACCGCGCCGTCATAACCGGCGTTCGCCGCGATCTGACGCAATGGTGTGACAATCGCCTTGCGGATGATGTCGATACCACGGGTCTGGTCGTCGTTGACGCCCTTCATGCCTTCCAAAGCCTTGGTTGCATAAAGCAGCGCGGTACCGCCGCCGGGGACGATGCCTTCTTCAACGGCTGCGCGGGTTGCGTGCAGCGCGTCGTCGACGCGGTCCTTGCGTTCTTTCACTTCGACTTCGGTCGAACCACCGACCTTGATAACGGCAACACCGCCAGCGAGCTTCGCCAGACGTTCTTGCAGCTTTTCCTTGTCGTAGTCGGACGTGGTGTTTTCGATCTGCGAACGGATCGCTTCGACGCGGCCCTTGATCGCATCGGTTTCACCGGCACCGTCGACGATGATGGTGTTATCCTTGTCGATGGTGACGCGCTTGGCCTGGCCGAGCATGCCCAAGGTAACGGTTTCAAGCTTGATGCCGAGGTCTTCCGAGATCATTTCACCCTTGGTGAGGATCGCGATATCTTCCAGCATCGCCTTGCGACGATCGCCAAAGCCAGGCGCCTTGACCGCAGCAATCTTCAGTCCGCCACGCAGCTTGTTGACCACCAGAGTTGCAAGCGCTTCGCCTTCGACGTCTTCGGCGATGATGAGAAGCGGACGACCCGACTGCACCACAGCTTCGAGGATCGGCAACATGGCTTGCAGATTGCCGAGCTTCTTTTCGTGGATCAGGATGTAAGGGTTGTCCAACTCGACCGACATTTTTTCGGTGTTGGTGATGAAGTATGGCGACAGATAGCCACGGTCGAACTGCATGCCTTCGACGACTTCGAGCTCGCTTTCGCGGCCCTTGGCTTCCTCGACGGTGATGACGCCTTCCTTGCCGACCTTTTCCATGGCGTCGGCAATCATCTTGCCGATTTCATTTTCGCCATTGGCGGAGATCGTGCCGACCTGAGCGATTTCCGAAGAACCAGCAACTGGCTTCGAACGCTTTGCAAGATCTTCGACAACAGCAGTAACTGCCAAGTCGATACCGCGCTTCAGATCCATCGGGTTCATGCCAGCGGCAACCGACTTCATGCCTTCGCGAACGATGGCTTGAGCGAGAACGGTCGCGGTGGTGGTGCCGTCACCGGCGATGTCGTTGGTCTTCGAAGCAACTTCGCGGACCATCTGCGCGCCCATATTCTCGAACTTGTCTTTCAGTTCGATTTCCTTGGCGACGGTAACGCCGTCCTTGGTGATGCGCGGTGCGCCATAGCTTTTGTCGATGACAACATTGCGGCCCTTTGGACCCAAGGTTACCTTCACCGCATCGGCGAGGATGTCTACGCCGCGCAGGATGCGTTCACGCGCATCGCGGCCGAATTTCACGTCTTTAGCAGCCATGATATTTTTCCTTTAATTAATGATGTGCCCCAGCGAAGGCTGGGGTCCAGAGTCTGTATGGGGCTGGGTCCCGGCCTGCGCCGGGAAACACTCAGCTTAGGAAACGATTCCTAAGATGTCCGATTCCTTCATGATCAGCAGGTCTTCACCGTCGATCTTGACTTCGGTGCCCGACCATTTGCCGAACAGGATCTTGTCGCCAGCCTTGACGTCGAGCGGGGTCACGGTGCCATCTTCGGCGCGCGAACCGGTGCCAACGGAGACGACTTCGCCTTCCTGCGGTTTTTCCTGAGCTGTATCGGGGATGATGATCCCGCCAGCGGTCTTTGCTTCTGCCTCTACCCGGCGAACGAGTACGCGGTCATGCAACGGACGAAATGCCATATGTTGAACCTTCCTTTTGTTGTTTCGCCATCCCGCCACTGCCGCCAAGGAAGCGGAGGACGGCAATGAATGTGCGTTGGCACTCGTTTAAGGCGAGTGCTAACGGAGCCCAGATAAGGAGTTTTTGTGACGGGTCAAGGACTCGCTAGGACAAATTTTGAAACGCGTAGTCGCACCATTCTATTGACATTGGACAAAGTTTTGTCCATATCCGCGTCATGCAAACAGTCAGCTACTCCGAAGCTCGCGAAAATCTGAAAGCTGTCATCGACAAGGTGGTGGCCGACCGCGCGCCGCTCGCCATAACGCGCCAACGCGGCGAAGGTGTTGTCATGATATCCGCCAGCGAATGGGCGGGTATGGAAGAAACCCTATACCTTTTGGCCTCCCCCGCCAATGCGAAGCATTTGCTCGATGGCATAAAGCGACTGGATGCCGGTGAAGGCGAGGAACACGAGCTTATCCATCCGTGAAAGTCGTCTGGGACCGTCAGGCCTGGGCGGAATATGTTGCGTGGCAAGCGCAAGACACAAAAGTGGTCGTCCGCATCAATATACTGATAGCCGAATGCCAGCGTCACCCATTCAGCGGAACCGGCAAGCCCGAACCGCTCAAGCGCAATCTCAGCGGCTGGTGGTCAAGGCGTATCACGAGCGAACACCGGTTGGTCTATCGCGTAAGCGGAACCGGCGATACACAGGCTCTTGAGATATTGAGCTGCCGGTATCATTACTGACGGCCAGACGGCCAGTGGACGGGGTAAGAGAATTTCCCCCTCTTCCTCTCTCTTTCATTGTCTCCCCCAACTTGATTAGGGGTCCACGGCCCGAACCCTTGGTTTCGATGTCATGTCAGTCATGAATTGACCGCTTGCCAACAAAATATAGTATTAGGGCATGCCAGTCTCAAAGAAGCACCATTACACACCCCGCTATTATCTAAAGAGGTTCGAAAATGTTCTGGGTGCGATGTGGCGTATGGAAAGTGAGACCAACGCTGTAGTCCAAGGGAATGGAAAGAATTTCGGATACAAAAAGCACTGGAATACCTTGCGCAACGCGCCGGTCGGTTACGATCCTGATTGGGCAGAAAAGCGGTTATCTGAAGTTGATGGGTATGCCTCCGCACTGATCGAGCGGATTATTGGAGGCGACTTGCCGAAGGACATTCGCTCTATAGCTTGCGCCATTTCGTTCATGAAAAATAATCAGCCTCGCCTGCGTCAAGAGCTTGAACGTACGAATGCGAATGACGTTAAGAACTGGTCGGACGATCACTGGCTTATAGCGAGAGTTAAGACATCGCTAGACGATTGGCCGAACTACGTGCCGGTCAACTATTGGGTGCAGACGATTGACGACACGGACGAGGAATCGCGCTTTTTGACGTCCAGCAATCCTCTGATCGAATTTGATAATGTGCCAACGAAGATTTTTCCGTTGTCCAACCGACACTGTCTGTTTCTATCCTTAGACAAGCAATTCGATGGGTGCAGTCCTAGCTTTCAGCGTTGCGATAGAGAAATGGTTGCCGGAATTAATGGGCTGACAGTCAAGAATTCATGGCAGTATATATACTCAAGCAGGCCTGATTTTTCTGTATAAACTGATAGAATTACAAGGGTATGCTGCGGGCGCTCGTTACCGCTTCGAACCGGACGACTTCGCTTGAAGCATTTCGCGGCGAAGTATGGCGTTCATGCGGGTTTGATACCCCCGGCCTTCGGATTTCAGCCACGCGAGAACATCCTTGTCGAGGCTGGCGGTAATTTGCGCTTTCACGGGCCGGTAGTGCTTGCCCCGAACCGCATTTTTCCAGTCTTCGGGACGAAACTCCGGAAGTTCGCCAAGATCGATAGCACTATCGGGACGTGCCGCGAGCGCCGCGAGCCGTTCCTCATCGGTCTTTGTCAGAGGTGCCAAATCCTTCAGCTTCATGCTTATTCGATACATAATTTATTGTGCTAATGTAACCGCACAAAGAACCGATACGAATATACGATAAGTATGGCACTCGCACCCGCCTCATCCCCCGCCACCCAACTGCGCCCATGATCGCGCGTGAGGAAATCCTGCGCGACCTGATGACTCGCTCGCAAGGCGGCGACAAGCAGGCTTATGCGGTTTTGCTTGAACAGGTTGCCGCTGGCTGACGCGGTTTTTCGCGCAGAAGATTTCGTCCGATGCGGTCGATGATTTGGTGCAGGACACATTGATCTCGCTCCACCGCAAGCGCGCTAGTTACGATCCGGCCCGGCCTTTCCTGCCGTGGCTTGCAGCAATCGCGCGTTACCGCTGGGTGGACCGGTTGCGCCAGACGTATCGCCACGCCGCCGATGAATTGCAGGACCAGCATAGCGTTGGAGACCATGAGGATGTTGTCGGCGCGAAAATCAGCATCGACCGGCTGCTTCACCAATTGCCCGAGGGTCAGGGGCTTGCCATCCGGCTCGTTAAAATCGACGGCCTCAGCATCGCTGAGGCCTGCGTCAGATGCGGCCGGTCCGAACCATTGGTTAAAGTAAATATACATCGCGGCCTCAAACGCTTGGCCGCGCTTATTGAAAGTGAGTAAGATGAATAGAAAATTTGATATCGCCGCGCTTGTAGATGATTTGACACCAGTCACGGCGCTCAACTCGCGCCGTCCGTTGATGATTGCGGCGGCGATTACCATCGCGATGATTGCGGTGATTGTGGGGGCTCGGGGCATGCGCCCCGACGTCATGGCGGGGCATCCCGACGAGATGTTCCTGATCCGCGCCGGCATATTGCTTGTGCTCGGCGGCGCGACTGCGCATGCCGTAACCTCGATGGCCAGCCCTTCGGTCGGCAAGAGCAACAATGGCTGGCAAATCGCTTTGGCCGCGGCGGTAGTATTCCCGCTGTCGGCACTGATTGTGGCGACGACTGGCGACATCGGCCCGGCCATGTCCGCCATGCAATCTGGAATGCGGTGCATGATGTATAGCGCAATCGGCGGGCTGGCGACAGCAGTGCCAATGGTTCTGGCTTTGCGCCGCGGCGCGCCCACCTCGCCTTCACGCGCAGGCTGGTTGACAGGGATTGCGGCGGGCGGATTGGGGGCCTTTGCCTATAACCTCCACTGTCCGTTCAATAATGTGGTGTATATCGGGCTGTGGTATACGCTGGCCGTGGGCGGATGTGCGGTAATTGGCCGATTGGTGGTGCCAAGGTTGGTCAGCTGGTGAACAGACCACCGTAGCCCTGAGCAGCAGTTGCGCAGCAACTGCGACCGTCGAAGGGCGCTTTTCCGCCAGGCACAATGCTAGACCGATAGACGCCCTTCGACGGACGCAATCGCAAGAGCGATTGCTGCTCAGGACTACGGTTTTATTTGGTTAGGTTGACCGCGCCGCCAGCCCAGCCGCCCTTAACGCCGCATGCGCCTCCGCGATGCTGTGCTGGCCAAAATGGAAAATCGAGGCCGCCAGAACCGCGCTGGCATGGCCTTCGCGCACGCCATCGACCAGATGGTCCAGATTGCCGACACCGCCGCTTGCCACTACCGGCACATTCACCGCATCGGCAATTGCCCGCGTGAGTTCGAGGTCATAGCCATCGCGCGTACCATCGCGGTCCATGCTGGTGACAAGCAATTCGCCTGCGCCCAATTCCGCGAGCTTGACCGCATGCTCAAGCGCGTCGATACCGGTCGGGTTCCGCCCGCCGTGGGTGAAGATTTCCCATCCCGAATACCCTGAGCCTGTCGAAGGGCGTCTGCGCGCATCGACCGAAGCCACAACACACTGGCTACCAAAGCGCTCTGCGATATCTGCCACAACCTCGGGCCGCGCGACCGCCGCGCTGTTGACCGCAACCTTGTCCGCCCCCGCCAGCAGCAACGCCCGCGCATCTTCAGCACTGCGCACCCCGCCGCCGACGGTCAGCGGCATGAAACACACTTCTGCGGTGCGCCGGACAACATCGATAATAGTTCCGCGCCCTTCGTGCGACGCACCGATGTCGAGAAAGCAAAGCTCGTCCGCCCCCGCCGCATCATAAGCCTGCGCCTGCTCGACCGGATCGCCCGCATCGCGCAGGTCTACAAAGTTCACGCCCTTGACTACGCGGCCATTGGATACGTCGAGGCAGGGAATGACGCGGATACGGACAGTCATCGACAAACTGCTGTCGAAATTTCACCGTAGTCCTGAGCCATCAGCGCGGACAGCGCTGATGAAAGTCGAAGGGCGCTTATCGCGGGTGCGCTACCCCGTGACCCGCCCTTCGACGGACGCAGCCGCATGCGGCTGCTGCTCAGGGCTACGGTGATGTGGCGACCGATCATCACGCCCGATTCCCCATCGCAATCGCCGTCGCCAGATCGAGCCGCCCGTCATATATCGCGCGCCCGGTTATCACACCTTCAATGCCATCCTTCGCGTGCAAAGCCAACATCCGGATATCATCGATGCCTTTCACCCCGCCGCTGGCGATCACTGGAATATTCACCCGCCGCGCCAGATCGACCGTCGCGTCGATATTGCATCCGGTCAGCATCCCGTCGCGGCCGACATCGGTGAACAGGATCGAGGCAACGCCCGCATCCTCGAACCGCCGCGCCAGATCAATGACCGGCATGTCGGATTTCTCCGCCCAGCCTTCGGTGGCGACAAACCCGTCGCGCGCGTCGACCGCCACAACAATGCCATTTTCGTACTCACGCGCTATGTCCTTGACGAACTGCGGGTCTTTCAGCGCCGCCGTGCCAATCACCAGCCGCGCCACGCCCATGTCAAACCAGCGCTCGACCGTCTGCGCGTTGCGGATGCCGCCGCCAAGCTGGATATAGCCGGGGAAATTCTCGATAATGCCCTCAACCGCCTCCGCATTTTCGGGGCGGCCGGCAAATGCGCCGTCCAAGTCAACCACATGTAAAAACTCGGCGCCCTGCTCCGCAAAAAGCAAAGCCTGCGCCGCCGGATCGTCGGCATAAACGGTAGCACGATCCATATCGCCTTCGGCCAAGCGAACAACTTCGCCGCCTTTGAGGTCAATTGCGGGGAATACGATCATATCATCTCTTCCGTCGTTAGTACGTTGGTGCGTTGGGTGAAATAGAAATTTAATTCACCCAACGCACCGACGACACGACGATGTTGGTCGATTTGGCTCAAGGTCGCCACCTTAGAAAGCGTTTGAGGAAATTGATGCCATAGGCCTGGCTTTTTTCGGGGTGGAACTGTACGCCGATAATATTGTCGCGGCCGACCGCTGCCACCAAAGGCCCGCCATGGTCTGTAGTCGCCAGCACATCAGCTTTGTCAGTTGCATCGAAATGATAGCCGTGCAGAAAATAGGCCTCCCCCGCTTCAATCAACGGCGCGCCATCGCTGGGTGCAACATCGTTCCAACCCATATGCGGAATTTTGATGTTGGACGAAGGCGCAATTGCGCGGACTGTGCCGCCAACCCAGCCGAGGCCTTTGGTCGTGCCGTGCTCGACCCCTGCATCGGCCAAGAGCTGCATTCCGACACAAATTCCCAGAAACGGTATCCCCTCAGAGCGAACCCGTCGTTCCATCGAGCCAATCATCCCGTCGATGCCCGACAAAGCCTCCATACAATGCGCAAACGCGCCCACCCCCGGCAACACAATCCGGTCGGCCTGGGCCACCACATCAGGATCAGCGGTAACAACAACATCCGTTGCACCCGCTGCCTTCAACGCATTATGCACCGAATGCAGATTGCCCGCGCCATAATCAATCAGCGCCAGGGTCACGGCCTAGAGCGTCCCCTTGGTTGAGGGAATAGCATCCGCCTTGCGCGGGTCGATCTCGACCGCCTGCCGCAGCGCGCGCGCCAGAGCCTTGTAGCAGCTTTCAACAATGTGATGGTTGTTCGAGCCGTAGAGATTTTCGACATGCAGCGTAATGCCGGAGCTCGTCGCAAAACTGTGGAACCAATGTTCGATCAGCTCGGTGTCCCATTCGCCAAGCCGCGGCATCGATAGCGCAACTTTCCACACAAAATAGGGCCGCCCCGAAATATCGAGCGCACAGCGAGTCAAAGTTTCATCCATCGGCGCATAGGCCGAACCATAGCGCGTAATCCCTCGCTTATCGCCCAAAGCCTGCAACACCGCCTCGCCAATGGCGATGCCGGTGTCCTCAGTGGTGTGATGCTGGTCGATATGCAGGTCGCCGACCGCCCTGACCTTAAGGTCGATCAGCGAATGCCGCGAAAGCTGTTCAAGCATGTGATCGAGAAAACCGATGCCGGTCGAGACTTCATATATGCCGGTGCCGTCGAGATTGACCTCGACGTCAATCGACGTTTCGTTCGTCTTGCGGCTGATCGTCCCTGTGCGCATCGCCGCCGCTATAGCCACGTTCGCGCATTTGGCAATAACAAGCGTCTTGATTTTGCGAGGGCTACGGTCCACCAAGCGCGCATGAGCGACGAGCATTCCGATAGCCTGATTCCCTATGACGATGTGGTCCAGGAAGCCCTTCGTGCCGTAGTTGGTCGCGTTCTGGGCGACGTTGCGCGCAGCGGCCTTCCGGGCGACCATCACTTCTACATTACATTTAAAACCCAAGCGCCGGGCGTGTCTATTCCGCAGCATCTGCACGAGCGTTTCCCCGATGAGATGACTATCGTCCTGCAGCACAAATATTGGGATCTAAAAGTCGAGGCCGAACATTTCGAGGTCGGCCTGTCGTTCAGCCAGATTCCGTCGCACCTGTTTGTCCCCTATTCGGCGATCACTGCGTTTGTCGATCCGGCGGTCGATTTCGCGCTGCAATTCCATGTCGACGCAGGTGACGGCGGTCCTGAGCCACACGAAGCTGCGGGCAATGACGAGCCAGCGGTGCAGGTTGAGGATGGCTCCAACGTCGTAAGCGTGGACTTCGGACGGAAGAAGTGACCCTTCGACCCTTCGACGGGCTCAGGGCTCAGGACGAACGGGAAATCCCCTAATGCCGACACGCACCGAAACCGACAGTTTTGGCCCCATCGAGGTTCCGGCCTCGGCCTATTGGGGCGCGCAGACTCAGCGGAGCATCGCCAACTTCCCCTTCCCGCCGCACGAAAGGATGCCGATCGGGATCATTCACGCATTGGCATTGGTGAAGCAAGCCGCGTCGCGGGTGAATCGCAAACACGGTTTGAACGAAAAGCTCGCCGACGCAATCGAGGCAGCGGCGGCAGAATTGGTTGCTGGAAAGCATGACGACCAGTTCCCACTCACCATCTGGCAAACCGGCAGCGGCACGCAGTCGAACATGAACGTCAACGAGGTAATTGCCGGACGCGCCAACGAAATGCTGACGGGCACGCGCGGCGGCAAATCGCCGGTTCATCCGAATGACCATGTCAACATGAGCCAGTCGTCCAACGACAGCTTCCCTACTGCAATGCACGTTGCCATAGCGCTCGTCGCGCGCGATAAGTTGTTGAAGGCCGTTCGAGGGCTGTCCGCGGCGCTGTTGGTGCATTCCGAAGCATGGCACAACATTGTCAAAATTGGGCGCACGCACATGCAGGACGCGACACCCTTAACGCTGGGCCAAGAATTTTCCGCTTATGCCGCAATGTTGAACGACAGCGCCGACCGGATCGTCGGCGTGTGGCCGAGGCTTTCGCGACTGGCGCAGGGCGGAACGGCGGTCGGTACTGGCCTCAATGCGCCCGCCAATTTCGGCGAAGATTTCTGCACCGAACTTGCCGGGCTAACCGGCGGCGTGCCGTGGATAAGCGCGCCCAACAAGTTCGAGGCCCTGGCGTCGCACGATACGCTGGTGGAAGTGTCCGGCGTGCTCAACACCCTCGCCGTCTCCCTAACCAAAATAGCCAACGACATCCGCCTGCTCGGCTCCGGCCCGCGTTCTGGCCTTGGCGAACTCCTGCTCCCTGAAAACGAGCCCGGTAGCTCGATCATGCCCGGTAAGGTCAATCCAACGCAGTGCGAAATGCTGACGATGGTCGCCGCGCAAGTCATCGGCAATCATCAGGCGGTGACCGTCGGCGGGATGCAGGGGCATCTGGAACTCAATGTCTTTAAACCGCTGATCGGTGCCAATGTATTGCGCTCAATTGAGTTGCTTAGCATCGGCATGGAAACCTTCGCCAAAAACTGCGTCGAGGGCCTTGAGCCGAACCGGGTACGTATTGCCGAACTGCTCGACCGCTCGCTTATGCTCGTAACCGCGCTCGCGCCCGTTATCGGCTACGACAATGCCGCCAAGATCGCGAAGCAGGCGCATCTGAACGGAACGACTTTGCGCGAAGCAGCGTTAGCCTCCGGACTGGTTGACGAAGCCACCTTCGATACCCATGTCAGACCGGAAGATATGGTTTAGGGAGTGCGCAACATGCTAAGATCCATCGCAGGTGCCGTTGTCGGCGAAGTCATCGGACGCAGGCGCGGCAACGGATTGCTAGGCGCAGGTATCGGTCTGGTCGCAACGCGAATTGCAACGCGCTCGATACCCGGATTGTTGCTGGTCGGCGGCGCAATTGCGGCAAAGACAGTTTACGACAAGCGCAAGGAACGCAAAGCTATTTCCCCGTCAGATAATATCCCGTCCCTGCCGCCTGCCAATCCTTGACGGCCTCAATTGGCGTCACCAGCATCAGAATGTTGAGCGTCAAATTGTCCCGGATCATGTAAGCCGTAAACACTTCGAACAGCAAGGCGATGCCAAGCGTCACCTTCCACGGCAACCGCGATGCAAGGAAAAACCCGAAGATCATCCAGACAAGGTCGAACACGCTGTTGATGATGCTATCGCCTGCATAACCATAGGAAATCGTGACTTCGCGATATCGGTCGATAATGACTGGCGAGTTTTCGAGTATTTCCCAAGCGCCTTCAACCAGTATCGCTGCGCACAAGGCCAGTCGGAGCGGCCATCGCTTTAGGAACAGCCGCCCCAGCCCGAAAAATATGAAGCCATGGATGATGTGGCTCGGCGTATACCAGTCGGAGATATGCTGGCTGTTTTCGCTCGACTGCACTATGCCGTGCCACAGCTTGATGTCACCGCACGCGCAGATCGGCGGACGGTCCATCGCGAACAATATCGCGACGAATACCAACGCCAGCAGCAGCGCAATCGCCGCGCTGAATTTGCTTACTCTCAAAGGCCATTCCATGCGCGCTTCCCCCCAAAAACTATGTTGACGCGTGCCTACCCTTTCGCGCAGTAGCGGCTATGGCCGATACCGACAATCCCAAGCCGCACGAACTCGAACGCCGGGGCCTTCTTTTCGTGCTGTCTTCACCATCTGGCGCAGGCAAATCGACGCTGTCGCGGATGCTG
>CALRMO020000069.1:0-12628 GCA_943369235.1 Sphingomonas paucimobilis
GTCCGAATTGCCGCGTTTCACCTGTTTGCCCGATCCCGGCGAGCATCACCAGTCGGGCATCATTATCGCACCGACGCTCGATTATATGGATGAGGCGTTTCTCGATGCGAAGCGCTATGGCTGGTCGAAGAAACCGATTGTCGAGATGCTTATCCCGTCAACCGTGGACGACAGCCTTGCCCCTCCCGGCCAGCATGTCGCCAGCCTGTTCTGCCAGCAATTTGCACCTGATCACGACTGGGATGCCGACGAAGGCAAAGCAGCGGACACGATCATCGACACCGTCGAGGCCTACGCCCCCGGTTTCCGTGCATCGATCCTGGGCCAGCAAATCCTCTCGCCGCTTGGGCTCGAGCGCACGTTCGGCCTTGCGGGCGGCGACATCATGCACGGCAATATGAGCCTCGACCAATTATGGGCGGCACGCCCGGTGCTTGGTAATGGCGCGTATCGCGGGCCTTTGAAGGGTCTTTATATGTGCGGCGCAGGCGCGCATCCCGGCGGCGGCGTAACCGGCGCGCCGGGGCATAATTGCGCTCAGGAAGTGCTGGCCGATGCCTCGCTGTTCGGCAGGCTACGACGCGCCCACCAGTAAAGCGGGAGCGCTGCGGCCATCAGGCCAATGCTTAGGAATGCCGCGCTGCCCGAGCCGATCAAGGCCCAAAGCGCGAAGCAAATTCCAACCGCAGCAAAGCCCATGGCGACGCGCAGGCGAAGCGCGGCAAGGCAACATCCGATGTAGAAAATCAGGCTCGCTGCCGAGGTCAGGTTGAGCATGAAGTTCAGCAAGCCGCCATCGGCGCTGACACTGGAGAGCAGCAGCACGCTTGCGCAGATGCTCCCGAGAAGTACGACACGCACCGGCACATCACGCTTGCTGGTGACCGCAAGCGATGCGGGAAGCAGCCCTGCCCGCGCCATCGTCAACGGATGCTCGCCCTGAATCAATACCCAACCGTTCAGGCAGCCGACGACCGCGATAACCGCAAAGCCGGCAATGACGTGAGAGGCACCCTCGCCCCAATGCGAGGCGACGAAAAAGGCCACGGGCGCAGGCGAAGCCGCGACCTCGCCAGCCGGAATCGACATCAGGACGGCAGAACACACCAGCAGATATAAAAGCCCGGTGAGCGCGACGCCGATCAATGTAGCCCGGCCAATATTGCGCCCCGGATCGCGGACGCGTTCGGCCGCGACGCCTGCAGCTTCGAACCCGACCATGGCGTAGAAAGTCAAGGTCAGCGCTGCGGTGAAGCCACCGCCTTCAAACGGCTTCAAATCCGCCACCGCGGTTCCCGCCTGACCCGTCGCGAGCAACTGCCCGCCGATCAGGATCACGGCAATCAATGGCAGGATTTTCAGCACCGTCGTCACAACCTGAAAACGCCCGGCCGTCTTTGCACCGCGCAGGTTGAGCAATGTGAGCATCCACAAGAGCACGACCGACCAGAGCGCAAGCGACATGTCGCTGGTGGCAAGGCGAGGTTCGAAAACCGCCAAATAGCGGATTGCGGTCTGCGACAGAACCGCATTGGCCGACCAGATGCTGACCCAGAAACTCCAGTTGATCAGCACCGCCGGCATCGGCCCAAGCGCTTCGCCGATTATCGCTCCCGCCCCGGTTGCATCAGGGCGCGCGGCAATCAGCTTGCTGATCACATTCGCCAAGATGAGCACGCCGGGGATCACCACCAGCCATGCGACAAGCCCCGTCCAGCCGAAAGGCGCAAGCTGGCCGGGTATTACGAAAATACCCGACCCGATCATCCCGCCGACGACCAAAGCGGCCGCCGTCCAGACCCCGAAAGGACGACTAACGGGGTCTGGCTGGTCGGTCAAAAGTCGCGGCTGAACTTGATACCGATCAGGCGCGGCCGGATGACCGTGTCGTAAAACGCGCCGCCTGTGGAAGTCAGGTTATCGGGGTCACCGCAAATCGTTTCCAGACATTGAACACCCGTCCCCACAATACCGTTTTTGTCGAACAGGTTGGTGGCGAACAGGTCGATTTTCCATGTCTCGTTCTTGATACCGACGCTGACATCAGCGGTCGTATAGGCTGGTAAGTTACCCTTAATCGCGTTCTGTGCGGGGCGAAGGTCATTACGGCGGCTGCCGATATGATTGACCGCAAGCTGGACATGGCCGTCCCATTCACCGATCGGGAATTCATAGCGCGCAACGGCGTTGCCCTTGAATTTGGCGGTGGTCGGGAGGCGAGAGCCTGCTGGCGCGAGCAAGGAGTTGCCCGGCGTGGTGCAATCAAAGGTCGCATTGGCGATTTCGCAGAAGTCGCGGCGGATTTCGACGTCATTGTAGCTGAAGCCGGTGTTGATGCTGAAACCACCAACGCGGTAACCCATGTCCATCTCGACTCCGCGAATTCGTGCGATACCCGCATTGCGGATTTCGGTCAGGCCGTTTGCACCAAGGAATGACAATTGGATACCGTTCCAGTCTTCCTGATACACCGCGCCGTTCCAGCGGAACGCGCCGAACGTGGTTTTCCAACCCAGCTCATAGTTGTCGAGCTCATCAGCGCCATAAGGTGGCAATGTGCCGCGACGATTGATCCCGCCCGGACGGAAGCCGCGCGACCAAGTAGCATAGACCAGCGCATCGTCAGTGATCTTGTAGGTTGCATTGAGCTTATGGATGAAGTCAGTGTCGGACGTCGATTTGTCCACGTTGGTGCAGGGACTTCCCGCAACAAGGATAGGCACAGGGGTACCCGCCGGATTGGCGCGGCGCGTCGTGCCGTCGGTATTCAAACAGGCCGCTTCGCCCGTACGGCTGGAATAACCTGCCGAATATCCAAAGAAGCCCTGCAACGAATTTTCATATTTGTAGACGCGCAGCCCGCCAGTTAGCGTCAGCTTGTCGGTGACATCAAAGCTCGCTTCCCCGAAAGCCGCATAATCGCGATCGACGCGCAATTGCTTGGTCAGCCAGATGTTGCTGTCGGTTCCGGTCACCGTAATCGAGTCGGCGATGTTGTCGATGATGTAATTCTGCTCGATATTGTGCGACTGCCGCTGATAGAACAGGCCAGCAATCAGGCGTAGCGGTTGATCCGAAGGCGAGGCAATGCGAAGCTCGCCAAAGGTTTTCCGGTAGCGGTCGATGCCCTGAATATACTGGTTCGGATTGACCAAGTCGCCATTATTGTCATAAAAATACGCACCGTAACCTGCGAGCGCATCGTAAAAATAGGCATAGTCCGAATAATCCGATTGCGTTTCGGTCTTGCGCCGCAAATGACCGCCCGCAACGGTCAAATCCCAATTGCCGATCTTGCCTTCAATAGTCAGAGCCGCCTGAATCCATTTGTCCTTGCTGCCTTCGGGGTTATACTGGACGGTCTGCAATTCCTTTGTGGTCTGACCCGATCGTTCCTGCGAAAAACTGCCGTCGGCATTTTGAACCTGACCCATCAAGGTCGGTCGGATCGTCCAGTTATCGTCGAGGTCGATACCGAGCGCGAGGCGTGCGCCATAAGTCTCAACGTCGTTATAGTTTTCTTCCACCAAGGCAGCGTTATTTTGTGTCGCTGCCGCCGTGCCCTGTTCAACCTCCAAAGACGGATAAACGCGGCTGCCCGCGATATTGTCGATATAGCCGCCGTCTTTACGATACCAGCCGACAAGGCGCGCCGCAGCGTTATCGCTGATTTTCGCGTTAACGAAGCCCTCGAACACCGTGCCCCAGTCGCCGTGCGCGGTGTTGTTGACCTCGACGCCGCCCGAACCATAAGTGCCGCTGGTATCGGGCTGATTGGTGACGAGCTTGATCGTCCCTGCCATCGAGCTTGCGCCATAGAGTGTGCCCTGCGGCCCGGCGAGTGCCTCGACGCGGGCCAGGTCATACGCGTGCAAATCGAGCGCGCCCTGAATGGTGGTGATGGGCAGTTCGTCGAGATAGGTGCCGACGGTCGGTAGCGAAGCCGAGTGGTTGGCATTTTCGCCCGATGCCACGCCGCGGAAATACACCTGCGCAAAACCGGGTCCGCCTTGCTGAATGGTAACAGACGGCAAGAACTTCACGACATCGGAGAATTCCTTCACCTGCAACTGGTCGAGCTTTTCGGTACCAATTGCGGTAATTGCGACAGGAACATCCTGCAAATTCTGTTCGCGCTTTTGCGCAGTGACGACGATGACGTCGCTATCATCCTCGGCAGCTTCTTGCGCGAAGGCAGGCATTGCAATGCCAAGCGCTGTCGATGTCAGCAATATTGCCATAACGGCACGGTTTTTGGACTGTTTTGTAAACTGGCGCACGTAGCAGCCCTCCCTTGTTACACTGATGTGACTAGGGTCAGATTAGATGCCGCAACGCAATATATTTTCGGCAAATGACTGCGCTGGATAACTTTTTGCTATCGTGTGTTGCAATGCCGCAACTATCAGACGGCGGGATAGGTCCGCCAAAGGTCGCCGAGCGCCGATTTCAATGGCGCCAGATGCTCTTCATATGGCTTCCATTGATCCACACCGTCGCGGTTGATGGGGCGGCGCACCTGTTCGCTCGATGCGGTGCGAACTGCGCGTTTGTTTTCATGGAAGGCCAGGCACGCCTCCTCGAAAGGCAGGCCCAGATAATCGAGCAAGCAACGGATTTCTGCCTCTGGATCGTCGAGCAGCTCTTCGTGGATCACGCGATGGACGTAGCCGGGCTCGACGGCGTCGAAATGCGACATCGCGCGAACATAGTCGGAATAATAACGCCCCATATGCGCAAGATCGTAGCTAAATGTCTGCCCCTTGGCGAAATGCTGGCGGAAATTGGAGAGGCAGCAATCGAGCGGGTGTCGCCGCGCGTCGATTATTTTCGCGTTGGGCAAAATCAGCCGGATAAAGCCAAGATAGCTCCAGTTATTGGGTAGCTTGTCGATGAAATACGGCTTGCCGGTTTTGCGCTGGATCCGCGTGCGGTCGATAAACTCCGCGCCAAGGCGATGTAGGTCGTCAGACGACATCGCGGCAACGGCAGATATCCATCCCTCGCCATCGCGTCCCCTGCCTTCCCTCAAGGCCATCGCCGGAATGTCGGGGAGCTCCATCGTCCCTTCGACCATCGAATGGCTTGCAAGAATCTGCTCAATCAACGTTGACCCGGCGCGCGGCATCCCAAGAATGAAGATCGGGTCGGGCGCCGCGTTCCCCTGCCCGTCGCGCGCGGCCAGAAAACCGGCGGTGAACTGAGCCAAGACCTTGTTGACCTGCGCCGTCACGGCATCGGGGTCATGCTGCAATTCCACACTGCGCAGCGCATTTCCCTTCGCATAATGCACAAACGCAGCGTCATGCTCGCCGCGCTCTTCGCATGCCTTGCCCAAAGCAAAGTGAAGATGGAATTCGTCGTCGGGCGCCAATCCGCTACTCTCCAGCGCATTGCGCATGGCGGCGACATCGTCGTCCGAAAAGCGAACCGTCTTAAGGTTGGCAAGGCTCCACCACACTTCGCCGAGCGTGGGCTGAACATCGAGTGCTGTGCGATAGGCCGTGATGCTGGCGTCCTGGTCGCCGACGGTTTTAAGCATATGGCCAAAGCTCATCCACAATTTAGCCTGTTCAGGGAAGCGCTGCGTCAGTTCGCGATAGAGGCCGATTGCCTCATCATAGCCGCCAATCCGTCCGAGCGCAGCAGCCTTGAGATTTTGCTGCGCCGGGTTGTCGCCGCCCTCGGCCAAAACGGCGTCGAGTTGCTCAAGCGCCTCGGGGAAGCGGTTCTGCTTGTAGAGGACAGTGGCCAGATTGGCCCGCGCCGCGCCGAATGCGGGGGCGAGTTCCAACGCGCGGCGAAGCAGGCTTTCGCTGTCCTTTAGGCGCCCGACGCGGGCTGCCAGCTCGGCCATCATCCGGATTGCGGCGACATCGGTTGGGGCGTCGCGAAGCCACGCGCGCAAAACGGGTTCGGCGTCGTGCAGCCGGTCCTCGGCAAGCGCGAGCGCGGCATCGATAAGGACTGGATTGCGCAGCGCTGCGTCAATCGATTGGCGGGCAAGGTCGGCGGTCATAATTGCGGTCTAGGCAAATCCGCCGCAACGTCAATGTCGCGCAATTCGCGGGCCGAAGCGGGCACAAGGCGAGCGTCCTGCAAAAGGCTACGTGCGCCTGCATCGCCCTGCGTGCGCAAGAGGTCAGGCCACAGGTCACGCGGAAACAGCGCGGGAGGCATCGGCGCTCGGCCGTCGGTGGAGGCTGCAAACGCGCCTTTTGCAGCGACTGCGGTGATATGGTGTCGCGTTATAAAGGGCATGTCGGCGAGCACCACCAACAACGCCGTTGCGGCTGTTGCTTCTGCCGCATGGATGGCAAGATGGAGCGAATGCGCCTGACCCGCCCCAGGGTCCGCATTTTCGACTATGGCGAAACCCATATCGCCATAAGGCCCGGCGATGGGTGCACCCAACCCGCACACCGCAAAGCGCCAGCCGAAATCGAGTTCGCCGAGCGTGTGCCCGATATGCAAACCCAGCGGCAGATCGTCCAAGGACGCCATCAGCTTGTCCGAGCCGAACCGCGTTGACCGCCCGGCCGCAAGCACCGCGACGGCGATGTCTGCGGTCACCATCACCGGCGTCCTTCGTTAAACGCCCGCACAATGCCGCTCGCAATCGACAGCGCGATTTCCGGGGCGCTGATGGCGTTGATCGCGACGCCAGCCGGTCCCTCTATCCTGTCGAGGTGTAGGGCAGCAACACCTGCTGCCACGAGCCGCTCGCGGCGCTTGGCGTGGGACGCTTTTGAACCTAACGCCCCGATATAGCCCGCTGGACTTGCAAGCGCAGCGATCAACGCGGGGTCGTCGATTTTAGGATCGTGGCTTAGCGTGACAATTGCCGTCCGTGCATCGGGCCTGAGCGCGGCAATCGCCTCATCGGGCCAGCGGTCGTCAAGCGTCACACCGGGGAAGCGTTCCTCGGTCAGAAACCGGGCGCGCGGGTCGATCAAAATCACATCAATGCCCATAGACCGTGCGATCTCGGATAGTGCAGATGCGATCTCGACCGCCCCCACGATAATCAAGCGACGGCGCGACAGGTAGCAGTTCACGAACAGACAATCGGCTTCCGCTTCGATTATGCGGCTTGTTCCTGTCGCAAGGTCGGTTCCGATCATCAGCGCCTCGCCTGCCGTCTGCGCATCGACAATGGCCCCGAACAAGGCTTCGGGAAAATACTCGGGCGAAACATTTTGCACCAGCACAACGATGTCACCGCCACATGGCAAGCCCACCTCCCACGCCGCGCCATCGGCAACGCCGTAGCGGCGCATCGCGAAACCGTTTTCGGCGATAAGCCGCGACGCGATTTCCAAAACATCGCCCTCGACACAGCCGCCAGAGACCGATCCGACAAAGCGCCCGTCAGCACGAACCAGCATGTGAGTTCCCACTGGACATGGCGCCGAACGCCATGTCTCGACCACCGTCGCCAAAGCCATTGGCGCGCCGCGCCAGGCCGCTGCACTGGCCAAAATCCGGTGATGATCGGCAGCGCCTGTCTTCATTCCATTTGCCTAGCAAAGCGTGAAACGGGTTGCTATATGAAACGCAACTGGAGGAGGAAAGCATGGCCATCGACACGACCATCAACGGCAAGGCAGTTAGTTTTGAGGCCGAGCCCGATACTCCTTTGCTCTGGGTTATCCGCGAAGAAGCCGGCCTGACCGGCACCAAGTTCGGCTGCGGTATTGCCGCTTGCGGAGCATGCACTGTGCATATCGATGGCGAGCCGGCACGATCCTGCAGCATTCCGGTGAGCGAAGTTGCCGGCAAGTCGATCACGACGATTGAGGGGCTGAAGGGTGCAGACGGCACGCTGCATGCGGTTCAAAAAGCATGGATTGCAGCCCAAGTTCCGCAATGCGGATATTGCCAGTCCGGGCAAATCATGGCGGCTGTCGCGTTGATCAACAAAACCGGAAGTCCTAGCGACGCGCAAATCGACGAGGCAATGACCAACATCTGCCGCTGCGGCACCTATCCGCGAATTCGCAAGGCTATCCATGCTGCAACGGGACAAGCTGCCACCGCCGTTGAAGGAGCCGCATAATGGCCGATAATCCAACACTCGAAATGGAACCCGTTGCTCCCGTCAAGCGCAAGGGCGTGAAACGCCGCCTGTTTCTGATCGGTGGCGTTGCCGTCGTCGGCGCCGGTCTGTTCGGTATCTCGATGGCCGACAGCAATGCTGCGAAAAGCGCCGCGAAGCTTATTGGCGGAAATGGCGAACATGTCTTTGCCGCCTGGCTGAAGATCGCCGAAGACAACAGTATCACGATATACTCACCCCACACCGATATCGGTCAGGGTTCAAACACCGGCCTTGCGCAGATGCTGGCCGAAGAACTCGATGCCGCGTGGGATGACATCAAGCTGGTGTCCGCGCCCGCAGAATCGGCGTTTGCCAATGTCGGGTTGGGACGTGGATTCCTCGCCGAGATGACCGGACAACCGGCCATCATCAATGGCGTTCCGCAGTCCTTCCTGTCGTTCATCGCCCGCCAGATGAATTTGCAGATTACTGGGGGTTCATCGGCGCTTCGCTTTACAGGGCAGATGACTTTTCAGAAAGTCGGTGCTGCGACCCGGCTCGCGCTGATCGAAACTGCGGCCAAGCGGCTTGGCGTTCCGGCGGCCGAACTGACGACGCAGGACAGCCATGTCATTCACGCGAAATCTGCGCGCTCGCTGACCTATGGCGCGCTGGCCGCAGAGGCCGCCACGCAGTCGCTCGACAATGAGCCGAAGCTGAAGGACCCAAAGCAATATCGTCTGATGCGCCAGTCGCTGCCGCGGCTGGATATTCCAGCCAAGGTCGATGGCACCGCGATGTACGGCATGGATTTCACCGTTCCCGATATGCGCGTTGCAACGATCATGGCCGCACCGGCGCGCGGCGGCAAACTGACCTCAGTCAACGAAGCGCCCGCATTGGCGGTCAAAGGCGTCGAAAAGGTCATCAAGCTAGACGATGCCGTGGCGGTTGTTGGCAAGGGCTATTGGGCTGCCATATCCGGGCTTCGTGCACTGTCGCCACAGTTTACCGATGGCGGAAATGGCGGCGTTTCGACCGCTTCGATCTTCAAGGCCTATGATGACCTCATCGCCAAGGGCGAAGCCGATGGCGAAGCAGGTGAAGGCGACGTCGAGGCTGGCCTTGGCGCAAAGCCCATAGAAGCAAAATATCAGGTGCCTTTCCTCCACCATGCGATGATGGAGCCCTTCGCGCTGACCGCGCATCACAAGGACGGCAAGCTTAACATCTGGGGTGGAATGCAGGACCCGCTGGCGTCAAAAATGAAAGCGGTCGAGGTCTCAGGGCTTGGAGCCGATGCTGTGACTTTCCACCCGATGCTGATCGGCGGAAGCTTTGGCCGCCGCCTGCCGATGTACATGGAAATTGTCGAACAGGTTACGAAGCTTGCGATGCAACTCCCCTATCCGGTCAAGCTGATCTGGAGCCGTGAAGAAGAAATTGCCCAAGGCGCCTACCGCCCGCAAAGCGCCGCAGTCCTCAAAGCCAATGTGGACGGCAACAAGCGGATTGCCGCTTACTCCAATGACTATGCGCAAACCGAAAGCGCCGAGGCCGAAACAACCTTCATCTACAATCTGCCCGTCGTCGCGCGCCGCAATTATGAGCATGCGTCGAACCAGATTACCGGCGCATGGCGCTCGGTCAATTCGACGCAGCAGGGCTTCTACAACGAAAGCTTCATGGATGAACTCGCCCATTCGGCAGGCGTCGATCCGGTCGAATTCCGCCGCAATCATCTCAAAGCCGGATCGCGGCATCTGCTTGTGCTCGATACGGTGGCGCAGCGCAGCGGCTGGGATTCGCCCTTGCCCGATGGCGTCGGGCGCGGCGTTGCGATTGTCGAAAGCTTCAAAACCATCGTCGCGCATGTCATCGAGGCATCGGTAAAGGAAGACGGCACCCCCAAAGTGCACAAGGTCTTCACCGTGGTTGATGCGGGCAGCATCGTGAACCCGGACGCTGCAACCGCGCAAATCGAAGGCGGGACCATCATGGGTCTTTCGTCGGCAATTGGCGAGGCCGTCACACTCGACAAGGGCGCGGTCCAGCAAAGCAATTTTTCGGATTACCCGATATTGAAGCTCGCCGACGCGCCGCTGGTTCACGACATCCATTTCATCAACAGCGGAGCGAATATGGGCGGCATTGGCGAACCCGGCATTCCGCCAGCCGCACCGGCGTTGGCCAACGCATTATACGCGGCAACCGGCAAGCGAGTCCGCAATTTGCCGATACTGGATCAGGCGAAGGCATAAAGCTTGCACAAAACCCGCCTGCTTGGGCCCGCCGAAAATCTGGACATCGCCGAAACGCTGGCGCTCGCTTTCCAGAATGAAAGCGGCTGGAGCTATGTGATTCCTGACCCCAAAAAGCGCGCCGACCGATTGCTGGCGGCATTTTCCCTGTTCCTGCGCGACGAACACAGGAGGGGGGCGGTTTACGGAACAGACGAGTTCAAGGCGGTCACGATGTGGCGCGGTCCGGGACAGGCCAAGGACGGCTTACTGGACCGCGCCAAAATTTTCGTTCCATTCGCGCAAGTGTTGAAAGGCTCCCTACTACGCGGTCTTGAAGTTTCCGACCTTATCGAAAAGCATCTGCCCGCCGAGCCATTCTGGTATCTCCATTTTGCCGGAACGCACCCCTCGTTTCAGGGCCACGGCTTTGGCGGCGCCGCAATCCGCGCCGGGCTTGCGAGGGCTGACGAAGAAGGCCTGCCCGCCTATCTGGAAACCGCCGACGAAAAGAATGTCGGCCTGTATCAAAGCTTCGGATTTGAAGTGAAGCATATCTGGCAAATACCCGAAGGACCGATGTTCTGGGGAATGCAACGACCCGGAAAGACGCGGCATTGACGCTTTTAAATCCTCCCCATTATGAAATAATGGGGAGGTGGCAGACGCGAAGCGGCTGACGGAGGGGCAATGAAACCACCCAAGAAATTCAGACAGACGGTGCAGATGGCCAAGCGCCTTCGTCGTGAAATGACGCCGCCTGAAGTATATCTCTGGCAACATCTGCGAAATCAAACAGCGGTCAAGATACGTCGGCAACATCCCATCGGGCCCTATATCCTGGACTTTTTCTGCCCAAAGGCAAAGCTTGCCATAGAGGTCGATGGTATCGTTCATGACATGGGTAAAAATCCCGAACGCGATGTCACTCGAGACCTCACGGTCGCGAAGCTTGGAATCGAAACCATCCGGATTTCTGCACCCGATATTTTGAAAAACAGCGACGCAGTAGCCGGCGCCATTATGGAGATGTGCTTGGCGCGAATTGAAAGTTGAAAGCCCCTCCGTCAGTTGCTGCGCAACTGCCACCTCCCCATTTCTGCAAAATGGGGAGGATTCAACAGGGCTTGCTCTCCCCGCAAAACCAGCCTAATCCGCCCTCACGCACCAGGTCTGCGCGAAAGCGTGGATAATAGGGAAGCCGGCGGAAATCCGGCGCTGTTCCCGCAACTGTAACCGGCGAGTTTGGCCTCGATATACCACTGGGAAACCGGGAAGGTGGGGCCACAATTTTGACCCGGGAGCCAGGAGACCTGCCTGATTGCGGTCTGTCCTTTGTGCTTGCGGGACACTGGCGCAATCGGGGTTTTCCTCCGCGTGACGACATTAGTTTGGACGTCATGCGAAGGGATTACATATATGTCATTTTTGAAAAGTTCGGTTGCCATATTAGCGCTGGTGCCCACCTGTGCATTTGCCCAAGAGGCGCAAGAAGAAATCGTGGTTACCGCCAGCGGTTTCGAACAGCCCCGTTCGGAAACCGGCCAGGCGATATCGGTCATTAATGACGAACGATTGGAGCAGTTGCAGGCGGTAAGCATCGGCGATGCGTTGCGCACCGTGCCGGGCGTAACGGTAATAACCCGCGGGCCGGTCGGAAGCCAGAGCGCGGTATTCCTGCGAGGCGGTAACGGGTCGCAAACTCTCGTGCTGGTTGATGGCGTGCGCATCAACGATCCTTCCAGCCCAAACGCTGCGTTTGACTTTGGCGCTCTGCTCACCGGCAATATCGGGCGGGTCGAAGTGCTGCGCGGGCCGAACTCGATCATTTGGGGCAGCCAGGCGATTGGCGGCGTCATTAACGTGGAAAGCATTGCGCCGACCGAGAACCTAGTCGCGCGCGTTGGAGCCGAATATGGCTATTCCGACAGCATCAAAGCAAACGCAAATCTCTCGGGCACTAGCGGCATGTTTGAGGGCAGCGTCGGCGGGGCCTATTACCGCACCGATGGCATATCGGCGCTCGCTGGCGGCACCGAGAAAGACGGATATGAAAACTATGCCGCAAACGGCCGGTTGAAGGTCAATCTGGACGAAAACTTTGCGCTCGATTTTCGGGGATATTATAACCGCGGAACCATTGAATATGACTCGCCGTTCGGCGGTGGTGCAGACGCCTTGCCTGTATCGAAAAACCGCCAGTTTACCGGTTATGTCGGCGCGAATTTTACGCTCGCCGATGGACGCTTTCGCAACCGAATAGCCTATGCCCGAACCGATATTACCCGCATCGGGACCGATCCTGTTGCATTCAGCTTCAACAATTTCGATGTCGAGGGGACCATCG
>CALRMO020000070.1:0-12595 GCA_943369235.1 Sphingomonas paucimobilis
GCCTGCATTCCGGCACTTGTTTATGCTGGTAGCAACAGTTGGGTTTGATGCGAGGCATTTTCCCACAAATGGTGTGTTGCTGCCGGCTACAGAAGAGATGGCGTCCCAGACCAGATTGGCACTTCACCGCGGACCACACCATAAATATGACCAGCTTGTCGCCGAATATCTGTGTCAGATTTCAAAGGAACTGAGCGGTAGTAATTCGTTAGACGCCATTGCCACATATCAGCAGATTGCGCGCTTGCAAGGCATGTTGCGACGAGCACTTGGGCACGACGCGTCGATGATGTTGAACCGCAGCGATCCTCGCAATTCAAACGATCCGATGCTTAAGCTCGATTATGACGCCATGAAACTGATGCAGCTGGGTTTGTTGATATAAAAGTTGCGTCCGGATTTAAAAATGGCAACAAAATGACGAGTATCGTGAATCCGACTGGACAAGGCGATTGGGATACCGCTATCGACACCTTATAATGGCCGACATTGCAGCCTCTTCGCTACTCCTACGACTTACACGCCCTTAGGCGTGCGCTCTCGCTGGCAAACTGCCGGCAATCCCGCCTAAGGGTTACAGCCACCAACATAAACGCCCCAGCGCTGTAAAATCGCGCGTCTTAGCGAAGTTGCAACGACAATGATGTTATCCGATCCTTCCGTCAAATATAGGCCTTTTCCGCAGGTTGACTTGCCCGACCGGGCGTGGCCCAACCGTACGATTGTGAAACCACCGCGCTGGCTTTCGACTGACCTCCGCGACGGCAACCAGGCGCTGATCGACCCGATGGGTGCAGAGAAGAAAGCGCGCTTTTTTGACCTCTTGTTGAAGGTCGGCATTAAAGAGATTGAGGTCGGGTTTCCTAGCTCTGGTGCGACTGATTTCGATTTCATCCGGAACCTGGTCGATAGCGGCAGGGTTCCCGATGACGTCACCATCCAGAGCCTGACTCAGTCACGCCGCGACCTGATCGAGAAGACTTTCGAGAGTATGGCAGGGGCGCCGCGTGCGATTGTCCATCTGTACAACGCCGTGTCACCGGCGTGGCGGGACATTGTGTTCAATCTCGACAAAACAGGGGTCAAGGCGATTGCCGTTGAAGGCGCACAAATCCTCGCCGAACAGGCTACACGTTTCCCGCAAACCGACTGGCATTTCGAATATTCTCCCGAAACCTTCTCGACCGCCGAACTCGAATTCAGCCTTGAGGTCTGCGAAGCTGTGATGGAAGTATTGAGGCCTACACCCGAAAAACCGCTTATCCTTAACTTGCCCGCTACGATTGAGGCAGCGATGCCCAATGTCTATGCGGACCAGATCGAATGGATGTGCAAGCATATCAGCGCGCGAGGCAGCGTCGTCATCTCGCTCCACCCGCATAACGATCGCGGCAGCGGTATAGCAGCTGCCGAATTGGGCCTGCTTGCGGGCGGCGACCGTATTGAAGGCTGCCTGTTTGGCAATGGCGAGCGGACCGGCAATGTCGATATCGTTACGCTCGCGCTCAACATGTATACGCAGGGGCTTCACCCCGGCCTCGATTTCAGCAACATCGATGAGGTCATCCAGACCGTCGAATATTGCAACCAACTGCCCGTCCACCCGCGCCATCCTTATGCCGGCGAGCTGGTGTTTACCGCATTTTCGGGCAGCCATCAGGATGCAATCAAAAAGGGTTTTGCGGCGAACGAGCGGCAGAATGACGAAATCTGGCGCGTACCGTACCTTCCCATCGATCCTGCTGATTTGGGGCGCAGCTATGAAGCGGTAATCCGCGTCAACTCGCAGTCGGGTAAGGGAGGAGTTGCTTGGGTCATTGAGCAGGATCACGGTTTGAAACTGCCCAAACGGCTGCAAGCGAATTTTTCGTCCACAGTGCAAGAACTGTCCGATAGCACGGGCCGCGAGCTGACTAGTGCCGATATCTGGCAAGCGTTTGAAAAGCGCTATCATCTGAAAGGCGAAGGCCGGTTCCGACTGATCGATTTTCAGGAAAGCCAGAGCCAAAAGGCACAGGACGAGCGCATCTTCGCCGGTAAAATCCGCATCGACGGCGTCGAGCAGTCGGTAAGCGGGCGTGGCAACGGCCTGATTTCAAGCCTTGCCAACGCATTGGAAGAGGCGCTAGGCGGACCGCTCGACATTATCGATTACTCTGAGCATGCCATCGGCCATGGCACCGACGCCAGAGCCGCTGCTTATGTGGAATGCCGTGTAGGCGGAGGGCCAGTCCTGTTCGGCGTCGGCATCAGCCGCGATGTGGCAACCGCGAGCGTCAGAGCCATATTGAGTGCGGCAAACGGAGCGTAATGGAATAGCTGGTCTCAGCTGGTCTCAGCTGGCGTCAATGGCGTGTTCAATTATCTGACATATAAATGTCCGTTATCGGTAACCATGCGGACCTAGGTTTGCAAAGTCAAAGGCCTACTCCAGTAAGCAAAGGAGCTAGCCATGGCTATCGTTGCAGGCACAAATATCAGAACCAAACTGCGCCAAATTCCGGACGACGCCAAGGCGAGATTGAAATTGCTGTTCCTGGCCAAGCACGCCTGTGGTAATGGCGAGCCGGACGCTGAAGACGGCACTCATGCTGTCTATCATCATGAGCTTTTGACCACGATGTTGGGACTTGGGCTTACTGTGGACGTCACCAATAACTATGACGCGCTGTTTCAAAAACCGGATGCAAATTTTGTTGTGCCTCTGCTCAATCGCGGTGGCTTTCAGAACAGTGAAATGCTCGCTCCATTGTTGTTGGAGCGTCACGGGCTGGCATATCTTGGGGCCAGTCCGATCCTGCGGGGCTTGTCGGATGACAAGCATCTGATGAAGATGGTCGCAGCTCGGCTCGGCGTGCCCACCATGCGGTGGGAGAGCTATCGTCGTAATGCTTTAATTCCGACGAGCGCGCCGTTCGACGCGCCGCGATTTGTGGTCAAACCGAATGCATCGTCGGCCTCGTGGGGCGTGAAGATTTGCGACGATTGGAAATCGGCAAAAGACCATCTTCAAACACTTCATGCTGCTAAACATGACGCCATTGTCGAGGCCTGGGCCGGTGAGCTGGACATAGCCGTTCCCGTTATTGGCGGTCACGGTCCAATCATTTTGCCAGCGATGGCTTATACCCCTGACAAAGAGAGCCTGCTGCGCAGTTACGAAGAGAAACGCGGGTTGATCGCGGTTGAGGATGATCCATTAACGCCTGTAGGCGATGCAGACCTGGTAAAAGAATTGGAAAGGCAAACACGCAAATTGATGGGCGAGCTGTGGCCCTTCGATTACGGTCGGTTTGAATTTCGGGTCGATCCCACAAGAGGCAGCGTACAGTTCATGGAAGTAAATCTTTCATGTAATCTTTGGTCGAAAAAATCGATTAGCCGATCAGCCGCCAGCGTAGGCATCAGCCACGTCGAGCTTGTGGAATCTATCCTTGCCCACAGCATGGAGCGACACGGGCTGTTGGCATCAACCCGGCCTGTTTCGTTCGTGTCGGTACCCGCGTCGTCGCGGGTCAGCGCGCTGGTGCTCGCTGGCCAGCGCGAAGGGCGCATCGACGCGCTGGCGGCTGCGCACGAACTTAGCCACAAGGCAATGGTTCCCGTGGCCGGGCAGCCAATGATCGAGATCGTGCTGCAAACCTTGATTACTTCGCCTGAGATAAATGAAGTGCTCGTGTCTATCGAAAATGCCGACGTCATCGCGCAGATGCCAGGCCTGCAATTACATATGAAATCTGGCCGATTGCGTGTTGTTGATGCGCATAACAATTTGGCGGACAGCGTCGAATCTGCTGCCTTACAGGTCAAAATGCCATTGCTGATAACCACAGCAGACAATGTGTTGTTGTCGCATGACATAATCCGGGAATTTGTTACTGGGTCCAGAAGCTCGGACGTAGCAGTTGGCCTGACGTCACGCGACGCCGTGCTCACGGCTCATCCGGAGGGGCAGAAAAGGTTTTACGAATTTGGTAGCGAGGCTTGGTCGGGCTGTAATCTTTACTGGATGGGAAATTCGGACGCGCTCAAGGCTATCGAGATATTCCGGTCGGGTGGTCAATTTGTGAAACATCCGGGACGAATCTTAAACGCTCTTGGGCTGACTAACTTAATCTGTTTCCTGTTTGGGATGGGCAGCATTGAGCGGATATTCAGCCGAGTATCGCGCCGGCTGGCGCTGAACGTTAGAGCCGTAACGATTTCAGATGGCAGTGCCGCAATCGACGTCGATAATCCACGATCGCATGCGATTGCAGAATCGCTCATTATCGAGCACCGCTCTGATTGGCGGGACGCTGCGTAACGCATAATTCCAGCGGACGTTGTCTGCCGTTACGGCACCGCCGGGCACGCAACCCTTATTTGACACCCGTGTCTGGCTGTGGCTAACCACATTTAAACACGCAATTAAGGGAGGATTAGACGCATGACGTTACCCGCTATTTTCGACAAATTACGCTTGCCGGTTATCGGATCACCTTTGTTTATCGTGTCGGGACCGGACCTGGTCATTGCACAATGCAAAGCTGGCGTCGTTGGATCGTTTCCCGCGCTTAATGCGCGGCCACAGGCGCAGCTCGATGAATGGCTTCACCAGGTTACTGAAGAACTGGCAGCGCACAATCGCGCGCATCCCGACAGTCCGGCAGCGCCTTATGCGGTCAACCAGATCGTGCATAAATCGAACAACCGTCTGCAAGAGGATATTGCGACCTGCGCCAAATGGCAGGTGCCCATTACCATTACGTCATTGGGTGCGCAGGAAGAATTGAACAAGGCGGTGCATTCATGGGGCGGCGTCGTGTTGCACGATGTCATCAACGACCGCTTTGCGCATAAGGCAATCGAGAAGGGGGCCGATGGCCTCATTCCGGTCGCGGCCGGTGCTGGTGGACACGCAGGCGTGACTTCGCCCTTTGCGCTGATGCGGGAAATTCGCGAATGGTTCGACGGGCCCGTGGCGCTTTCGGGGTCAATTGCGCATGGCGCGTCGGTACTCGCGGCGCAGGCGATGGGGGCGGATCTCGCCTATATCGGCAGCGCCTTTATCGCGACCAAAGAGGCCAATGCGGTCGATGGCTACAAGGACAATATCGTCGAGGCGAAGGCCGCCGATATCGTCTATTCCGACCTGTTCACCGGCGTCAGCGGCAATTATCTGCGCCAGTCGATCGAGAAGGCGGGCATGGACCCGAACAATCTGCCCAAGGGCGATATATCCACGATGAACTTCGGCTCGGGTGGCAATAGCGAAGCCAAGGCGTGGAAGGATATCTGGGGATCGGGCCAAGGCATCGGCGCGATCAAGGAAGTCCAGACCGTCGCTGAATTTGTCGATCAACTGGAGGCCGAATATCGCGCGGCAAAGGCATCGCTGGATGCGGCCTATCGAGGGTAGTTTGAAACCCAGGCGGTCGGCCTATGCTTTTTGACAATTGAACAATTAGGCAGCCTTCAACCTAGAGGCTGCACAGGGCTGCGCCGTACGCTACTTTTTGTATCACGCAAAGCCGCGAAGACACAAAGAAGAACAGAAAAGCCTTTCTATTTATCTTTGCGCCTTTGCGTCTTTGCGTGATAAAATTAAATATTGCTGCGTGGCTTAACTCGCCTTTTCAAACGCGACGCTGATGTCGAGGGCGACTTCATCCGATACGAACGGGATGCCCATGTTCACACCGAAGTCGCTGCGCTTGATGGTGGTAGTGGCGTGAAAGCCGATGGTCGCTTTCTTGTTGAACGGGTTGTCGCCCGCGCCTGAAAATTTGGTATCTAGAACGACCGGCTTGGTCACGCCGTTCAGAGTCAGGTTGCCGGTAATTTTTGCCGTGGTTCCACTGGCAACGACGCTCGTTGAAGCGAATTTGGCATCGGCGGGGGCAGGGCCGAAAAAGTCCGGTTTCCCGCCTTCCTTGCCTGCGCGGAGCAGATGGTCGGTCAAACCGGCATTCGCGGTCGTCACCTTGCTGACGGGAATAGTGATATCGACCTTGGCCGCATTGGGATTGGTAGGGTCGAGCGTCAGCGTGCCGGTCGCGTCGCCGAAAATACCGAAATAATCATTGAAGCCAAAATGGCTGACTCGCCAGCCGATAAGGGTATGCGCTGGATCGGCATTATAGGTGCCAGCGGTAACTCGGGCGACGTCCATCGTTCCAGGCACTTGCGGCGCGCTCTGGGCGATAAGCGGGACTGCAGCAAAGAGCGGGAGAGCCAGAAGAATTTTACGCATTGGGGGATGCTCCAGAAATGAAAAAGGGGAGGCATCAATGTCGATGCCTCCCCTTGATTAGTCAAGGTGGGAAAAGGTTTAGTTCTTCGCTTGATCGACCAGCTTGTTCTTGGCAATCCACGGCATCATCGCGCGAAGCTTGGCACCGGTGGCCTCGATGGGGTGAGCCGCAGCCGCCTTGCGAGCAGCCTTCAGTTCGGGCTGGCCAGCGCGGTTGTCGAGAACGAAGTTTTTCACAAAACGTCCCGACTGGATATCGGCCAGAACGCGCTTCATTTCGGCCTTGGTCTCATCGGTAATGATCCGCGGGCCGGTGGTGATGTCGCCATATTCTGCCGTGTTCGAAATCGAGTAGCGCATGTTGGCGATGCCGCCTTCGTACAGCAGGTCGACGATCAGTTTGGTTTCGTGCAGGCATTCGAAATAGGCCATCTCGGGCGCATAGCCAGCCTCGGTCAGCGTCTCGAAACCGGCCTGGATCAGGTGAGTGATACCACCGCACAAAACAGCCTGCTCGCCGAACAGATCGGTTTCGCATTCCTCGCGGAAATTCGTTTCGATGATGCCCGAACGTCCGCCACCAACGCCGCTAGCATAGGCAAGCGCGATGTCATGCGCGTTACCACTGGCGTTTTGCGCCACGGCAATAAGGCAGGGGACGCCGCCACCCTTTTGATATTCGCTGCGCACCGTATGGCCTGGGCCTTTGGGTGCAATCATGATGACATCAACATCGGCACGCGGCTCGATGAGGCCGAAATGCACGTTAAGGCCGTGGGCGAACGCTAACGCTGCGCCGGGCTTCATATTGGCATGCAGGTCGTCAGCGTAGATCGCGGCCTGATGTTCGTCGGGGGCAAGAATCATGAGGATGTCGGCCCATGCGGCCGCGTCGGCATTGGCAAGAACCTTGAAGCCAGCGCCTTCCGCTTTTTTCGCGGTCGCCGACCCGGCGCGCAGCGCAATCGCGACATCAGCCACGCCGCTGTCGCGCAAATTCTGCGCATGGGCATGGCCCTGGCTGCCATAGCCGACAATCGCGATCTTCTTGTCCTTGATCAGGCCGAGATCGCAATCGGCGTCGTAATAAATCTTCATTGTTCTTCCTCATAATCGTTTTGGGTTCTCGGTGCACTGGCGGCCTGCTCGTCGAGTGACTGGCGATAGGCAAGGCAACCTTTCATGAACTTCGGCCATTCGGGCACACTTATCTTGGGATCGAGCGGTTCGGGCAGCAACGACCATAAATCTGGATGATGCCAGCACAAGTCGTGGCCACTAGAATCGCGATGTTTGCGGATGGCATTTCGCAATCTTTTGACTTCGGCTCGAAGTGCGTCTTCGGTCATTTGATCGAGATCATGGTCGTAAGTCATTAGCTGGCCTCCGCTCCTCGCATCAGTCCCACAATCCCAGTCCGGCCAACCTCGACCAGGCCGACTTCGCGCATCAACGTGACGAAGGTGTCGATCTTGTCGGGCCCACCGGTGATTTCGAAAATGAAGCTGTTGACGGTCGCGTCGATCACGCGCGCGCGGTAGATGTCGGCTAGGCGCATTGCTTCAACCCGCTGGTCGCCAGTGCCGCTGACCTTGACGAGCGCGAGTTCGCGTTCGACATGCGGCCCTGCTTCGGTGAGGTCAGTAACCTTGTGCACCGGCACCAGCCGCTCGCATTGGGCTATGATCTGGTCGATGACCGGCGGCGGACCTTTAGTGACGATAGTAATACGGCTGGTCGCATGGTCTTCGCTGATATCGGCCACGGTCAGGCTGTCGATATTATAGCCGCGCGAGGTGAACATGCCCGCGATCCGAGCCAAGGTACCGGCCTCGTTGTCGACGGTCAGCGTCAGCACGTGGCGCTCGGCGAGTTCTTCCTTGATGTGCATTATACAAGTGCCTTTGCTTCGTCGTCCATCGTACCGGAAACCTCGTCCGAGTGCAGGATCATCTCGGTATGCGCTGCTCCGCTCGGGATCATCGGGAAGCAGTTGGCTTTTTTGGAAACGCGGCAATCGAACATGACGGGGCCGTCATAGTTCAACATTTCGGCAATTGCGTCATCGAGCTTGGCTGGGTCTTCGCATCTTATGCCTTTCCAGCCATAAGCTTCGGCGAGCGCGACAAAATCGGGGAGGCTGTCCGAATAACTCTCCGAATAGCGGCTTTCGTATGTCAGTTCCTGCCATTGCCGAACCATGCCCATCCATTCATTGTTGAGAATGAAGACCTTGATGGGTAGGCGGTATTGCGTGGCCGTACCCATTTCCTGGATGTTCATCTGGATTGAAGC
The DNA here is from genome assembly GCA_943369235.1 of Sphingomonas paucimobilis. Taxonomy (GTDB): domain Bacteria; phylum Pseudomonadota; class Alphaproteobacteria; order Sphingomonadales; family Sphingomonadaceae; genus Sphingorhabdus_B; species Sphingorhabdus_B paucimobilis_A. The sequence goes on from CALRMO020000070.1 coordinate 8,531, forward strand.
TTCGCCCGCAATGTCGATGACGAGCGCGTCGGGGTTGCCCATTTGCGCGCCGATCGCTGCGGGCATTCCGTATCCCATGGTTCCCAGGCCGCCGCTGGTCAGCCATTTGTTGGGGCCTTCGAAATGGAAATGCTGCGCGGCCCACATCTGGTGCTGGCCGACCTCGGTGGTGATGATCGGTGCCTTATCCTTCGTGGCCGCATAAAGCCGCTCAATGGCATATTGCGGCATGATCTCGGACATGCTGGCAGGGTAATTGAGACACTTGATCGCACGCCAGCCCTTGATCTTGGCCCACCACTCGCTAAGCGGCTGCCGCTTGACCTTGCGGCCCTTCCAAACGTCGATCATCTGGCGGATAGCAGTACCGACATCGGCAACGATGGGCAGATCGACGCGGACAGTCTTGTTAATCGAGCTGCGGTCGATGTCGACATGGATCTTGATGCTGTCAGGAGAGAACGCATCAAGTCGCCCCGTGATGCGGTCATCGAACCGCGCGCCGAGGCAAAGCATAACGTCGCACTGGTTCATTGCCATATTGGCTTCGTACGTGCCGTGCATACCCAGCATTCCGAGCCATGCCTCGCCGGACGCGGGGTAGGCGCCAAGGCCCATAAGCGTTGATGTAACAGGCGCGCCGGTCAGTTCGGCAAGTTCGCGCAAAGCTGCGCTGGCATCTGGGCCGGAATTGATGATGCCGCCGCCGGTATAAAGGATCGGCGCCTTTGCATTCGCGAGCAATTCGACGGCCTTATTGATCAACGCATATTCTGCCTCGCCAGCCGGATGGAGCCGTTGCGCTGCGTTGCTCTTGATATCTGTGGACGCTGTGGCGACCTGGACATTCTTCGGAATGTCGATGACCACCGGGCCAGGACGCCCCTTCGTTGCAATGGTAAAGGCTTCACGAACTGTTGCGGCAAGGTCAGCAGGATCCTTGACGAGATAATTATGCTTCGAACAGTGCCGCGTGATGCCAACGGTGTCGGCTTCCTGAAAGGCGTCGGTGCCGATCAGCAGCGTCGAGACCTGCCCGGTAATCACAACAAGCGGGATCGAGTCCAGAAATGCATCGGCAATACCCGTGACCGCATTGGTGGCGCCGGGGCCGGAAGTAACGAGTACAACGCCGGGTTTGCCGGTCGAGCGTGCATAGCCTTCGGCGGCATGAGCCGCGCCGGCTTCGTGGCGGACGAGGACATGCTTGATCTTCTTCTGCTGAAAAAGCGCGTCGTAAATCGGCAATACGGCGCCGCCGGGATAACCGAATACGGTATCCACGCCCTGTTCGATCAGGCCATCAATCAATATCTCTGCGCCGGATTTTTCGGGCACTTTTTCTTCCTTACAACATAAGCAGCTGACCTATGTTGCAGCGCAACAGGGTTCGCAAGAGGGCGCTGGCTAAAGGTTCGAAAATGCCATGTCAACTACAAAGATTGAAATATAGTTTCAATTTCATGCATATTTGAATCATTTATTTCTTGCTCCCATCGTGGCCACTCAGCTGGCGCTTGATTGCGGAACCAGGTGAACTGGCGTTTTGCATATTGGCGGGTCGCAATTTTGCCGAGATTGGTTGCCTCAGTTCGGTCAATTGCGCCGCTCAGCATCTTTGAAATTTCCGGAACGCCGATGGCACGCATAACGGGAGCGTCGCCGGGCAGACCGCGGGAAAGCAGAGCTGCCACTTCCTCAACTGCGCCTGCGCCCATCATTGCGTCAAAACGCGTATCGCACCTGGCATAAAGCCAATCGCGCGGTGGCAACAGCACCAGGGGTTGCAGATCGACACGGCTTTCAAGCCCGCCGACTTTGCGTTTGCGCCAGTCCGCTATGCTGCGCCCGGTGCTTTGGATTACCTCAAGCGCACGGGCGATCCGGCTGCCATCGGAGGGAGCCAGGCCTGCCGCAATCGCCGGATCCTGCTCAAGCAAGGCTGCATAGGCATTCTCGACCGGCAGCGCCCGGATGTTTGCCCGCAACGCAGGATCGACCTCAGGAATCGGTGCGATGCCTTCGAGCAAGGTTCGTAAATATAACCCCGTGCCGCCGACAAGCACCGGCACCGCGCCCGAACGATGCACTTCTGCAATTTCCCGCGTTGCATCCGCAGCCCAGCGTGCCGCCGAACATGGCGTATTTCCGTCCAGATAGCCAAACATCCGGTGAGGTACGCTGGCTTGCTCCGCGCGCGTTGGCTGAGCGCTCAAAACGGGCAAGTCGGCATAAACCTGCGCGCTGTCGGCGTTGACGATCACTATGTCGCGCGCCTTCGCCAGATGCAGCGCCAATGCCGTCTTGCCGCTGGCGGTCGGACCCGCGATAAGCGCGAGCTTCGGTTTGGCTTCAGGATTCGATATGCCCATCTCCACATTGATAGCAGCAGATACAATGGAAAGCGGAGCGATTTCCGAAGCCTGCGATCGGCTGGCGGCGGCGGGCCTTGCACCGGCAGAAATCGAGTGGCTTGAGCCCGGCCAAGCGGTCGATATCGGTTTCACGGGCGATATTGGGGCAGCGCGCACGGCGCTTTCTGCGATGGAGGAAAATTTCGATATCGCCGTCCAGTCGCCGGATAACCGGCGCAAGATGTTGCTGGTATCGGACATGGACAGCACGATGATCACGGTCGAATGCATCGACGAGCTTGCCGATTATGCAGGTATCAAGCCCCAAATCGCCGCGATAACCGAGCGCGCCATGGCGGGCGAACTGGATTTTGCCGAGGCGTTGAAGGCGCGCGTGGCGCTCCTTGCGGGGCTCGACGAGGGCGTCATTGCGACATGCCTGAAGGAACGCGTCAAGCCGATGCCCGGCGCTGAAACCTTGGTTCGCACCATGGCTGGTTGGGGCGCGCACACAATTTTGGTATCGGGCGGCTTTACGAGTTTTGCGGGGCCCGTCGCCGGGATGCTCGGTTTTGCCGAGATTCACGCCAATGTGCTTGAAATCATCGATGGCAAGCTAACGGGCGCACTGTCGGCGGATATCGTCGACGCATCTGCCAAACGCGTGGTCTTGCGCACTGCGGCCGAGGCGAAGCGGCTGGACATGCGTTCGGCGCTCGCGGTGGGCGACGGAGCCAACGATCTGCCGATGATTGCGGCTGCGGTTGCAGGCGACGGACTAGGGGCCGGCTATCACCCACGGCCCAATCTTGCCGCCGCCGCCAATTTTTCGATACGACATAATGATCTTACCGCTTTGCTATATGCGCAAGGGGTGCGCAAAACCGAGTGGGCGCATTGATGTGGCGAAACAATATCACGGCGATACGGTTATAGCTTAAACGGGGCGCTCGGCCCATCATTCAGGAGAATAATGTGCGCAAACTGCTTCCGATCCTTCTTGTTCCCGTCATGGCAAGCTGTTCCACCGTCAGAACGGCTGACACCGTCGCCGTGTCCGAAGTGATCTCTGCCGATCTGGCGCGCGCCGATGGCTCATGGGCCGGGGTCGCAACAATATCGAAACGCAGCGACGGCGTGTTTTTAAGCCTGTCCGCCGATGCCCCCGCCGCCGGGACATTCGGGATGCACATTCATTCGGTCGGCAAATGTCAGGGTCCGGATTTTACCTCGGCCGGGCCGCACTGGAATCCGGAGATGAAGCAGCATGGCCGGGAAAATCCGATGGGCGCGCATAATGGCGACCTGCCGAACCTGGTTGCGGACGCTGGCAAGAAATTGACGCTTGAGTACCGCTTGCCCGATGTAACGCTGGAAGGTGCGGGCGGCATAGTCGACGCCGACGGCGCGGCGTTGGTCATCCACGAAAAGGCCGATGACTATAAAACCGATCCCAGCGGAAACAGCGGCAAACGGATCATCTGCGGCGTGTTCAAGTCCGGCAACCGGAGTTAGACCCGGTCCGCTGACGTCCGCTTTCGACAATTAATCCGTAATTGCGGACTGTCCGGACACGACAAAATTCTGTTGAAAAAGTCGCTTGCACGGATGGCGTCGGTCTGATTCATTCGTTTGGCGGACTGTAGAGGATCGGTGCGATGATGGGTGAGCGGACAGGAGCGCAGGAAGCGCTGTTTTACAGCTTCAGTCT
>CALRMO020000071.1:0-12581 GCA_943369235.1 Sphingomonas paucimobilis
AGTACGTCACCGATTACATAACCAAGCGGAAAAAACAGGATCCCGGCGCCGAAGACCCATTGTTCGCCATTTATTGTTAACGCCGCCGGTTTCGCCGCGCCGATGATGTTGGACAGCAAAAGGATGGCGACGAACGCCGCCATAACGAAGTCATAATAGCGAAACTGCCGACCACTTACGGCGCTTGCACTTTCGGGTATGATTGGAGCATCCTGCATGCGATGACATAAGCAGCTTTGCAGCGCAGCGCAAAGCCGTTAATGCGTCCGCAGCGCGCGCCCTTAGCTCAGCTGGATAGAGCGCGAGACTTCTAATCTTGAGGCCACAGGTTCGACTCCTGTAGGGCGCGCCACGCAGTTGATAAAATCCTGATTATTTGAGGCTTTTGGTAAATAGCGTCTCAAATAACGGAGTTTTGAAGGCTTCAATAGCTGGAGCTTGCTGCGACTGCGAGACGAAGTGCGTAGTTAGCGCCCGCTGATTTTAGGAAACCACTAAGTGAGCAAGAAATTACAGCGTTCGTTGGCTATTCGGTCAGCTCGAACTCCACCTCGGAACCTTGGGCCGACGATGGGCCAATCCACAGTTTGAATTGGCCCGGTTCGCTGCCATAGCTCATGTCGGCGCGAGTAAACGACAGATCCTCAGTTCCTATTGCAAAACTGACTTTTCGGGATTGTCCTTTTTTAAGCGGGATTTTCCGGAACCCTTTCAGTTCTTTTACCGGCCGCGTCACCGACCCGACCAGATCGCGAATATAAAGCTGGACGACCTCCTCGCCATCGCGCGCACCGTTATTGGTTACTGTCACGCTGGCGGTTAGCGTTTCGCCCTTACGAATTTTCGCTTTGCTAAGCTCTATGGGCGAATAGGCAAAGCTGGTGTAACTCAGGCCATAGCCGAAGGGATATAGCGGCGTGTTCGGCGTGTTCAGGTACCGCGAAACATACTTCGCATCTTTGGCGTCCAGCTCGATGGGCCGACCTGTATTTTTCATGTCGTAATGGATTGGTACCTGGCCCACATTACGAGGAAACGTTATCGGCAATTTGCCCGAAGGGTTATAATCGCCGAAAAGCACGTCGGCGATCGCGTGCCCGCCCATCGTTCCCGGATACCAGGCGTGGAGGATGGCGTCGACATTGGCATCGGCCCATTCGATGCTGTTGGGACGACCACTCATTAGAACAAGTATAATGGGCTTTCCGGTCTTTTTCAGTTCCTCAAGCAAAGCCTGCTGCCCACCTGGCAGGTCCAGTGAAGTGCGGCTGGCGGCCTCGCCGGTCATGTCCCATTTCTCGCCCATTGCCGCAATAATTATGTCCGATTTTTCGGCAAGCGCCAGCGCCTCGGCAAAGCCGTCGCGTTTGCCGGCGTCATCGAACCCATAGCCGGCACCGCGCGCATATTCGACGACGGCACCGTTACGCACGCGCGCTTGCAGACCTTCAAACAACGTGACCGGGCGGGTCGTCCGGTCGCCCGCCGCTGACCAGCTGCCGATCATGTCTTCCTTGCTGTTGCCAAGCGGCCCGATCACGGCGATGTTCCTTGCATTTGCTGCCAGCGGCAAGACATCACCCTTATTTTTAAGCAACACGATGGACTTGCGCGCCACGTCGCGTGCGGCCTCCAGGAATTCGGGCTTGTATAACGTCGCCTTCTCGCGTGCCTCGTCGCTGTAGCGATAGGGGTCTTTGAACAAGCCCAACCGGTACTTCATCTCCAGAATGTAACGCACCGCTGCATCGATTCGATTGGGGGCGACCTTGCCTTCTGCGATAGATTGCTTGAGATGGTTCATGAAAACCGCCCCTTGCATGTCCATGTCGACACCTGCGTTGATCGCTTGCTCACCCGCTTGTTTAAGATCCACGGAATAACCGTGCGGGACCATCTCGTTAATCGAAGTGTAGTCAGTTACCACGAACCCCTTGAATCCCCATTTGTCGCGAAGCACATCGGTTAACAGATATTTGCTTCCCGATGCCGGCACACCGTCCAGTTCATTGAACGCAGTCATAAAGGTCGCAACACCGGCATCAAGAGCGGCTTTGAATGGTGGCAGATAGGTATCACGAAGGACGCGCTCTGACATATCCACGGTATGATAGTCGCGGCCGGCCTGCGCCGCGCCATAGCCTGCATAATGTTTAGCGGTTGCCAGGATCGTATCGGTCGCCGCCAGGTCCGTACCCTGAAAGCCGCGGACCCGTGCTTTTGCGATCAGGCTGCCCAGATATACATCTTCACCCGATCCTTCGGAAACGCGGCCCCAGCGGGGATCGCGCGAAATGTCGACCATCGGCGCAAACGTCCAGTGAATGCCCTCTGCAGACGCCTCGGTAGCGGCGACCCTCGCACCCTTTTCAATCGCTGCCAAATCCCAGCTTGCGGCCTCGCCCAGCGAGATCGGGAAAATAGTTCGATGGCCATGGATCACGTCATATCCAAATAGCAACGGGATTTTGAGACGGGTCTGTTCAACCGCAATCTTTTGCAATTCGGTGGTGTATTTGGCGGTATAAGCATTGAAAATGGAACCGACGCGCCCGCTACGGATGTCGTCTTTATAACCTTCCCGCATTGTCGGTCCTGTCGTTTCCCAGTCGCTCGTAAGAAGAGTCAACTGGCCGATCTTTTCATCTTCGGTCATTTTGCCAATCAAGTCGGTGATAAATCTTTCCATGACCGGATCAGGAGCCTGCCACGCCGAGCCATTTCGGTCGGACACTTCCGTATCGGCGACAGCGTTCGCAAATGCGATCTCCGTTTGCGCGACGGTCAGGACTAGCACCGTCGAAAACAGGACGTGTTTGAAAGCAGGCCTCATAATCTCTCCATATATTCGAACTGTCGGTGCGAAACGGGTTGCCATTCGCAGCTCAGCTCTGGATTGGAATCGAACTGTCGCTGCCCCCTATACAGGCCAAATGAAACCGGTTACAATTCGAAAATCACTTTCTTGATTCGTCCTACCATCGCGTGGAAGTCAGGTCAGATCATAGAATGGCGAAACGCCAGCACGATATTATTAGGGAGGTAGTCCATGACATCGAAACCGGAAATCCAGTTTGGATCAACACAACGCACCCGCATTGGCAAGCTTGCAGCCGCTTTGGCATGGAGCGCAGCCTCTGCTGCCATCGCAATCGGCGTCGCCGTCCCTGCGCACGCCCAGACCACGACAGCATCGCTCAACGGACGGGTAACCAGCGCCGACGGCGCCGCAGCCGCTGGGGTAACCGTGTCTGCGCGCGATGTCAGCATCAACCGCGTTTCCAACACCGTGACTGATGCCAACGGCAATTACACGTTGAGCGGACTTCGGCCCGGCAGTTACGAAATTACCTACTCGGCTAATGGCGAAACCACGACGCGCAATGTAGTCATCGGGATTGGCCAGTCAGCGACGCTCGATGTCGCGCTTGGCGGTGCCGAGACAGGCGCAGAAGCCCCTGCCGAAGGCGAAGCAATCGTGGTAACGGGCAACCGCCTGGTCGAAACAAAAACCAGTGAAATTGCGACCAACGTCTCGACCGAGCAAATCCGCAACTTGCCGCAAAGCGACCGTAACTTTCTTGCCTTTTCCGCGCTCGCGCCAGGTGTCCGCTACAATGACAGCGAAACCGACAAGAGCTTTACGTCGGGCGCCTCTACGGCAAGTCAGGTCAACGTCTTTATCGATGGCGTAAGTCTAAAGAACAAGCTTCGCGAGGGCGGTGTCGCCGGGCAGCAGAATAGTCGCGGCAATCCGTTCGGGCAGCTTGCGGTTCAGGAATTTCGTGTCCTCACCCAAAACTACAAGGCCGAATATGAGCAGGCCGGCGCGGCTATTATCACGGCAGTGACCAAGTCGGGAACCAACGAATTCCATGGCGAAGCTTTCGGTCAGTATACCGACCGCAGCCTTTCGGAAATCGATGCCGTCACCAAACGTCAAGGTTTTCCCAAGCCGGCATTCAAACGCAAGCAATATGGCGTGTCGCTGGGTGGCCCGATTATCAAGGACAAGCTGTTCTTCTTCCTAACCTATGAAGGCAATGACCAGGATCGCGCGTTTAATGTGATTGCTGGCGGCGACGCTGCTGGTCGCGCCGATTTTGAAGCCAATTCGGACCGCACGCTCAGCGAGTTCGAAGGCGCGTTCGTCAGCCCCTTCCGCGGCGATTTCTATTTTGGCAAGCTGACCTTTACGCCCGATAGCCGTCAGACTTTTGACATTTCTTACAGTAAGCGGCAGGAAAGCGATATTCAGGGTTTTCGAGATATAACTGCGTTCGAAGCTGCTGAAAACAAGCGAAATACCGTCGATACCTATCTGGCAAAATGGACTTACGACGGCGATAATTTCCTCAATGAGTTCAGCACGAGCTTTCTGGATTACAAGTTTAACCCGGTTTCACTCAATCCCGATCTGCCACAGTTCGAATATCAGGGTGTTATCATTTTCGGCGGCAAGGATTCAACGCGCCTCGAAAACCAGCAAAGCTATTCGATCCGCAATGATTTCACTTATACCGGCCTCGATAATCATTCGATTAAGGTTGGCGCTCGTGTCGAGATTGCGGATATTACGTTTAACAATAACTCCTTCATCCAGCCGCGCTATACCTTCGTGCGCGACACACGTGGCACTCCGGTAACAACAGACGATCTCGATTTCTCATTCCCTGCCGAAGCACGATTGGGACTCGGTAATGCGCGTATTAGCGATTCAAATAATCTCTACGGCTTTTACATTCAGGACGACTGGAGTGTCACCGACCGACTTGAACTGAACGTCGGCCTTCGCTGGGACTATGAAACCAACGGGTTCAACAACGACTATGTGACACCCGCTGCGGCGGCTGCGGCCATCCGTTCCTTGCCTGCAACACGCTATTTTAACCCGGAAAACTATATCTCCGATGGCCGGAATCGCGACCCTTATGCCAAGGCATTTGCGCCCCGATTTGGGTTCTCCTACGATCTGAGTGGTGATCAGCGTACCGTCATCTTTGGCGGCGTCGGCCGCTATTATGACCGCAACACATTCAACAACACGCAAGACGAACTGTCGCGCTCGATCAACCCAGTCGGTGTTTTCCGTTTCTCGCGAGATGGTTTGCCACGAAACGGACAGCCGACGGTTGTGTGGGACCCCCGCTACCTGACACGCGAAGGTCTGCTAGAGTTGCGCGCTACGGCTGAAACGGGCTTGCCCGAATTATTCGCTGTACCGAACAACGCAAGGCCGCCGGTCAATGATCAGGTGAGCCTTGGCATCAGGCAGAGGTTCGGCGACTGGCGCGCGTCTGTTACTGCGTCGTATCAGCGTGGGAAGGGTGGCTATACCAACCTATTTGCCACGCGCCAGAATGACGGTGAAGGCAATTGCTGCGATGGTGCATTGCTTACCCAATTGCGGACATTTGGCTATTCCAACCTCCTGATCGGCGTCAATGAGCTGGATACGCGCTATAAGGCGCTCTATGTCACGCTCGACAAGGATTATACCAAAAGCTCGGGATGGGGTCTCAACATCGCCTACACCCTCAGCAAAGCCGAGCAGAACGGTGGCGATTTATTCAGCCTCGATGGCGCGACGCCTGACGATTACGGCTTTCGCGCCAGGGCAGGTGACGAACGCCATCGCGTTGTTCTATCGGGTATTGTCGATCTGCCTCTCGGTTTCCGGTTCTCGACCCTGACCACGCTTGGTAGCGGGCAAGCGTATCAGGTCTTCGACGCGCGAAACGGCTTTGGCGTCGATGGCGAGTTCACATCGCGCTATCCGGAGAAAAACTGCCTGGGCAGCATCTTTGCCTTCTGCGAAGTGAATGTCACGTTGGCCAAAACCTTCGACCTGTTTGGCGATGACCGAGGCGTGGAATTGGCAGTCGATGTGCTCAATGCGTTCAATAGCAAAAACTATTCCGGATTTGACGGCTTCTTCAGCAATACAGATCCGTTGGATCCAGCAAATGGCGCGACCGCGAACAGCACTTTAACGCTGCCGCGTCGGGTACAATTCCGGGCGGGTTTCCGTTTCTGATTTGCGCTGAAAAGGCGCACGGCGACTCCCTCCCGTTGCCGTGCGCCTGTTTTTATGGAGTTTTGAATGTCGTTCCGTGCCGGGCTTCTTTCCCTCCCCCTAACGGTTTTGGTTTGTGCATGTAGCAATATAGAGCCGCCGCAGTCGGTCGGCTACCAACCGAAAACAGCCCCCGTCCGAATGTCCGGGGCGGCGTTTGCCGAGGAGCTTTCCCGTCGCACCTTCGATTATTTCTGGGACACGACCGATACGGAACGCTGCCTTGCGCCCGACCGGTGGCCATCGCGCACATTTTCGAGCATTGCAGCGACCGGCTTTGCGCTGACCGCTTATGGCATTGGTGCAGAACGCGGATATGTATCACGCGCCGACGCAGCAGTACGTACACGCGATTGCCTGCGGTTTTACTGGCAAGCGCCGCAGGGCAAAGCAGCCTCTGGAGTAACCGGCTATCGCGGGTTCTTTTACCATTTCCTAAAGTATGAAGACGGCACACGGTTTAAGGACGTTGAGCTTTCGACTGTCGACACCAGTCTTTTCCTTGGCGGCGCGCTATTTGCCCAAAGCTATTTCGACCGTCAGACACCGATAGAGGCCGAGATTCGCGACCTTGCCGAAAAAATATACACCCGTGTCGAATGGGATTGGGCACAGCGCCCTGCAACGGGCACTGATGCGGACAATCTGCCAGGATCAAAAGGCATTACCATGGGTTGGCGCCCCGAGCGCGGTTGGGAGCGCCACGACTGGGTGGGCTATAACGAGGGAATGCTGGTTTACGTGCTGGCGCTTGGATCCCCCACCCATCCTGTGGGTATAGCGGCATGGGATGACGGTTGGGCGGCCAGGCTCGAAGAAGATTGGGGGACCTATTACGGACAGGAACATCTCCAATTCGAACCGTTATTCGGCCATCAGTACAGCCATATATGGATTGATTTCCGGGGTATTCGGGATGACTTCATGGCGCGCAAGGGCATCGATTATTTTGAGAATAGCCGCCGCGCTACATTGTCGCAAAAGGCTTATGGTGCAGACAATCCCCGCCGATGGAAAGGCTATAGCGGGGATATTTGGGGTTGGACCGCCTCGGATGGACCGACAGACTCCAAAAGCCAGTTAGCCGTAAATGGTGCAAAGCGCACGTTCATGACGTATGCCGCGCGCGGGGTAAGCGGCAAACGCATTGTCGATGATGGCACGATTGTACCCACTGCGGCGGGCGGCTCGATCCCCTTTGCACCGAAGGAAACATTATCTGCGTTGATGGCAATGAAAGCGCGATATGGTAACCGGCTTTATACGCGCTATGGCTTTAAGGATGCATTCAATCCCAGCTTTGCCTTTGCGGGAGAAAACGTGACGACCGGCGCCGTCGACCCTATCGATGGTTGGGTGGCAAAAGACCATCTGGGTATTGATCAAGGTCCGATTTTGGCGATGCTCGAAAATTACCGTAGCGATCTGGTCTGGCGCACCATGCGCAAAAATCCGCATATCATCCGTGGACTAAAGCGCATTGGCTTCGAGGGCGGCTGGCTCGACAAAACAAAATGACAAGATGTCATCAGCTTTGAAGCAGGCCCTCGGTCGAACCCCGAAGCGCGAGCGTGGGTTGGATCACCCGCCCGTCCGATGCGTCAAGATTCTCCCCATTCAAGATTTGCAAAAGCATCAGCGCCGCCGTGGAACCCAGTTGACTGATGTCGGAATGCACCGTTGTAAGTTGTGGTGTTACATAACGCGCCAGCGGAATATCGTCGAAACCGGCTATCAGGATATCATTGCCAACCTCAATACCCTCTTCCCGAAAAGCAGACATCAGGTCGATTGCCATCAGGTCGTTAGCGGCAAAAATTGCATCATATTTATAGTTTCCGTCTAACAGCAGCCGGGCAGCGTCACGCCCGGCACCCTCGCGGAAATTGCCTGGTAAAACGACAGGCTCGGATCCGGGTAAAAGCCTTTTCAGCGCGTCTTTATATCCCCGTCGGCGCTCTATCGCGTCACGGTTGTCCTTCGGCCCACTCACATGGATGATATTCCGCGCGCCGCGCTCCATCAAATGTTCCGTAATCATTTGCGCTCCGCGATAATTGTCGACCGTTACGAAGGGCGTTGCCCCGTCGTTTGCACGGGCATGTAGCAACACCGTCGGCATCCCGTTGGCCAGCGCAGCCGCGATTGTGTCGGCATTTCCGTTCGGCGGCATCACAAGCAACCCATCGACGCGTCCGCGCATGGCTCGCATTGCTGTTTCGGTTTCCTCCGAACTGCCATGCATGTTGCCGAGCAGCAGGCCTTTACCCGCCTGATGTACCACGTCATCAATCCCCCTGATAATTTCGGAGAAAAACTCTCCGAACAGGTCAGGCAGGATAACGCCGATTGTGTCAGTTCTTTGCCGCGTGAGACTACGCGCGCCGTTATGCGGAATATAATCAAGCTCTGCGGCCGCAGCTTCAATCTTTTCGCGAGTCAGGCGAGTAACGTTGGCCATACCATTGAGGGCACGCGAAGCCGTTGCTACGGAAACGCCCGCTACCTTTGCCACTTGCCTGATCGTTACCATGAAATAGCCGCAGCGCCTCCCCCGCCATGTCCCCAGCTTATGGCAGAAGCTCGTTTGCCATATACCTATGCTATGCTCAAGGCATCGTCTGCATGAATGGCCACTTGCCGCGGGAACTTTGGTGCCTTCGCTCTTGTTAGGGTTGAAAGACCAGCGAAAGTAGCTCCCCTTTGAAATATACCCTGATGATTTCGGCCTTTGGCCTGCTGGCTGCCTGTCAGCAAACCGACCGCAAGCCGGAAAACGACAATGCCACCGCAGAATCCCAAGCGGTGACATCTGTTTTCACCTTTGCGGAAGACAAGGGTGACGTGCCTCCAGTGACTGCCGAAATGGAGATGCTGGCGGTTCAGATCGCGCTCGACAGGCTCGGTTTTTCGCCGGGCGTGATCGACGGCAAGAATGGCGAGTCGCTCAAAATTGCCATTCGCGGCTTTCAGGCCGCGAATGATCTTGAAGAAACTGGTGAGCTGGATGAAGCCACAAAAACGGCGCTTGATCGCTCACCATCGGTACCTGTTACCAGACTGGTGGTAATTCCGGCCGACTTTGCCAATCAGCAATTCTTTCCCGACATGCCCGAAGATGCAGCAGAGCAGGCGAAGCTTCCCGCGCTTGGATATCGCAACCTGATGGAAGCCTTGGCCGAGCGCTTTCACACGACGCCCGAAACATTGATCGCCCTCAATTCCCCCCAAACGCAAATAGGCGCAGGCAAAACCATCATCGTGCCGAACATCGCCGAAGTCATGGCGCCAACACCGGAAGATGCCGAACGCGGTTGGGGTACATCTCTGGCGATGCTTGGCGTTTCACCGGAACAGCCGTCGGTGGAAAAGGTCGTAGTTGATAAGTCCGGCGGCTGGCTGCGCGCTTATGGTGCAGACGAGAAGCTGATTGCGCAATTCCCCGTTACCACAGGAAGCTCACGTGACCCGCTGCCGCTTGGCAACTGGACGATCAAGGGTGTCGCGCGCAATCCCGAATTTCATTATAATCCCAAGCTGTTCTGGGACGTAAGCGACAGCAAGGAAAAGCAATTGCTTCAGCCCGGGCCGAACAGCCCGGTCGGCGTCGTCTGGATCGATTTGTCCAAACCGCATTATGGCATTCACGGCACGCCTGAACCCTCAACTATCGGCCGGTCCGAAAGTCACGGCTGCGTCCGGCTGACCAACTGGGACGCCGCCAAACTCGCGGGCATGGTGAAGACTGGTGTGAAGGTCGTGTTTCAGGCCTGACGCAACACTCCCCGGCCCGCCCAATGCACGTGGGTGCCGCTCGAAATCTTGTGCGGCAGCGCGATGCGGCAGACGGGACCGGCATCGAATTGTTTGCAATCGATTAGGATGCATTCCGACGTGCCGCGATTTTCGTCAGTGATGAAGCTCACCAGATAGCCGTCATCTTCCTCCACCGCGTCGATACGCGGCGCAAAGGGTGCTTCGCTTCCATAGCGACCGTCATCGAGCATTGCGCTCCAGCTTTCGCCAGTATGCAGGTCATGCTTCACAAAACCGGTGAACAGAAACCAGCCAGGCTTTGACGTCGTGCTGTAGGCATAACGATAGGGCAGTCCGCGGAACCGCTCGTTCATCATTCCGAATTCGAGAATTCGGTCGTCGAGACATTCTTCTTTGGTGGTTCCATCGGCCAGATTGAACCGCCAGCGATGAAGCTTGGGCTTAAAGCTATGTTCGTCGACATAAGCCATCATATGCGCATATTCCCCGCCGCCCTCAATCGGTTGCGGATAGGGGTCTTCTTCGAAATAGCCGTCGAGTATGACTTCGTCACCCTCTTCATGGGCGTTGATGAAGTGGAGCACGAAAGTCGGGTCGGCCTCGAACCAGCGAATATCCTCTGGCTGGCCATAACGCGGAATCAGTGCGAAACGCGAAGGCATGCCTTCGTGGAGCCGCGTGACATGCACGTCGCGCTTCAGCAATTCCTCATCCCAGAACAACGGAAAGTCGCACAATATCGACCAGTTCGGGGTGAACATCATGTCATGCGGCAATCGCGGACCCGGCAGCGGTATCGGCACATAATGGGCAAGCTTGCCGTCCGGTCCGACCACGCCATAATGCATAAAGGGTGCGTGCTTCGAGTAATTGAAAAACAAAAGCTCGCCGGTGCGTTCATCGACCTTGGGATGCGCCGAAATGCCGTCGAGCGGGACCCACGGCGCGACGCCCTCTTGCTCAAGCGTTTCGGGGTCGAGCATATAACCCTCGCCGCACTGGTAGAAGGTTGCGACGGCCTTGCCCGCATGAACGATAATGTCGGTGCTGGCCGAATCTTTCAGGCTGCCATGCGCGCCGAAGCCGGGGCGCTTTGAAGTGCCCGTCCGGTCCATCAATCCGCCCCAAAGCGAGCCGCCAGCATCCTGTTCGGCTGCAAAACAGCGGGTGCGGACAAAGCGGTTGCGATAGCTTGCCTTGCCGCCCGAAAAATCGATCTGGTGGATCATCCCGTCGCCGTCGAACGGGTGGTAACGGCCCAGCGGCTGGTGCACCTGGTTTTCAGTATTGCGCAGGTAAATGCCGTCAATATCGGTCGGAATTCTGCCCTCGATGACCTCGAGGTCGAACGCGGTCACTTCCTCATGCTGCGGCGTCCATGCGCCGTTGAGATAAGGGTGATTGCTGGGCTGCAAAGTCGCTTTGACCGGGGGCAGTTTCTCAACGAGCATGGCTTCTCTCCTGCCGTCAGCCTAGGTCGAAAGTCACCCCTTGCGCAAGCGGCAGCTTATCTGAGTAATTGATCGTGTTGGTGGCGCGCCGCATATAGGCTTTCCAGGCGTCGGAGCCGGACTCGCGACCGCCGCCGGTTTCCTTCTCGCCGCCAAACGCTCCGCCGATTTCTGCGCCCGAGGTTCCGATATTCACATTGGCGATGCCACAATCACTACCTTCCGCAGACAGAAACCGCTCGCATTCACGAATGTCGGTCGAGAAGATGGACGACGACAGGCCAGCGCCGACGCTGTTTTGAAGCATGATCGCTTCATCCAGATCGGAGTATCGGAATATGTAGAGGATCGGCGCAAATGTCTCGCGCAAGGCCGGACCCTCATGGGCGCCCATTTCCACCAAAGCGGGGCGAACATAGACGCCCTCGCGCTGGATCCTCGTGCCGCCGCTGATAGATGCGCCGAGAGCCTTTGCCTCCGCAAGCGCCCCCTGCATTGCCTCAAGGGCCGCGTCGTCGATCAGCGGCCCCGCCAAATTGGCGGTATCGAGAGGATCGCCGATGGCCATCGATCCAGCCGCAGATTTCAGCGACGCAACAAAGCTATCGTAAATCGTATCGTGCACGAACAGCCTGCGCAGGCTGGTGCAGCGCTGACCGCTGGTGCCGAACGCAGAGAATAGTACGCCGTGCAGGGCCAAAGCGACATCGGCCCGGTCGCTGATAATCGCAGCGTTATTGCCGCCAAGCTCCAGAATACAGCGGGCAAATCGCGATGCGGCGACTTGCCCGACGGCGCGGCCCATCGCGGTGCTGCCGGTGGCCGATATGAGCGCGATGCGCTGATCGGCAACCAATGCAGCGCCGACATCGCGGTCACCTTGCACGATCTGCGAAAGATGGGCGGGAGCATCGCCAAAGGCGGCAACCGCCTGCTCGAAAATGGCTTGCACCGCAACAGCGGTCAGCGGCGTTTTTTCGGACGGTTTCCAGATCACGCTGTTGCCGCACACCAGAGCCAGGGCCGCATTCCAGGCCCATACCGCAACCGGGAAATTGAAGGCGGAGATAGCCAATGTCGGCCCCAGCGGATGCCATTGCTCCATCATCCGGTGGCCGGGGCGTTCGCTGGCGATGGTAAGTCCGTGCAATTGCCGCGATAGCCCAACCGCGAAATCGCAAATGTCGATCATCTCCTGCACTTCGCCCAAGCCCTCGGACAAGGGCTTGCCGCATTCGATGGTGACGAGGCGGGCGAGGTCGTCCTTATGCTTGCGC
>CALRMO020000072.1:0-12272 GCA_943369235.1 Sphingomonas paucimobilis
ATGTCCTGCTCGTGGTGCATCGCGTGGATCACTGAGCCAGCGCCAAGGAACAACAACGCCTTGAAGAATGCATGCGTGAAAAGGTGGAACATCGCAACGCCATACGCGCCGCTGCCTGCCGCGAAGAACATATAGCCCAATTGCGAGCAGGTCGAATAGGCGATCACGCGCTTGATGTCATTCTGCACGAGGCCGACGGTCGCGGCAAATATCGCAGTGGTTGCGCCTACAATTGTCACGACGTTGAGCGCGAACTGACTGGTCTCGAACAACGGCGACAGGCGGCAAACCATGAACACGCCTGCGGTGACCATCGTCGCTGCGTGGATTAGCGCGGATACCGGCGTCGGGCCCTCCATCGCGTCGGGCAGCCAGGTGTGGAGGCCCAATTGAGCCGATTTGCCCATCGCGCCGATGAATAGCAGCACGCAGAGCAGGCTCATCGTATCGACGCGGTAGCCGAGGAAGCCAATGCTCGATCCAGCTTGGTCTGGTGCAGCAGCAAGAATTTCGGGGATCGATACGGTCCCGAAAAGCCAGAATACGCCGAAAATGCCGAGCATGAAGCCAAGGTCACCAACGCGGTTGACGACGAACGCCTTGATCGCGGCGGCATTGGCGCTTGGCTTCTTGTACCAGAAACCGATCAGCAGATAGGACGCGAGCCCAACGCCTTCCCAACCGAAGAACATCTGCACGAGGTTGTTCGCGGTCACCAGCATCAACATCGCAAAGGTGAACAACGACAGATAGGCGAAGAAGCGCGGCTGGTCCGGATCTTCCTCCATATAGCCCCAGCTATAGAGATGGACGAGTGCCGACACGGTGGTGATGACCACGAGCATGACCGCCGTCAGCGCATCGACGCGAAGCTCCCAATCAAAGGCGAGGTCGCCCGATTGCACCCACTGCATGACGGGCGCAACATACGCCGTTTCGGCTCCAGTCAGAAAGCCAATGAAGATCGGCCAGCTAAGCAAAGCTGCCGTAAACAGACCTGCTGTAGTGATGGTTTTCGCCGCCAGCGCGCCAATAAACTGCTGGCCAAGACCCGCGATCAACGCTGCCAGAAGCGGCAGAAAGACAATGATATGAATGGAGGTCACTGGATCTAGCCCTTCATCCGGTTGACATCGTCAACGGCAATCGTTCCGCGACCACGGAAATAGATAACGAGGATGGCGAGCCCGATTGCTGCTTCACTCGCCGCCACCGTCAGCACGAACATTGCGAAAATCTGGCCGGTTAGGTCACCAAGAAACGCGCTGAACGCCACAAGATTGATATTCACTGCAAGCAGGATAAGCTCGATCGCCATCAGGATGATGATCACATTCTTCCGGTTCAGGAAAATGCCGAGCACGCCCATCACAAACAGGATGCTGCTGACCACGAGATAATGTTCGATGCCGATCATCGGTTTTTCCTCGACGATCTTATTATTAGAACAATTGCCATAATCGGGACAACGACCAGAGCAGCAAGTATTGCGAGATGAATAATTGAAAATGCCATCACAACTCGACCCCCTGCCCGACCGGTTGATTGACATTGCGCGTTGCGTCTTGCGGACGGCGCATATTCTGACGGGTGATATTCTGTGCCTTGGCGCTATGGCTCTTGCGGTGGGTCAGGACAATCGCGCCAACCATTGCGACGAGCAGGATCAGGCCAGCGCTTTCGAACAGGAAGATATACTTGCTATAGAGCAAATTGCCGATAGCCTCGATATTCGGTACTTCGCTCACTGCCGCAGCACCGTCTGGGGTGCCCAGTTTTACCGCGCCCGCCTTATACGCACCGATGCCAAGAACCAGTTCCGCCACCAGCACCACTGCCAGCAGTAACCCCAGCGGTACGTTTTTCACAAACCCGGCGCGCAGTTCGGCAAAGTCGATATTCAGCATCATCACCACGAACAAAAACAACACCGCGACCGCGCCGACATAGACGATAACCAGCAACATCGCGATAAACTCAGCGCCAATCAGCACCATCAGCCCCGCTGCGTTGAAAAACGCAACGATCAGCCACAGCACGCTGTGCACCGGATTGCGCGCAAAAATCACCATCGCGGCTGAGCCGATCAGCAACCCGGCGAAGATATAAAAGGATATGACCTGAATCATGCCAAAGAACCGCTTGCCTTAATTACCGTAGGCCTGAGCAGCAGACGCAAAGCGGCTGCGTCCGTCGAAGGGCGCTGTTCAGCGTTGCGCTGCCCCTTGAGTCGTGCTTCGACAAGCTCAGCACTGCGGTTAAATTTCGAACCTTGTTCAGTCATCGCGCCGCCCTTACCGATACGCCGCATCGGCGGCAAGGTTCGCGGCAATCGCGCGCTCCCATTTGTCGCCATTGTCGAGAAGCTTGGCTTTATCGTACATCAATTCTTCGCGAGTTTCGGTAGCAAATTCGAGGTTCGGGCCTTCGACAATGGCATCAACCGGGCACGCCTCCTGACAAAAACCACAATAGATGCACTTGGTCATATCGATGTCGTAGCGCGTCGTTCGGCGGCTGCCGTCTTCGCGCGGTTCGGATTCAATGGTGATCGCCAGCGCCGGACACACCGCCTCGCACAGCTTG
Source organism: Sphingomonas paucimobilis (assembly GCA_943369235.1). GTDB lineage: Bacteria > Pseudomonadota > Alphaproteobacteria > Sphingomonadales > Sphingomonadaceae > Sphingorhabdus_B > Sphingorhabdus_B paucimobilis_A. Next base: position 2,587 of record CALRMO020000072.1, read on the forward strand.
CACGCGATGCAGCGTTCCTCGCCATTGGGATAACGCCGCAGAGCATGCTCGCCGCGAAAGCGCGGGGACAGCGGGTTCTTTTCGAACGGATAGTTGATCGTCGCCTTCGGCTTGAAGAAATAGCGCAAGGTAATCAGATGCGCCTTTACGAATTCCCACAAGGTGAAAGATTTGATGAGATGGGCGATGGTAGTCATTTGAAATGCCCTATGTACATGAGATATCCGCTCACCAAGAACACCCAGAAGAGCGAAATCGGCAGGAATATCTTCCAGCCCAAACGCATCAGCTGATCATAACGATAACGCGGCACGGTCGCTTTGACCCAAGCGAAGATGAAGAACATCACGAGGATCTTGCCGAAGAACCAGATGATGCCCGGAACATCGAACCCCGGAAGCCAATCGACATTCAATGGCGGCAACCATCCTCCCCAGAACAGGATCGCGTTGAGCGCGCACATCAGGAGCACATTGGCATATTCGCCGAGCCAGAAAAGCGCGAAGGCCATCGACGAATATTCGGTCTGGTAGCCGGCGACGATTTCGCTCTCCGCCTCGGTAAGATCGAACGGCGCGCGCGCGGTTTCGGCCATCGAGCTGATCAGGAACATCACCGCGATGGGGAACAGTAACGGATTGAGGCCGTAAGCGTTGATAAAGCCGAAGATATGGCCCTTCTGCCCCGCAATGATGCCGCCCATGTTGAATGTTCCCGCCCACAGCACGACGCAAATCAGGATAAAGCCAATCGAGACTTCATAGGAAATCATCTGCGCGGCCGCGCGCATCGACGAATAGAACGGATATTTCGAGTTTGAAGCCCAGCCCGCGATGATGATGCCATAAACGCCAAGGCTGCTGATCGCGAGGACGTAAAGCAAGCCGACATTGATATTGCTCAGCACCACGCCATCGGCAAACGGGATCACCGCCCAGGCCATCAACGCAACGGTGAAGGTGATGATCGGTGCGATCAGGAACAGGCCGCGGTTCGACGCGCTCGGGATGATGGTTTCCTGAAGGAATACCTTCAGGCCGTCGGCAAACGATTGGAGGATTCCGAAGGGTCCGACGACATTGGGGCCACGGCGTAAGGCGAATGCCGCCCAAAGCTTCCGCTCGGAATAAATGATAAGCGCAACGGCCAGCATCAATGGAAAGGCGATGAGCAATATGCCAGCGATGGTCGCGGTGAACCACGCACCTTCGTAGGATAATCCGAGATTTTGGAAGAAGCTGGTCATTCCGCCGTATCCCGATTCGGCAAACGTTTCTCAAGCAGCCACAAAAGAGCAGCACCGATGAATGGCCAAGTTGCTGACGAAATTCCGGAAACAAGCGCCATAAATATTTGGAAAAAAGCGCGTGGTCCGTGGGGTTGATAGACGTCATCGACGCCCGAAATTACCATATCAGATACGTTCAAAAGCACGGCTGCTGCGCTACCTATCCCCGCAATGATTGCCATCCAAAACAGGAGCAGCGAGCTATTGCGCATACATTTGACATAAAAGCTCATTCCGCTGCCTCCAGAAACTGCTCGTTATGCACAAGCTCAGCCGAACAACGCTGCATCGTCTCCGACGCACGGCAGATGGCGTTGGTGACATAGAAATCCTTGATTGGGTAATCGGCGATTTTGCCGCTAACGGTGGCCGGCAATTTGGGTTTGTTCCAGCCATAATCGGCGAGGCCTTCGACACCCAACGCAGGGACCGCCTTCGCCATTTCAGCGCGGAGTTGCTCGACCGTATCGAACGGCAACCGCTTGCCCAGAACATCGGACAACGCCCGGAAAATGGCCCAATCCTCGCGCGCGTCACCCGGCGGAAATACCGCGCGTTCGCCGCGCTGGACTCGGCCTTCGAGATTTACGTAGGTGCCGGATTTCTCGCTGTAAGCAGCCCCCGGCAGGATGACGTCGGCATGATGCGCACCGTTATCGCCATGGTGGCCGACATAGACTTTGAAGCTATCGGCGAACAGGCTGTAATCGACCTCGTCCGCGCCGAGGAAGAATGTGAGCTTCGGCTTTTTCGCTGCCAGCGCCTTGATGCCGCCGTCATGCGCATAGCCAAGCATCAGCGCGCCCATGCGCGCCGCAGCGAAGTGCAGGACGTTGAAGCCGTTCCAGACTCCTGAGCCTGTCGAAGGACGCACCAACTTATATTTCTTGGCAAAGGCCAAAGCCGCTCCGTGGACGCCTTCGTAGCGGAGCGCGCCGCCGCCGACGATGATCGCGGGACGCTCGGCTGTTTTCAGTGCATCAGCCAACGCCTTGGGTGCTTTCGCGAGCGCCGCCAGATCGTCACCGAGCCATTCAACCTTGTATGTCAAATCCGTCACCGGCCCGATGGCAAAAACCTTCGCGCCACGCTTGCGGACGGCCTTCTGGATCCGCGTATTTACTAAGGGAGCTTCCCGGCGCGTATCGCTGCCAACGAGCAAGATGACATCGGCATTCTCGACGCCAGAAATTGTCGTGTTGAAATTCACCGCGCTTAAGGATGACGTGTCATAAGCCAGCCCTGTCTGCCGCCCTTCGAGCATCGCCGAACCCGCCAGTTCGCGCGCCGCGAACATTGTTTCGCAATCGACCTGATCACCCGCAATCACCGCCGCTTCGCCCGACCAGTTCGCGCGAACCGTCTCGAATGCCTCGGCCCAGCTAACCGCAACGAGCTTCCCGTCGCGCCGCACATAAGGCTTGTCCAACCGCCGGTGAAGCAGGCCATCGACCGCGTGGCGCGTCTTGTCGCTCGCCCATTCCTCGTTCACATCGTCGTTGATGCGCGGCAGCGCGCGGAGCACGGCTCTGCCCCGGCTGTCGAGGCGGATGTTCGTGCCGACCGCGTCCATCACGTCGATGCTCGGCGTTTTCTTCAGCTCCCATGGCCGCGCTTCGAAGGCGTAAGGCTTCGACGTCAGTGCGCCGACGGGGCACAGGTCAACAACATTGCCCGACAGCTCGCTTTGCATCGCATGTTCGAGATAGCTGGTGATCTGCATATTCTCGCCGCGCCCGATTGCGCCGATTTCCTCGATGCCGGCCACTTCCTCGGCAAAGCGGATGCAGCGCGTGCACTGGATGCAGCGAGTCATTGCGGTCTTGACGATGGGGCCCATATATTTTTCGGCAACCGCGCGCTTGTTCTCGTCGAAGCGCGATGCGCCGCGGCCATAAGCAACGCTCTGGTCCTGAAGATCGCACTCGCCGCCCTGGTCGCAAATCGGGCAGTCGAGCGGATGATTAATGAGGAGAAACTCCATCACCCCTTCGCGCGCCTTTTTGACCATCGCGCTATCGGTCTTGATGATCTGGCCATCGGTCGCGGGCAGCGCGCAGCTTGCCTGCGGCTTGGGCGGCCCGGGGGCAACCTCGACCAGACACATGCGGCAATTGCCCGCGATGGAAAGGCGCTCATGATAGCAAAAGCGCGGAATTTCCTTCCCTGCCATTTCACACGCCTGCAGGACAGTCGCGCCTTGCGGAACTTCAATTTCGAGGCCGTCTACGGTGACTTTAGGCATTATTCACTGGCTCCGAGAAGCGCGCTTTGATCGCGAAGGCAATTGCTCAGGATTTCGTAACTGCCAAAAGCCAGATTCGCGGAAATCTCACATTCGAACTTGCTATTGTCGTCAGCCATTTTCCAAAGCGTTGTAGCTAGCTGTTTGTATTCATTTTCGCGCTCGACACATACTGTTGCCATTCGCCTAATGCGCTCAGAGCCAGCTTTAGCCATTAGGTCACAACGATTTTTAATATCGAAATCCGGACAAGCCTCGCCTGGGAAACGGCTCTCGGCGCTAACGGAGCCGGCTAAAAAGAAAATTAACGAAAATACAGCTCCCCTAATCATTCCGCCGCCTCCAGCATCCCGCCGCGCTCTACAATCCGGCGCTCCATCTCTGGCCGAAAATGCTTGATCAGTCCCTGGATTGGCCATGCTGCCGCGTCGCCCAGCGCGCAGATGGTGTGGCCTTCGACCTGCTTGGTGACCTCGAACAAGGTGTCGATTTCGGACACGTCGGCATTGCCCTCGCGCATCCGTTCCATCACGCGCCACATCCAGCCTGTGCCTTCACGGCATGGCGTGCACTGGCCGCAGCTTTCGTGCTTGTAGAAATAGCTAAGCCGCGAAATCGCGCGGACGATGTCGGTGCTCTTGTCCATCACGATAATCGCTGCGGTGCCAAGGCCGCTGCCGACTTCCTTGCAGCCGTCGAAATCCATCGGCACGTCCATCATCATCGCGGCGGGCACCAGTGGCACCGACGATCCGCCGGGGATGACCGCGAGCAGATTGTCCCATCCGCCGCGAATGCCGCCACAATGCTTTTCGATCAGCTCGCGGAACGGGATGCTCATTTCTTCTTCGACGACGCAGGGTTTTTCGACATGGCCTGAAATCTGGAACAGCTTGGTGCCGTGGTTATTCTCGCGCCCAAAGCTTTTGAACCACGCCGCGCCGCGCCGCAATATGGTCGGGACCACCGCGATGCTTTCGACATTGTTCACCGTGGTTGGGCAGCCATAAAGGCCCGCGCCAGCCGGGAATGGCGGTTTCAAGCGCGGCTGACCCTTTTTGCCCTCAAGGCTTTCAATCATCGCGGTTTCTTCGCCGCAGATATAGGCGCCTGCGCCGCGATGGACGAAAACATCGAAATCATATCCCGATTTGGCGGCATTCTTGCCGAGCAGGCCCGCTGAATAAGCCTCCGCAACCGCCTTTTCGAGCACCTTGGCTTCGAAAATATACTCGCCGCGAATGTAGATATAGGCCGCGCGCGCGCGCATCGCGAAACCGGCGATCAATGCGCCTTCGATCAGCTTGTGCGGATCATGGCGGATGATTTCGCGGTCCTTGCAAGAACCGGGTTCGGATTCATCGGCGTTGATGACGAGGAAATTGGGCCGCTCGGGCGTCGGCGCCTTGGGCATGAAGCTCCACTTCATCCCCGTCGGGAAACCAGCCCCGCCGCGTCCGCGCAGGCCCGAGGCTTTCACTTCCTCAATAACCGCGTCCTGACCGATTTTCATCAGATCGGCAGTCTTGTCCCAATCCCCACGCGCCCGCGCGGCTTTCAGGCCAAAATCCTGATAGCCGTAGAGGTTGGTGAAAATGCGGTCCTTGTCTTGAAGGCTCATGTCAGGCCTCCGAGTAAGAACCAAGCCGCACCTGCTATCAGCAGTCCAATTACGGCGAGCTTAATGATGCCGGTTAGCAATTTCCACGCCACAAATGCTGCGACGAGAACGCCGATGATGGGGAGCCATTCCATTATGCGCACTCCCTCGAAAAAAGAAACTGTTCACGCGGAGACGCGGAGGCGCGGAGGGTCATGCCTTCGGAAACTCTGCGTTCTCTGCGGCCTCTGCGTGAAATATCCTTTTTTGGTTCACGCAGAGTACGCAGAGCTCGCAGAGGAGAATTATCTAATCTCCGCGTCTCCGCGTCTCCGCGTGAACAAATTACTTCGCAAAAGCGCGAAGAATAGGCGAACATCACCACTCCCCCCGATAGTCGTGGTTCTTGTCAACCATCGCCTGCAGGCTGGTCGGCCCACCATAAGGTTCGACCGTATGCCGCCCCGGCAATTGCGTGCCGATCTTGGGTTGCCTGCCATCAGCGAGGTCGGCGAGAATACCGGTCATGCTGTCGTAATCAAGGTCTTCATAATTATCGTCGTTGATCTGAACCATCGGCGCCGACGCGCAGTTGCCGAGGCATTCGACTTCGGACAAGGTGAACATGCCGTCTGGCGTAGTCGCGCCTTTGACCAGGCCGCGGTTCTTGCACGCCGCCATGAGATCGTCGGACCCACGCAACATGCACGGCGTTGTGCCGCACACCTGCACATGGAAACGGCCAACCGGAGCAAGGTTGTACATGGTGTAGAAGGTCGCAACCTCGTAAGCGCGCATGTACGGCATCCCGAGATACTGCGCGACATATTCGATTACCGGCACCGGCAACCAGCCCTGCGTCTTGGTTTCCTCACCCACCTGCCGCTGGGCAAGATCGAGCAGCGGCATAATCGCCGACTGCTGCCGCCCGGCGGGATAGCGGCCGATATAGATGTCGGCCTTTGCCTTGTACTCGGGTGCAAAGGCGAAGCTGCCCCACTTCGCGCGGGTTTCGGCTTCGTCGGGGATGTGGGCGGTGTCAGCCATAGTTGCTTTATTTGGCGTCCGTAAGATCGAGACGTTGCTCGATTCTCTCGACGCGATCATTCAATCTGTCGAGACGGTTGTTCACGCCGGAGATCGCAATGATTGAGCTTCCAATATGCTCTTCGACCATTGTCATCCGAGTTTTGAGATCGCGCATATCGAATTTCATTTCTGACATGTCGATCTGCATTTTTTGCAAGACGTTGAAAATCAATTCGTTCGTTACATTCTCAACCACATCATTGCTCCTTTGATTGCAGAGACATTGATAGCACAATCTCGCTACAAACGCTGCGGGTTTTGGCTTCGTCGGGGATGTGGGTGGTGTTAGCCATTTAAATTATCCGATTTGACTGCGCGCCGTCGACGAGCAATCCAGACCGATTGCAATAAATTAATAGCAAACAAGATACACAATATTGGCAAGAACCATCCATCCAGAACGCTAGCCAAGATATCAAAATGTAAGGCTGCCCAAAAGAGTAGAGCAAAAGCGATCCCACCAGCCCACAATTTTGCAGAGTTCCGTGCGTCTTCACTCACCGGTCACACTCCCCGAACACAATGTCGAGCGCGCCCAAAATTGCGGTCGTGTCCGCAAGCATATGCCCGCGCGACATGAAATCCATTGCCTGCAAATGCGAGAAGGCGGTCGGGCGGATTTTGCAGCGATAGGGTTTGTTGGTGCCGTCCGAGACCAGATAAACGCCGAATTCGCCCTTTGGGCTTTCGGTCGCGACATAGACGCTGCCGACGGGCACCTTGAAGCCTTCGGTGTAGAGTTTGAAATGATGGATCAACGCTTCCATCGACTGCTTCATCTCGGCGCGCTTGGGCGGCACGATCTTGCGGTCGTCGCTGCACACCGGGCCTTCGGGCATTTGTTGCAGACACTGCTTCATAATGCGGACCGACTGCCGCACTTCCTCGACGCGGACCATGAAGCGGTCGTAGCAATCGCCGCGGGTGCCGACGGGGATGTCGAACTCCATCTTGGCATAAACGTCGTAAGGCTGGCTTTTGCGGATATCCCAAGGGATGCCCGCTGCGCGGATCATCGGGCCGGAAAAGCCCCATTTAATCGCGTCTTCTTTCGACACAATCGCGATATCGACGTTGCGCTGTTTGAAGATACGGTTGTCGACGACCAGCTTCATCGCGTCCTCGAACAGGCGCGGCATCCGGTCATCGAGCCAGTCGGCGATATCGGTGAGCAGCTTCAACGGCACGTCCTGATGAACACCGCCGGGCCGGAACCAAGCGGCATGCATCCGCGCGCCGCTCGCCCGTTCGTAAAAGCCCATGATGTCTTCGCGAACTTCGTACAACCAAAGCCCCGGCGTCATTGCGCCGACATCGAGAATATGGTGCGCGATGTTGAGCGTGTGGTTCTTGATCCGCGTCATTTCGGCAAACAGCACGCGCAGATATTGGGCCCGCAACGGCACCTCGAGGTCGAGCAGCTTTTCGACCGCCAGAACATAAGAGTGCTCCATGCACATCGGCGACGCGTAATCGAGCCGATCGAAATAGGGCAAAGCCTGCAAATAGGTCTTATATTCGATCAGTTTCTCGGTACCGCGATGAAGCAAGCCGATATGCGGATCGAGCCGCTCGACGATCTCGCCGTCAAGCTCCATGACAAGCCGCAAAACGCCATGCGCCGCCGGATGCTGCGGACCGAAGTTGATTGTGTAATTCTGAATGACTTCATCGCCAGTGGTGGGCGCGAGATCTTGCTGGAGGCTCATGATGCGGCTCCCGCGCCGATAGGCGCAGTTAATAGCTCACCCAAAGCACCAAAGGACCAAAGAGATCGCGCAAAAATACTCCTTTGGTTCTTTGGTGCTTTGGGTGACATAATGTCTGAAAGAGCTACGTTCATTGCGGCTTCTCCGCCTTTGGCTTGCGAACGCTGCGCTTCTTGGCCTCTTCGTTCGCTGCCTTGCCAGCACCCGTCTGTGAAGGCTTCTCCGTGGTCTTCACCTCAACCACCTGCGGCGGTGTCCCGCGCGGAGGTTCGCCTGACTTGATAACCTTTTCGTCGCCAGGCAGCACATATTCCGCGCCTTCCCAGGGGGACAGGAAGTCGAAATTCCGGAAATCCTGCGGAAGCTGAACAGGCTCATACTTCACGCGCTTTTCTTCTTCCGAATAGCGTAGCTCGACATAGCCCGTCAGCGGAAAATCCTTGCGCTGCGGGTGGCCGGAAAAGCCGTAATCGGTCAGGATACGCCGCAAATCTTCATTGCCCGAAAACAGCACGCCATACATGTCAAACACTTCGCGTTCCTGCCATCCGGCAACTGGCCAGATCGATGTCACCGAAGGCACCGGCATATCTTCATTGGTCGCCACATGCACACGAATGCGATGGTTTTTGGTCAGCGAAAGCAGGCAGTATACGATCTCGAACCGTGGGTCGCGGTCGGGCCAATCAACGCCGGCAATTTCCATCAATTGCTGATAATGGCATTCATCGCGAAGCGCGGTCATCGTCGCGACCAGGCTGTCGCGTTTTACGTGCAAGGCGACTTCGCCAAATTCTTCCTCGACGGCGATCAGGTCCCTGCCAAGCGCCTTTTTGATGGCGGCAACACTGCCTTTCGGCTTTTCAATGAGAGGCGCGGAATGGCTCACCGTTCGAAGGTCCCCGTTCGGCGGATTTTGCGCTGAAGCTGCATAATGCCGTACAACAACGCTTCGGCGGTCGGAGGGCAGCCCGGAACATAGATATCGACCGGCACGACCCGATCACAACCGCGAACCACGCTGTAGCTGTAATGATAATAGCCGCCGCCATTGGCGCAACTGCCCATCGAAATCACATATTTCGGCTCGGACATCTGGTCGTAAACCTTGCGCAGCGCAGGTGCCATCTTGTTGCATAGCGTTCCGGCGACGATCATCACGTCCGACTGGCGCGGGGAAGCGCGCGGGGCGATGCCGAAGCGTTCGAAATCGTAACGCGGCATATAGCCGTGGATCATCTCTACCGCGCAGCACGCCAGACCGAAGGTCATCGGCCAGAGCGACCCGGTGCGCGCCCAGTTGAACAGGTCTTCGGTGGTCGTAACCACAAAGCCCTTGTCGCTGACTTCGCTGTCGATATCCTTGAAGAAATCGGCATCGGGCGCAGTCGGTGTTGTTTCGATCACTCCCATTCGAGCGCTCCTACTTTCCACGCGTAGATGAAACCGATGACCAGTTCGAACAGGAACAGCATCATCGTGCCCCAGCCTACCCAACCGGTTTCGCCAAGGCTAACCGCCCAGGGAAACAAAAAGGCCGCCTCAAGGTCGAAAATTATGAACAATATGGCGACCAGATAGAAGCGCACGTCGAATTGGCTGCGTGAATCCTCGAACGCGGGAAAACCGCATTCATATTCCGCCAATTTTGCCTCGGTCGGCTGATGTGCGCCAGTCAGCCGTGAAATACCCATCGGCAAAAAGACAAAAGCCGACGACAGGATGAGGGCAATCACCAGAAACAGCGCGATCGGC
>CALRMO020000073.1:0-12145 GCA_943369235.1 Sphingomonas paucimobilis
CGGGTTGGCGAGGACATCGAGCATCTGGAGATTTTCGGGCAGGGGCACGATATTGAAATGCATCGCGACGCCGGTGGCGAATATCGTGAGATAAAAGCGCCAGCCCGAGAGCAGACTAAGGCTGCCGGCGAGGCAGAGAAGTTCGATAATGCCCATAATGAATGAAGGCTGGCACGATTTTTAGTTTGGTGCAATGGCGGCGACCTTCGTCCCGCGCTGCCGACATTTCTATTTGTCACGCAAAGACGCAAAGACACAAAGGACGGAAGATGAGGATCCTTTTGTCTTCTGTTTTCTTCCTCTTTGTGTCTTTGCGTCTTTGCGTGATAATAAAATGGCGCTTCGCATAAGGACAAGCATGACGGACATTTTGAAATCACAGCCGATTGATGGCACGGAAATGGTTGCGGCCACCCCCGCCGCGACCATGGTCATATTCCGCGAAAATCCGGGTGGCGGCGCGCCGCTGCTGTTGATGGTCGAGCGCGTTAAGGCGATGGCCTTTGCCGGCGGCGCTGCGGTGTTTCCAGGCGGCAAGGTCGATGCGGCGGATTTCGATTATGCAGACATGCTGGGTGGACCCTTGCCGCTCGATGAGGCGGCGGCGCGGCTGGCGGCGATCCGTGAGACGATTGAGGAAGCCGGGTTGGCGCTTGGGCTTTCGGGGGTGAGCGATCCGGCCGATTGCGACGCTGCGCGGGCAGCATTGCATGACGGTGACAGCCTGAAGGCGGTGTGCGTGCGCCACAAATGGACACCCGATTTCGATCAGCTCGTGCCCTGGTCACGCTGGCGGCCCCCGGCTTTCGAAGGCGCGAGCCGTGTGTTCGATACGCGTTTTTATCTGGTCGATGCGGGCAACAGCGCGCCGCTGGCGACGGTGGACAATACCGAAAATCGGCTGCTGTTCTGGGCGACCGCAGCCGAAGTGATTGAGCGGGCCGACAGGGGTGAGGTCAAGGTGATCTTCCCCACGCGGCGAAATCTGGAGCGGCTGGCATTATTCGGTAGCTTTGATGCGGCAGCAGCGCACGCGGCCGAGCATCCGGTGTCGACGGTGCTGACCTATGTCGAAAAGCGCGAGGATGGCAGCTGGCTGTGCATCCCCGACGGCCATGGCTATCCGGTGCTGGAGGAACCAATGGCCAGCGCAATGCGGGGGTAATCAGTTTCCCTCCCGCAAGCGGGAGGGAGTTAGCAATCAGTCCTCGGGTGCGATGGTCACGATCAGGCCGTCGAGTGCATCGCTGACCGGAATCTGGCACGACAGGCGCGAAGTTTCGTTGCGGTGGTCGGTGCTGTCGAGCAGGTCGTTTTCATCCTCGCCCATTTTCGGCAGGTGGTCGGCGAACGCTGGGTCGATATGGACATGGCAGGTCGCGCAACTGCAGCAGCCACCGCACAACGCCAGCAGTTCGTCGAAGCCGTTGTCGCGGATCACTTCCATCAGCGAAAGGCCGCTTTCCGCCTCGACATCGCGAGCTTCGCCGTCGCGTGAAATTACCGTGATCTTCGTCATGAAATGCTCCGTAAAAGCGTGGACTTGCGCGCCTGATAAGTGGCTGCACCGGCAATGTGAACCCCTTATTTTGATGGGGATAAGTCGGGCGCTGCCCTTGGCCAATACAGGCGCAATGCCTATGTCGTGCCAAACAGAATCAGCGAAAGCATTTCCATGTCTTCACAACGCCACGCTCCCGTCATCATCATCGGCTCGGGTCCAGCGGGGTACAGCGCCGCCGTTTACGCGGCGCGCGCCAACCTGACGCCGATGATCGTGACCGGGGTCGAAGTCGGCGGCCAGTTGATGACCACGACCGAGGTCGACAACTGGCCGGGCGACGACGAGGGCGTCCAGGGTCCCGAACTGATGGAGCGGATGCGCAAGCATGCCGAGCGGTTCGGCACACGCATCGAGAATGACTATATCGAAAAGGTCGATTTTTCGAAGCGGCCGTTCACCCTGACCGGCGGGGCGGGCGATTATACCGCCGATGCAGTCATCATCGCGACAGGTGCAAGCGCGCAATATCTGGGGCTGCCGAGCGAGACGGCTTTTATGGGCAAAGGGGTGTCAGCCTGCGCGACCTGTGACGGGTTTTTCTATCGCAACAAGCCGGTGGCGGTGATCGGCGGGGGGAATACGGCGGTCGAGGAAGCCTTGTATCTCGCCAATATCGCGAGCCATGTGACTTTGGTGCACCGCCGCGACAGATTGAAAGCAGAGAAAATCCTTCAGGACCGCCTGTTCCAGCGCGAGGCCGAGGGCAAGGTGACGATCAAATGGAACCACACCCTTGACGAAGTGCTGGGCGATGCGAGCGGCGTCACAGGAATGCGGATCGCGGCGACCGACGGAAGCGGCACCGAGGACGTGACCTTGCACGGTGTCTTCATCGCCATCGGTCACAAGCCCAACACGCAAATCTTCGAAGGCCATCTCGACATGGCGGGCGGCTATATCAAAGTGCGCGGCGGGGCAGAGGGGCAAGCAACCGAAACCAGCGTACCGGGCGTGTTCGCTAGCGGCGACGTGATGGACCATATCTACCGCCAGGCAATCACCAGCGCAGGAACAGGCTGCATGGCCGCGCTCGATGCGGAGCGGTTTCTGGATGGGCTCGACCCGGCCTAATTCGTTTTCAGGGCAGACGGCATGTCGGTGCGGCTGAAATCATTTCCGACGAACAATAAGGGGCGGTCATTCGCGCGCGCACAGCCATAAGCGAAGCAATCGCCCATGTTGAGCGCAGCGGGATGTCGGCCCTTCCCGTAACGATCGAACGCGTGGAGCGCCCAGGTTGTTTCGTCCGAGCCGATGGAGACCAGGCGAATCCGGCCTAACTGGCAATATGCCTGAACGATATCGCGCACTTCCTGTGCACTCAGGCTTAGCAAGGATTGCAGGCGAACGGTGGTCTCCCAAATTGCGACGGGCGAAGTAATATTGTCGTCGCCGGAATCGATGCATTCGGCAAGTTTTTCGGACCCTTCTTCCTCAAGCAAGATGGCGACAAGCGCCGACGCGTCGACAAACATCAGTTATCGCCGCCGATTTCATCCCAAAACTGTTTATGCGTTCGCCCGTCATCGATGCGTGCGCCACGCGTCCGCGCCAAAATCGGCTCCAGCCGGTCTTTCAACGGCCTTTTTTGGTCGATTCGCTGCAATTCGTTTTTGACTGCGGCTTTAATGGCTTCGGTCAGTCCCGTGCCGGATTTTGCAGCCAGATGCCGGACAAGCTTGTCGGTTTCGCCATCGCGCACGTGGAAAGCCATTAAAATTCTCCGTCTACACATCTACACTGTCAGTATAGATGTGTAGACAGGCTGAGTCAAAGATTATTGCGCCTCACGCCGCGTGCGCGAATATATCCACCACAATATCGCGATAAACAGCGCCGCCCCGCCCCACATGGCGATGGGTTCAAAGCTTTCGCCCACAACGGCCAAGGGTGCGTCGCTGCCGCTTGCCGCGACAATCCCGGCAAAGGCGACGCCGAACAGGCTTTCGCCCACAATGAGTCCGGTCGCGGCAAGCACACCCATACGTTTGGCGGATTCGGGGTCAGGGCGGCTGTCCGCCCATTTTTCATAATAATGGCCGAGCACGGTGCCAACGACGATGAGGAAGGTCAGCGCCATTGGCAGATAGACGCCCATGCCGACACCGAGCGGCGGAAGCCGGCGCTTGCCTGCCTTGCCCAACGCTTCATCGGCAATGACAATCGCAACGCCGATGAGCGCGCCAAGGCCGAGCAGGCCCCAGTCGAGATCGCCTCCGAGCACGCCTTTTGCGAGTGCGGAGATCAGCAAAGCCTGGGGGGCGGCGAGCGCGTTCGGTCCTGCACCGACGCTTCCGGCAAAGCCGAAGGCATTGTTGAGAAGATCGAGGACGGGCGGGATCGCGAGGCTGCCGAAAATCACGCCGATGACGAGCGCAACCTGCTGCCGCCATGGGGTCGCGCCGACGATCTGCCCGGTTTTCAGATCCTGAAGATTGTCGTTTGAAATGGTGGCGATGCCAAAGACGATGGCTGTCGCGAACAACGCATAGGCGATCATCGCTTCGGTCTGGTCGGGCGTATCGCCGCGTCCGAAAAAGCCGAGCAGCATCAAGGACGCACCGACCACCGCCAATATGCCGACCCCCAAAATTGGCGAGTTCGACGCGCCGATAAGTCCCGCCATATAACCGCAGACCGATGCGATCACGACGCCAGCCAACAGGATGTAGACGATGGTCAGCGCAATGATCGGCCCCGCAATCCCAGCAAGCGGAGTTGCGCCGAGAAACTGCCAAAGCAGAAAGGCGATCGGGATCAATGTGATCAGGATGATCGCGCCCACCGTCTTGATCGGGATATCGCGTTCGGTCAGCGACAATTCGCCGCCGCTCGCGCGCCTGGCAGAGGCAGCCATAGCGCCTTTAAGGCCTTGCACGATCGGTCCGATAATCTTGAGCAACGTCCAGATTGCGGCCACGCCGATGGTGCCAGCACCGATAAAGCGCGCCTTTTCGCGGAATACTGTTCCTGCGATTTCGGCGGCGTCCGCGCCGGTCACGCCCTGGCTGAAATAGGGGACGAGGCCAATCCAGCTGATCGCCATACCAAGCAACATGGCGAGCCCGACCGAAAGCCCAACGAGATGGCCGACACCGATTAAAGCCAGGCTAAGCGAGGTCGAAGCGCCGGTCGCGCCCGCGCCAACCTTGAAATATTTTGCAATTTCGCCGGCTACCAGTTTCATGGCGATGAGGAGCGATAGCCCGGCGGACAAGACCGAATTGACGACAATCGTGGCCAGTCCGCGTCTATTCTCTTCGGAACCCGAGCCTTCGGCCGAACCTACGATCAGCACCTCGGCTGCCGCCTTGCCTTCGGGATAGGGCAGGTCGGAGCCTGTCACCAAAGCCCGCCGCAGCGGCACCGAGAACATCACCCCTAAAATCCCGCCTGTCGCGCACACCGCGGCCGTCGTCAGAAACGGAAAGCCCTGCCAATAGCCAAGGATCACCAGCCCCGGCAGCACGAAGATGATCGCCGACAACGTCCCCGCTGCCGATGCAATAGTCTGGACAATGTTATTCTCGAGGATCGTCCCGCCGGGAAGCATCCGCAGGATCGCCATCGAAATGACTGCCGCCGGGATTGATGTGGCGAAAGTAAGCCCTGCCTTCAGTCCCAGATAGACATTGGCCGCCGTAAACAGCAGCGTAATCAGCCCGCCCAATATGACGGACCTGATAGTCAACTCGCGCATAAAAATCTCCCCAATGGCCGTCTGTGCCTCGGAAAGCGCCCGGCTTCAACCCGCCTTCTTCACCTGCCTGAATTTGTGCAGCAGCGGTTCGGTGTAGCCATTGGGTTGGCTGATGCCCTCAAATATCAGCGCGCGGGCTGCCTTGAACGCGATGCTGTCAGGCGTAAGTTTCTCATATAAGGGGTCCGCAGCGTTCTGTGCATCGACCTTCGCCGCCATTTTTGTAAGCGCGGCATCGACCTGCGCTTCCGTGGCGATGCCGTGGAGCAGCCAATTGGCGATGTGCTGCGACGAAATCCGCAATGTCGCGCGGTCCTCCATCAGGCCGATGTCGTGAATATCGGGGACCTTTGAGCAGCCGACCCCCTGGTCGATCCAGCGGACGACATAACCGAGAATGCCTTGCGCATTGTTTTCGAGTTCCTGGGTGACTTCCTCGTCGGACCAATTGTGGCCCACGGGCGCGACCGGAATTGTGAGGAGGGTGCCCAAGCTATCTACCGTAACCCCTGAGCCTGTCGAAGGGCGTTTGTCGGCGAGGCGTGCTTCGACAGGCTCAGCACTACGGTTTTGGGCTGCAATGCCCCGCTGAACCTCGAAAACGTCGACCATATGATAGTGCATTGCGTGCAACGTTGCTGCGGTGGGCGAAGGAACCCACGCGGTATTTGCGCCCGCTTCGGGATGGCCGATTTTCTGCACCATCATGTCGCGCATCATGTCGGGTGCGGCCCACATCCCCTTGCCGATCTGAGCCTTGCCCGACAGCCCGCAGGCGAGGCCAATCTGGACATTGCGCGCCTCGTACGCCTGAATCCACGACGAGGTTTTCATGTCTGCCTTGCGGATCATCGGTCCCGCGTGCATCGCGCTGTGCATTTCGTCGCCGGTGCGGTCGAGGAACCCGGTGTTGATGAAAACGATGCGATCTTTCACCGCGTGGATGCACGCGGCAAGGTTGGCACTGGTCCGGCGCTCCTCGTCCATCACCCCCATTTTGATCGTGTGGCGGGGAAGGCCAAGCACGTCTTCGACCGCGTCGAATAGGCTATTGGTGAAAGCGGCCTCTTCGGGGCCGTGCATCTTTGGCTTTACGATGTAGATCGACCCGGCGCGGCTGTTGCGATGGGTGCCAAGGCCCATCAAATCGTGCAGCGCGCAAAGCGAGGTGAACAAGGCGTCGAGTATACCCTCGGGTGCCTCGCTGCCATCGGGCAAAAGTACCGCCGGGTTGGTCATCAAATGTCCGACATTGCGCACGAACATCAGGCTTCGGCCGGGCAGGGTGACGCCGTCATATTCGCGGTCGGCATCGAGCGCGCGGGTTAGGGTCCGTCCGCCCTTGTCGAACGACGCCACCAAATCGCCGCGCATCAGACCAAGCCAGTTGGTATAGGCGGCTACCTTGTCCCCGGCGTCGACCGCAGCCACCGAATCTTCGAGATCGATAATGGTCGTCAGCGCTGCTTCGAGGATCACATCGGCGATGTGCAATTCGTCCAGCGCACCGATGGGGTTGGCGGCATCGACGACTATCTCGATATGGAGGCCGTTATGTGCAAACAGATATCGCTTTGCCTCGCCTGATGCGGACTTGGCGAAGAAATGCGGGCAAGTGCCGCCGGCGAGAACCGCCTGCCAACCCGGAACTGTTTCATCCAAAAAATTGCGGGCATAAGCGACAACCGCTGCGCCGCGGGCTGCGTCGTAGCCACCGGGCTTGGCAGCAGGCGCGTCAAGCACATCGGTTCCGTACAGCGCATCATACAGACTGCCCCAGCGCGCGTTGGCCGCGTTGAGGACGAACCGGTCGTTGAGGCTCGGGACCACGAGCTGCGGCCCGGCCATGCCAGCGATTTCGGGGTCGACATTTTGCGTGCCGATCGCGAACGGCGCTGGCTCTGGCACCAGATAGCCGATCTCGCGCAAAAATGCCTGATAGCCAGGCATGTCGGAGATGGGGCCGGGATTTGCCTTGTGCCAGACATCGAGCTGCGTCTGAATCTTGTCGCGCTTTGCCAGCAATTCGCGGTTTTGGGGAACGAAGCGCTGTAAAATGCCCGCGAGCCCGTTCCAGATATCCTCGACCGCCAACCCGGTGCCGGGCAACGCTCTGGTTTCGATGAACAACGCCAGCTCTTCTGCAATCTGCAGGCCGGCGCGTGATACATAATCGGTCATTTTTGGCTCCAGTTGATGGTGCCTGGGGAGATATTTTTTGGTGTTGCGCATCCCCTAGCGGCAGTTGAAGCACCGCAAAAGCAAAAACAGCGCTTTAAATCTTTTCCCCAAGCCGCCATGACGTGGGGCATGAGATTGCGCAAAAAGCTGGTTGAGAAGCCATGGGGCCGAACCGACATTCCAGCGGCTTTCGGCGATGTCGCCGGTCAGCGTATCGGCGAAATATGGTATGAAGGCGACGGGGCCGATGCGCTGCCGATCCTCGTTAAGTGGCTTTTTACCTCGGAAAAACTGTCGATCCAGGTTCATCCCGACAATGCCCAGGCGCAGGCGCGCGGGATGCCGTCGGGCAAGGAAGAGTGCTGGTATATCGTCGATGCGGAGCCGGGCGCAGTGCTGGGTATGGGCACGTTAAGGCCGCTCGACGCCGATGCCCTTCGCGCTGCGTCGCTTTCGGGTGAAATAGAGCAACTTATGGACTGGAAGCCGGTCAAAGCGGGTGATTTCTTTTATATTCCGGCGGGCACGGTGCATGCCATCGGCGCAGGGATAACGCTGGTCGAGGTGCAGCAATACGCCGACATCACTTACCGACTGTATGATTATGGTCGGCCGCGCGCATTGCATCTGGACGACGGTGTCGCGGTATCAGCGGCAAAGCCCTATGCAGACCCCCGATCAGGCCGGGCGAGCGGCAATATACAGCTTGTTGACGGGCCGCATTTCAGCCTTTGGCATTTGGATTCGCTCCATCCGCTGCCCGTGCTGCCGCCGGCTGAGCGTTATTGGATCATCCCTGTGCAAGGCTTGGTTTCCCTGGCTGGCGAGACCATAGCTGTGGGCGACTGCGTCATCACGAGTGAGCCGCTTCCCTGGACATTCGAGAGCCGTGCACAGCTGTTGCTCGCATATTAGTATCCACAAAAAACAAGCTTTTACATAGTTAAACACAGAGCCCGCCCGCATTGCTATTGCAGCGATGTGTCCATTCTTTTACCTTTGGATGAAATGACAAGGTGTCGGGAAATTATTGGATGAGAATGGAATCGAGGGAGATCGTTGCTTATTCACTTTGCGCGATTTTGGCCTTTGTCATTTCGGCGGCGGTTTTGCGATATCGACATAACCGGCGGCAGTTCAAGCTTCGTCAGTCCGGAAAAGGAAAGAGCGTGACGGGCTGTCGAGCGAATAGCTAAATCATTTTCGCGGCGATGATTTCACCGGCTTGCGGACGCTGAACTAAAATAACTGCGTTAAGCCGGTCGTCGGGCGTCGGCGGAATCCTGTAACTCCCTGCGCCGCCGGTCCATTCGCCAATTTTGCTAAGCGACCGCACGATGTTTTTGTGCGGCAATGTTCGTCCGCTATTTTCGCCTGAGCGGATTGCTACGTTGCGTGTCGTCGGATCGTAGCGGACGAGCCAGATATTGGCTTTCCCTGTTGCTTTGCCGATTGAAACAATATTCTTGTCGATGCTGATCGTTGGGCTGCTGGCAACCGGTTTGCTTGCCTTAAGCGTGCTGGCGAGCTCGCCACGCTTGATCCCGGTAATTACCGTCCTGCCGTTGATAATGATTTGGGGCGTTGCGACATTGGCGTTGCCCAGCGCATGGGCGTAGTCATATTGCCGCTGCGTATAGGCCTTGTCGCCGAAGATATCCTTCCATCCAAGCCGGTCCCAATAGGTCACGGCAAAGCTGAGCGCGATCACTCCGGGTTGATCGGCAACGGCGTTGAGCGCCGCGTTGGCCGGCGGGCAGGACGAGCAGCCCTGGCTCTGGTAAAGTTCAACGACGATGGGGTTTTCGGCGGTCGCGCTTATCGGTGCAGCGACTTGGCGCGTCGCCGCGTTGGCGTCGGTGGTCACAACATTCGAATTATGGCATCCGGCCAGCGCGAGCAGGATGAAGGTCATCAACAGGGCGGCGGTATTTTTCATCGAATATTCCTATCGTGGTGCAGACAGGGAAAAAGGAAGTTAAACCCCGTCCGCGCTGAGAAGTTCGCAGCCATGCGCCGGAAAGTTACGCGCTCATTCGGGGTATCTCTGCGCGATCCATTTCAGTGATTCGACGCACAATTGTTCAAGCACTTTCTCGTCAATGTCGGATAGACGCTTGATATACAGGCATGACGTGCCAGTCTTATGCTTGCCAAGCTTTGCCATCAGTTCCGCATTGCCATCAAAGCTATCGGCCAGGTAGAGAACGATATTCGCCTTGCGCGGTGAAAAGGTGATGCGCGCCATGTCGCCCTCATGCCCGCTGTCATATCTATAATGATAGCTGCCAAAGCCAATTATGCTCGGCCCCCACATTTTCGGCGGATGCCCCGACAGCCGCTGCATCATCGCTGCAATTTTGTGTGCGTCCTCGCGTTGCTGTGCATCAGTGACGGCATCGATAAAGTCACCGACCCCGATAGGTGTTGCTTTGGTCTTTAGCTCATATTTCGCCATGGCGAATCTCCCGTTTCGCCCAGCTTATCGCCTTGCCGCCGCCTGTCCAGACTGCTAGCCGCGCCGCGATAGTTCAGCGGAAAGTTGCCTCATGAAAGATTCGGTTAAAAAAGTCGTGCTCGCGTATTCGGGCGGGCTCGACACCAGTGTCATCCTGAAATGGTTGCAGGTCGAGTATGGCTGCGAGGTCGTGACCTTCACCGCCGATTTGGGGCAGGGCGAAGAGCTTGGCCCGGCGCGCGAAAAGGCGGTGCTGATGGGGGTTCCCGATCATCACATCTATATCGACGATCTGCGCGAGGAATTTGTCCGCGATTTTGTGTTTCCGATGATGCGTGCCAATGCGCGGTATGAGGGCGATTATCTGCTCGGAACCTCGATTGCACGGCCGCTGATTTCGAAACGACTGATCGAGATTGCTGCCGAAACCGGCGCTAATGCGATCGCGCATGGCGCGACGGGCAAGGGCAATGACCAGGTGCGGTTCGAGCTGTCGGCCTATGCGCTGAACCCCGAGATCAAGGTGATCGCGCCGTGGCGCGAATGGGATTTGACGAGCCGTACGCGGCTCATCGAATGGGCCGAGCAGCACCAGATTCCGGTGCCGAAAGACAAGCGCGGGGAGTCGCCGTTCTCGACCGACGCGAACCTGTTGCACACCTCGTCCGAGGGCAAGGTGCTCGAGGATCCCTGGGATGAAACGCCGGATTATGTCTATTCGCGCACGGTCAATCCCGAGGATGCGCCCAATACGCCAGAATATATCGCCATCGATTTTGAAAAGGGCGACGGCGTTGCGTTGAACGGCGAGGCGATGTCGCCCGCGACGTTGCTGGCCGCGCTGAATGAATATGGCCGCAAGCATGGCATCGGTCGCCTCGATCTGGTTGAAAACCGCTTCGTCGGCATGAAGTCACGCGGGATGTACGAGACCCCCGGCGGCGAAATTTACGCCCGCGCGCATCGCGGGATTGAGAGCATTACGCTTGATCGTGGCGCAGCGCATCTCAAAGACGAGCTGATGCCGAAATATGCCGAGCTGATTTACAACGGTTTCTGGTTCTCGCCCGAACGCGAAATGCTTCAGGCAGCGATTGACCATAGCCAGACCTTGGTGTCAGGGACGGTACGGCTTAAACTTTACAAGGGCTTGGCAAGCGTAGTTGGGCGCAAGTCGCCGAACAGCCTCTACAGCGAAAAGGTCGTGACCTTCGAGGACGATGCTGGTGCTTACGACCAGAAGGATGCGGCGGGTTTCATCAAGCTGAACGCACTGCGATTGCGGTTGCTGGGGCAGCGAAAAACCTAACGGCGTTCACCGCTTTGTTAACCAATTCCCGCTAATCTGATGCTGTGAAAAGTCGCGCCGTCAATGTCGCCGATCCCCGGCCTGTGTCCGCCGTCAGTACGGCTGTCGGCCTGAGCGGCTTGTGCGGGCTTGCATTGGCCGTGCTCGTGGCCCGTAACTTTGGTAGCATTGGCGCTGCGCTTGGCTTCGACGGCTGGCCGGCTTTGGCCGACGGTCCCTATTCGGCGATGGTGGCGCTGATTTTCTGCGGTCTGCCGATGGTGTTATGGTCGCTGCTTGTGGACAAGGTGCACCGGCGGCCTTCGACCGGCATCGACTGGAGCCTTAAGCGCCCGGCTGCCGAGGTGTTGGACGATAGCATTATCAAGATTGCGGGCCTTTGGGCGACCTGGGCGGCGATCGCCAGCATTTACGCGCTGTGCCGTTTCTACTGGGATGGCGCTTACCTGTTCTCGATGCAGATGTTTCAGGTGGCAGCGATCCCGTTGGTCATTGCATCGGTGCCTTATGTCGTCTGGCTGGACCGCTATCTGGTCAATCCGCGCGACGGGGCCTGGGATCTGGGGGCGTGGATATCGGGACGAGCCGATTGGGAGCGCGACGAGATATTCCATCATCTGCGCGCCTGGGCGGTAAAAGGCTTTTTCCTCGCTTTTATGATCTCCATCGTGCCCGGCGGGTTCCGCGATATCGTGAATATGAATTTTGCCGAGGTTGCAGCCAATCCGGTATGGCTGGCGAACGCGCTGATCACCGCGATGTTTCTCGTCGATGTGCAGTTTGCCACGGTTGGCTATATGCTGACATGCAAGCCCTTGGACGCGCATATCCGCACCGCGAACCCCTATCTCGCGGGCTGGGTCGCCGCGCTGATGTGCTATCCGCCGTTCATCCTGATGAACAATGGCGGGCCGCTCGATTATCATATCGGCA
>CALRMO020000074.1:0-11936 GCA_943369235.1 Sphingomonas paucimobilis
GCGTCGGCGCAAAATTGACCGTATCGGACTCAAATCCACAAGCTGCGGCTAAAGTAGCGAAGCTAGCTCCTGGTACCCGGGTTGTCGAAGGGGACGCAATTTTCAGCGTGAGAGCCGACATATTTGCGCCATGTGCGTTGGGCGGTGTACTTGGTTCGCAAACCATCCCGCGACTGCAGTCCAAGGTCGTCTGCGGTGCTGCCAATAATCAGTTGGCGACTCCTGAAGATGGTAAAAGGCTTTCGGACTGCGGCGTGCTGTATGCGCCTGACTATGTCGTCAACGCAGGAGGCATCATAAATGTTGCGGCAGAATATCTTGGCTGGACTCAAAACGACGTTGTAAGCAGGATCGAGCGGATAGGAGCTCGGTTAAGCGAAGTTCTTGATGCGGCTGACGCTTGGCAACAAACCCCAGCTGAAGCCGCGGACCGGCTTGCGAAAACTGCGGTGACCGCAGGTCGACGGCGACATGGAGAGATAGCGTAGCCGAATACCGCTTTTATAGCGGTTTTCTGCGGGTTTTGCAAACATTTTGGGATGTTCTGAACAGAAAAATGGTGCCCGGAAGAGGACTCGAACCTCCACGCCGTTGCCAGCGCCAGCACCTGAAGCTGGTGCGTCTACCAATTCCGCCATCCGGGCACTGTGGTGTCGGGCGTATGGCCGACACCGGGTAGGGGCGCTCCTTTAAGCGATAAAGTGGTATTGTCAACGGCCTGCGATTAGGTCAGTCTCCCATGAGGGTGAAGAGTATGTGGCACTGCACACAAGGAGGACGGGCATGAATATCAAGGCAGCACTGATTGCATCGGTCGCGCTTACCATCGGCGCTGCGGCATGGGCGCAAACCGACAAAATGGCGCCGATCGGCCGCGGCGAAGCGACGATCTACCGCGATCTCAATTTTCAGGGTCCGGCTGTGTATGTCGGCGAGGCGAAATCCAATTTGGGTCTCGCCTGGCCGGTCCGCTCGATCAAGGTACGCTCGGGGACGTGGGAGTTGTGCGCACGGACTCGCTATCGTGCGCCTTGCGCCAAGGTTTCGGCGGACGAAGCCGATTTGCGGAAGGTAAGCCGGATATTGAACGCAGTGCAGTCGATGCGCCCGGTTGGCTACGCCCCGCCGGTTCAGCCCGATCCGCCAGCGGGCACCTCGCTGCGGGGTATGTCGGGCGAGTATTTCCCCGCACCTGGCCGCAACCGCGTTCGCATCCTGTCGTGCGCGAATGGCGGCTCGACCGCCAACTGCGCGGCCAAGACCGCCGACGATTATTGCAAGAGCCTGGGCTATGGCGGCTCGGCCAGCCAGACTCAGGAAACCGTGTATAGCCGCGTGTATCTCGCCGACGTCCTGTGCACACGAACGGGATATTGAGGTGATGTGGCGGCTGTTTCCCCTCGCCGGAGTTTTGGTCGCGCTGACGATGGCGGCTCCGGCGTTTTCGGCAACGCCCGACGCTTGGGCGAAGGTGGATAAGGCGTCGGAAGCTGCCTGTTTGAAAGCGGCCAACCTGACGGGTGCGACGGCGGGGCCGCCGGTTCGTTATTCGGACAAGATGGCCATCGACGCGCGCGTGATCGACGGGACCTGGCCGCAACCGCATATGAAGGGGGCGACGGCGAAGATGCTGTGCCTCTATAACCGCAAGACCAGGCGCGCCGAGGTGCAGGAACTTGCCGCCCCGGTGGTGCCGGTCGCCGCGATCAAGGATGTATGGTGGCGCGCGGAGGATATCGGCGGCAAGGGCATTGTCGATCGCAGCGAAGTGACCTTGATGCTCGGGAGCGATGGCAAGATCGGCGGCAAGTCGGGGTGCAACGGCTATTCGGCGAACTACCAACTGAACGGCGACACGCTGAAGGTCTATCCGCCGATGGTCGGAACCCGCATGGCCTGTTCACCCGCGCTGATGACCCAGGAGGCGGCGTATCAGAAACTGATTGAGGCCGCGGCTTCGGTGACGGTGACGCCCGACGGTGCCTTGATTGTGACATCGACCGATGGCGCGACCAGCCGCTTCATGCGGAAATAGCGTGCGGCTGTTTTCCCTGCTGCTGTTGGTCGCAGCGTTGTTTGCAGCCGCCACTCCGGCCAACGCTCAGCAGCCCGGCACGCTGATCGACTATACTGCGATGGATAATGCACCCGAGGGGGCGCAGGCGTGGCGGATCCGCTACACCGGCAGCAACGACCGTGGCGGGGTTGAGGAGATGACGGGCGTGGTGATTGCACCCTTGGGGCGACCATCGCGAATGGGTCGCCCGGTGCTCGCCTGGGCGCACGGAACATGGGGCGTTGAGGACACATGCACGCCATCGCTGTCCGCGAATTTCTTCGATGCGACCCCGGCGCTTCGGGACATGATTGCGCGCGGCTATACTGTCGTTGCGCCCGATTACGCAGGGCTCGGCACGCCGCAGCCGCACCCGTATCTCATCGGCACTAGCGCTGCCTATTCGGTGCTCGACGCGGTTCGTACGGCACGGGGCATAGCCGACGCGGGCGCGGGGAGCCGCTTTGCGGTGTGGGGCGAATCGCAAGGCGGGCATGCAGCCTTGTGGACCGGACAACTGGCGAAAGGCTATGCGCCCGAACTAACCTTGATGGGGGTCGCAGCCGCCGCGCCGCCCACCGATCTGGTGCAGAACCTGACCGGCAAGATCGATCCCACGGTTCGCGCGTTTATGACCGCTTATGCCGCGCACAGCTGGTCGCAGCATTTCGGCATTTCGCTGCGCACGCTGGGAAAAAAACCGACGGGGGACCTTATCGACCGGCTGGCGAAGAATAACTGCGTGACGCTTGATGCCAAGCCGCGTTTCGGTATGGTGGTCGGCCTTGTCCTCCTGCGGCAGCGGCTGAAGAATGTCGATTTGGGCAGGATCAGCCCATGGAAAGATATTGCCCGCGACAACAGCCCGGCACCGCGCAATTATGGTGTGCCGTTCCTGATAGCGCAAAATAACGCCGATGCGCTGGTCGCTCCCGACGTAACGAAGGCATTTGTGCGCAAGCTCTGCCGCGACAAGGCGCAAGTGCGATATATTTCCATCACCAGCAAGGGCGGGCACGCAACCAGCGCAGCCGACAGCGCGACCGAAACGCTCGACTGGATCGGCGCACGATTTGCGGGCGAAACCGCCCCTAGCGACTGTCGCAATTTTTAGCATATCACCTTGAAAGCATGAGGGTGCTGGTGCAAAGCGAGCGCCAGCAACAGATGGAGCATCCATGCAAGGCACGTTGGTTACGATTTTCGGCGGAAGCGGCTTTTTGGGGCGGTATGTGGCAGAGGCGCTGCTCGCAAAAGGTGTCCGTCTGCGCGTCGCCTGCCGAAACCCGGCCGGCGCCATGCATATCCGGCCGCTCGGCAATTTGGGACAAGTGCAGCTCGTCGCTGCCGATGTACGCAAGCCCACAAGCGTTGCGCGCGCGATGACCGATGCCGACGCCGCGGTCAATCTTGTCGGTAGCTTCAGCGATATGAACGCCGTCCAGAATGTCGGCGCAGACAATATCGCCAAGGCAGCAGCCGAAGCCGGCGTCCAGGCGCTTGTTCATATTTCGGCGATTGGTGCTGACGCCCGAAGCGACGCCGAATATGGACAAAGCAAAGCCGCCGGTGAAGAGGCTGTCCGCGCCGTCTTTCCAAATGCCGACATCCTGCGCCCCTCTGTCGTCTTCGGCCGCGAGGATCAGTTTACAAATCGGTTTGCAGGCCTGATCCGGATGTTACCCGTGGTCCCGGTGATCGGTGCGAAGACAAAGTTTCAGCCAGTTTATGTAGGCGATGTTGCGAAGGCCGTTGCCGCCGCCCTTGCCACGCCGGGCGGCAATACGCTTGAGCTGGGTGGCCCCGATATATTTACTATGCTTGAGCTCAACAAATGGATCGCGCGGGCCATCGGCCGCGATCCGGCTTTCATCGAAGTCCCCGATCTGGCGGCCAGCGTACTTGCAAAAACGACCGGCTGGCTGCCCGGCGCACCGATCAGCAGCGACCAGTTGAAGATGCTAGGCAGCGATAACGTCGTGACCGGCGTTGATGGCCTTGCCCATTATGGCATCGTTCCCACCCCGCTCGACGGCGTCGCACATGACTGGCTCACCGTGTTTCGCAAGAACGGACGGTTCGGCGCGCAGGCCGCTGCGTGACTCTTCGACAGGCTGAGGGCGATCGGACTTCTGTATGAATGACATTTGGGTAGCGATCATCCTCGGCATCGTCGAGGGCCTGACCGAATTTT
Source organism: Sphingomonas paucimobilis (assembly GCA_943369235.1). Classification (GTDB taxonomy): domain Bacteria; phylum Pseudomonadota; class Alphaproteobacteria; order Sphingomonadales; family Sphingomonadaceae; genus Sphingorhabdus_B; species Sphingorhabdus_B paucimobilis_A. The sequence continues at coordinate 4,251 of CALRMO020000074.1, forward strand.
TGCCGGTTTCTTCGACCGGGCATTTGATTTTGGCGACCGAATTGCTCGGCTACGATGCCGGGCGTTGGGCAATTTTCAACATCGCAATTCAGCCGGGGGCTATTCTGGCTATCGTTGTCCTTTATTGGCGGACATTTCTGGACGTTGCCAAAGGCCTGTTTACGCTTGAGGCAGGAGCGATTGCTTTTGTACGCAACCTGTTGCTGGCATTTTTCCCGGCGGTCGTGCTGGGGCTTGCGTTTGGCGACGCCATCGAACTCATGCTGGAGAACGCCGTGATCGTGGCGTGGGCGCTGATTATTGGCGGGTTTGCAATATTGCTGGTCGAAAAATTTGCAAAACCGAAGGAAAGCGGCGGCGTCGCGGCATTGTCAGTTAAGCAGTCGGCAATGATCGGTATCGTGCAATGCTTTGCGATGATTCCCGGCGTCAGCCGGTCGGGGGCCACGATATTGGGCGCTATGTCCTTGGGCGTCGATCGCAAGACGGCTGCGGAGTTCAGCTTCTTCCTTGCTCTGCCGACACTCACCGGCGCAACCGTGCTGCAATTATTCAAACATCGCGATGCGGTCAGTATCGACGACATGGGGCTGATAGGGATCGGCTTTGTGGTCTCGTTCGTCGTCGCCTGGGCGGTAATAAAGGCGTTTTTGGCTGTCGTGACCCGATATGGCTTCGGACCCTTTGCCTGGTACCGAATCATTGCCGGAATTGCCGCACTGATTTGGCTCGGCCAAAGATAGGTCCGAACCGGAATTAATTTATTGAAATATTATTTCAGTCGCTGGAAACAAGTGTAAAGATTTCCGAGATTAAGTCATAAAGACTGTCCTATTCTAATGATTTCGTCGTGACTTCAATAAGAAAGCTGCGTATGCGCTTGGCATCGTCAAGGAGTTCGTCGTGGCAAAAGATCCAATGCTCAAATTTGTGTCGAAGCCGCAGGCATATCCTGAAAAGCGGCCTGCGCCCCTTCGCGCCGAGGATTTCGCTGAAATTGCCAGCCGCTATGCCGCCGAGGACGCCGTCGAGCAGTCATCGCGCTGCTCGCAATGCGGAGTGCCGTATTGCTCGGTGCACTGTCCCCTGCATAACCATATTCCGGACTGGCTGCGTCTCACCGCCGAGGGCCGTTTGCGTGAAGCGTATGAGCTTTCAAACCTGACCAGCACAATGCCCGAAATCTGCGGGCGGATCTGCCCGCAGGACCGTTTGTGTGAAGGCAATTGCGTTATCGAGTTTGCGGGCCATGACGCGGTAACGATTGGCTCGGTCGAAAAATATATCACCGACACGGCGTGGGAAGAAGGTTGGGTCGAAGCTGTCGATGTCGGCCCGTCGCGCGGCCAGTCGGTTGGAATCATCGGCGCAGGGCCGGGCGGACTTACGACCGCCGAATATCTCCGTGTCGCTGGTTATGACGTCCATGTGTACGACCGCTATGACCGGATGGGAGGATTGCTGACTTACGGCATTCCCGGCTTCAAACTGGAAAAAGAAGTGGTGATGCGCCGCATCAAAAGGCTCGAAGACGCGGGCATTCATTTTCACGCCAATTTCGAAGTCGGCCGCGATGCCTCGCTCGACGAATTGCGTGGCAAGCATGACGCCGTGTTGATTGCCACCGGCGTCTACAAGGCCCGTGCGATAGCGACACCGGGGGTCGGCCTTGATGGCATCGTTCCGGCCCTCGACTTTTTGGTTGCATCCAATCGCAAGGGCTTTGGCGACGATGTTCCGTCGTTCGACAATGGCGCTCTCAATGCCGAGGGCAAGGATGTGGTCGTCATCGGTGGGGGCGACACTGCGATGGATTGCGTACGGACGGCAATTCGGCAGGGCGCAACGTCGGTCAAATGCCTTTACCGGCGCGACCGCGAAAATATGCCCGGGTCGCAGCGCGAAGTCGCCAACGCGGAGGAGGAAGGCGTCGAATTTGTCTGGCTTTCCGGACCCAAAGCGTTCGACGGCACCGACAAGGTCGAACGCGTCCATGTTGCAAAAATGCGGTTAGGCGCTCCAGACGCCAGCGGACGCCGCGCGCCGGAAAACGACCCCGACGGCGATTTCACGCTGAATGCCGATATGGTGATCACTGCGCTTGGCTTTGAGGCAGAGGATCTGCCTATTCTCTTTGGCGCGCCCGATCTTAACGTGACCCGCTGGGGCACGATTCGCGTGGACCACGCGACGCAGATGACGAACCTCGACGGCGTATTCGCAATCGGCGACATTGTGCGCGGTGCGAGCCTGGTCGTGTGGGCAATCCGGGATGGCCGCGACGTAACCCAGCACATGCACAACTGGTTGCAGGCACAGGTCAAATCGGCGAAGGTCGCGGCCTGACCTTTTGGGAGAATATCGATGCTGAAACCGATTATTGCTGCGCTGTTTTTGACCACATCGCTTCCTGCCCTTGCGGCGCAAGGTGAAGTTACGGACGATGCCGCCATAATAGTACCTGCCGATGGTAGCAGTACAAAGGCGATGGACGAAATGATGTCCATCTTCTCCAAGATGTTCGACACCAAAGGTCTACCCGAGCCAGAACCAAAACGACTGGAACTCGCGACGGTTACCGCATCGAAGCTTCTCCCCGACGGGGCCTATGGCAAAATCATCGATGACATGGTCGGCGGTATGCTCACCCCGTTGTTCGATGCAATGCCGGGGCTGAGCGACGCGGAAATCATCGCCAAAACCGGAGTGTCCGAAGAAGCCGTTACTGCGCTGACCGAGGAGAAAAAGGCAGTCGTCGCCCGAATCATCGATCCGGCCGGCAAAGACCGCGGCAAGCAGTTTGTCGAGATTATGCGACCGATGATCTCCGAAGCCATGGCGGTTATCGAACCCGCGATGCGGACCGGGCTTTCAAGGGCATATGCCCGTAAATTTAATGAAGCTCAGTTGACGGCGATCAACAGCTTTTTCGAAACCCCGGCCGGAAGCGCGTTCGCGCGCGAAAGCTTCGTGATCCAGGCCGACCCCGAAGTTTTACAAGCGACGTTCAAGGCCCTGCCGACGCTTCTTGCCGGATTTATGGGCGACGAAGCGAAATTGAAGGCGAAATTCGACGGGCTGCCCAAAGCGCGCGAGCTAAAGGATCTGTCAGACGGCGAAATGCGCGAACTGGCCAGTGCGCTCGGCGTGGACGTGGCGACGCTGGAGGAGCAACGCGCGATTGTTCGTGAAATGGAATCTTTTACCGACGAAAGCGGCACCGAGCCCTGGTATGCCGAAGATGCATGGACCGCCGCAGCGCGCAAGAAGATTAAGACGCTCGAAGCGAAATCCAATGCGGCCGGCGCCAAATACGAAGCAGCTTCGGAAAAATATACCGCCGTATATTCTGACTATGAAGCAGCCAGACAGGAAGCGATCGATGCTGCGCGTGAGCGGATAGTGGCCGAAGGCTGGACCCCGGAACCCGCCGCGATAACGCTGACTGCCGAGGAAATTCCTGCCGATGCGGTCCCGCCGCCAGCCATGCCAAATTGACGGATTAAGATATGACAGCTTACCTCCCCACCCCCGAACACGAACGCCTCGCGCGCGATGGCATGTATCGCCCCGAATTCGAAGGTGATGCCTGCGGGGTTGGCCTGATCGCGGCAACCGATGGCAAGGCTTCGCGGCGCGTGGTGGCGGCGGGGATAGAGGCGTTGAAAGCGGTCTGGCATCGCGGCGCGGTAGACGCCGATGGCAAGACCGGAGACGGTGCCGGGCTTCATATCGATTTGCCCGCGCGCTTTTTTGACGATGCAATTTCGGACAGCGGACACAGGCCGATGCCGAACCGGCTGGCCGTGGGCATGGTTTTCCTGCCGCGCACCGACCTCGGTGCGCAGGAGAATTGCCGTACGATTGTCGAGGCGGAAATCATTGACGCTGGCTACACGATTTACGGCTGGCGGCAGGTTCCGGTAGATGTCTCGGTAATCGGCGACAAAGCTCAGGCGACGCGGCCCGAGATTGAGCAAATCATGATCGCCGGTCCCATGCCCGACGAAGTGGACGCCACGGAGTTCGAGAAAAACCTCTATCTCATCCGTCGCCGGATCGAGAAGAAGATTATCGCCGCGCAAATCCGCGACTTTTATATTTGCAGCCTGTCGTGCCGGTCGATTGTCTACAAAGGCCTGTTTCTCGCCGAAAGCCTGTCGGTATTCTACCCCGATCTGCAGGACGACCGGTTCGAGAGCCGGGTTGCTATTTTCCACCAGCGTTATTCGACCAACACCTTCCCGCAATGGTGGCTGGCACAGCCGTTTCGCGGGCTTGCCCATAATGGCGAGATCAACACCATTCGCGGCAACCAGAACTGGATGAAGAGCCACGAAATCAAGATGGCAAGTATCGCCTTCGGTGCGCAGTCGGACGATATCAAACCGGTTATTCCGGCGGGTTCGTCGGACACGGCGGCACTTGACGCGGTGTTTGAAGCGCTTGTCCGTTCGGGCAAGGAAGCGCCGACCGCGAAGCTGATGCTTATTCCCGAAGCATGGCAGTCGAACCCCAATCTCCCCGCGACCCACCGTGCCATGTACGAATATATGGCGTCTGTAATGGAGGCATGGGACGGCCCCGCCGCTCTCGCGATGACCGATGGCAAATGGGCTGTGGCTGGCGTCGACCGCAACGCGCTTCGTCCGCTGCGTTATAGCCGCACCAACGATAATTTGCTCGTCATCGGTTCTGAAACCGGAATGGTGGTGCTGCCTGAATCGACGATATTGGAAAAGGGCCGTCTTGGTCCGGGTCAAATGATCGCGGTCAATCTCGACGAGGGCAAGCTCTATCGCGATGGCGAGTTAAAGGACCGGATCTCCGCCGAGCAGGATTATGGCGCACTGGTCAAAGGCTTCCGGGCGATCAGCGACCTGCCGGAAGCGGCTGGCGACGCCCTGCCCTTATGGTCGCGCGCCGAGCTGACCCGCCGCCAGATCGCTGCCGGCATGACGCTTGAGGATGTCGAAATGATCCTCGCGCCGATGATCGAAGAGGCCAAGGAAGCGATCGGCTCAATGGGCGACGATACACCGCTGGCCGTCATCAGTGACAAGCCGCGGCTCATCAGCCAGTTTTTCCGCCAGAATTTTAGCCAGGTCACCAACCCGCCGATCGACAGCCTGCGCGAACGGCATGTGATGAGCCTGAAAACGCGTTTCTCGAACCTCGCCAATATCTTGGAAGAGAAAAGCCAGAACGCCGACGTGTTGGTGCTGGACAGCCCAGTTCTGACGGCTGCAGAGTGGCACAAGCTGAAGGCTGCGTTCGGACCTGTTGCCGCCGAGATCGACTGCACTTACGAAATTTCCGCAGGGCAGGAAGGATTACGCGCGGCGATTGCGCGTATTCGCGAGGAGGCGGTCGAAGCCGTTCGTATGGGCAAGTCAGAGCTGTTTCTGACCGACGAGAATATCGGGCCGGATCGCGTGGCAATCGCGATGATCCTGGCAGCTGCCGCCGTCCATACGCATCTCGTTCGCAATGGCTTACGCAGTTATTCGTCGATCAACGTCCGCTCGGCAGAATGTCTCGACACGCATTATTTTGCGGTGCTGGTGGGTGTCGGTGCGACAACGGTCAACGGCTATCTGGCCGAAGCGGTCATCACCGACCGCCATGCGCGGGGCCTTTTAGGAGGACTATCGCTCGAGCAAGGCATCGCTAACTTTCGGACGGCGATCAACGAAGGTCTGCTCAAGATCATGTCCAAAATGGGCATTGCGGTTATATCCAGCTATCGCGGAGGCTATAATTTCGAGGCGGTCGGACTGAGCCGTGCGCTGGTCAACGACTTCTTCCCCGGAATGCCCAACAAGATTTCAGGCGAGGGCTATGCGTCGCTTTATGTGAACGCTCGCGACCGGCATGCCGACGCGTTCGACAGCGCGATTGCGCGGCTTCCCGTGGGGGGCTTTTACAAGCAGCGCAATGGCGGCGAGGAGCATGCCTATTCGGCTGGCCTGATGCACTTGCTGCAAAGCGCGGTCGCCAATGACAGCTACTCGACCTACACGCAGTTTGCGCAAGGCGTGAAAGAACTGCCACCGATTTACCTGCGCGATTTGCTCGAATTCAACTTTGCCAAAGAACCCGTCGCCATAGACGAGGTTGAGGCGATCACCGAAATCCGCAAACGCTTTGTAACCCCCGGAATGTCGCTTGGCGCGTTGTCGCCCGAAGCGCATGAAACGCTTGCGATTGCGATGAACCGCATCGGCGCGAAGGCCGTATCCGGCGAAGGCGGAGAGGACAGCAAGCGGTTCAAACCTTATGAAAATGGCGACAATGCCAACAGCGTTATCAAGCAGATTGCGTCTGGCCGCTTTGGCGTAACCGCCGAATATCTCGGCGCGTGCGAAGAAATCGAGATCAAGGTCGCGCAAGGCGCTAAGCCTGGCGAAGGCGGGCAGCTTCCCGGCTTCAAGGTTACCGAGATGATTGCCCGGTTGCGGCATTCAACCCCCGGCGTGATGCTGATCTCGCCGCCGCCGCATCATGATATCTATTCGATCGAAGATCTGGCGCAGCTCATTTATGACCTCAAGCAGATAAACCCCCGCGCGCGGGTGTGCGTGAAGTTGGTCAGCGCAGCCGGCATCGGCACGATTGCAGCGGGTGTGGCCAAGGCGCATGCCGATGTCATTCTCGTTTCGGGCAATGTCGGCGGCACGGGCGCTTCCCCGCAGACGAGCATCAAATATGCGGGCACGCCGTGGGAAATGGGGCTTTCCGAAGCCAATCAGGTGCTTACCCTCAACGGTCTTCGTCACCGGATCAAACTGCGTACCGATGGCGGCCTTAAAACCGGTCGCGATATCGTAATCGCGGCAATTCTCGGCGCTGAAGAATTTGGCATCGGCACGCTGAGCCTCGTAGCAATGGGGTGCATCATGGTGCGGCAATGCCATTCGAACACGTGCCCGGTCGGCGTGTGCGTCCAGGACGAGGCGCTGCGTAAAAAGTTTACGGGCACGCCCGAAAAGGTCATTAACCTTATGACCTTTATTGCCGAAGAAGTGCGTGAGATATTGGCGAAGCTCGGTTATCGTTCGCTTGATGAAGTAATCGGACGTACCGAATTGCTACGCCAGGTCAGCCGTGGTGCCGAGCATCTCGACGACCTCGACCTGAACCCGATTCTCGCCAAGGTAGACGCGCCCGACGAAGCCCGCCGGTTCAGCATTCCCACTTTCCGCAACGAGGTGCCAGACAGCCTCGACGCGCAGATGATCCATGATGCAAAGCCCGTGTTCGAGCGGCGCGAAAAGATGCAGCTGACCTATAATGTCCGCAACACTCATCGCGCAGTCGGAACAAGGTTCAGTTCGGAAATCACGCGGCTGTATGGCATGAAGGGCCTGTCTGAAGGTCATGTCCATGTTCGTCTTCGTGGCTCGGCAGGGCAGTCACTGGGGGCGTTCCTGTGTCAGGGTATCACGCTCGAAGTCTTCGGCGACGCCAACGACTATGTCGGCAAGGGCCTGTCGGGCGGAACGATTGTCGTCAGGCCTACTGTCAGCAGCCCGCTGACGAGCCAGGATAACAGCATCATCGGTAACACTGTGCTTTATGGAGCTACGTCCGGTCGTCTGTTTGCAGCCGGCCAGGCTGGCGAGCGCTTTGCGGTCCGCAATTCCGGCGCGCATGTCGTGGTCGAGGGCTGCGGCTCCAACGGTC
>CALRMO020000075.1:0-11893 GCA_943369235.1 Sphingomonas paucimobilis
AAAGACGGTGCCGCAGCATTCGGGGTCTTGCTCGCTGTAATCGCCCGACAGCGTGATGCTCAGATCGTCATTCGGCTGAAACAGCAGAATCCCCCGAATGCCCAAATTGTCCTGTTCGTTGATATAACGGTCGCTGGTGACATTGAAAATCGTGCCGCGACGGCTGGTGGTGGCAACGGCAATCCGCGCGGCAATTTTGTCGGTGATTGGGCCAGAGACGGCTGCTTTGGCCTGTTTGAGATTCAGATTGCCGAACGACACTTCAGCGCGGCCTTCAAAATCGAAGGTCGGCTGGTTTGTCGTGATGTTAATCGCACCCGCAGTCGTGTTCTTGCCATAGAGCGAGCCCTGCGGCCCGCGCAGCACTTCGACCTGCTCGACATCAAGAAAGTCGAAGGTCGCTGCCGCAACGCGTGCGTTGTAAACATCATCGACATAGATGCCGACGCCTTGTTCGAAGCCGTCACTGGTCAGACCGAACGGCACACCAAGTCCGCGGATGTTGACTGCGGTGTTACGCGGGTTCGACGTATAAACCTGCAATGTCGGCGCAAGCTGTTGAAGCTTCACGACGTTGAAGTTGCCCGTGGATTCGATACTGTCTGCCCGGATGACCGAGATCGCCAGCGGCACTTCCTGTGCGGTTTCCTGACGACGGCGCGCAGTAACGATGATGACATCGCCGCGGCCTTGCTCATCTTGCGCTTGCGTGTCGGCTTCGGCCGCATCGTCGGCGGATGCCACCTCATCGACTGAGACCGCGTCGCTGCTTGCCGTTTCGGCATAGGCTGGCGCGGTGAATGAAAGGAGAGTGATAAGGGCAAGTGAAGGCCCTGCGGGACGAAATCGCATAAATTTTCTTTCGAAAAAATAGATGCATCCGGACGTCCGGTCTGCCTCTAGGACTAGGAGGAAGGATTAATTGCTGAAGCGCTTGCGTTCGGTGACATCGACCTGGACAAGTTTGCCCTCGTGGACGGTCAACTGGATCGCGCCAAAGCGCAGCTTTGCGAGTGCGTCTAGCACCGTGCGAATGGGTTCGGGAAAGGAGGCGTCTTGCGCCTCGCCGGTTCGCTCTCTCTCTGGATCAGTCATAAGCACCCCTTGTCGGACAGGCAGTTTGTCTGCCGTTGGTCCGGAGCGCATGGCTAAACTCAACTGTTTTAATTGACAATAGAATTCGGTATTAGGATTTCCTTTCAGCGTCGAAAGGTTCTGTTTGTGCGCTATCCAGATTCTCGGACTATTCGGCCGCCTGCAAATAGGCGTCGGCCTCGACATTATCCGACAGATTGATTCCATCAAGCAGATCGGCCGTCTTGTCGCGCACCTGAAGCATCAGCGCCCGGGTGCGGCAGTTCTCTTCCTCGACACAATTCTTGCAGCGTTCATGGGCGTAACGGCTGGCGCAAGGAACCAATGCCAGCGAGCCGCGCATGATGCGAATGAGGTCGCCATAGCTGATGTCGATAGGGGGGACCCCCAACCAATAGCCGCCATCTTTCCCGCGTTGCGAAGCCACCAGCCCCGACCGAGACAGTTCGGACAAAATGACAGTCAGGAATTTTGGCGGAATCTTCTGCGCCTCGGCGATATCGGCAAGCTGCACGGGCCCTTTGCCATAATGATCGGCCAGATGTTGCATGGCGCGAATTGCGTAACGGGTTTTTTGCGAAAGCATGGACAGTTCTTTGCGCTCAGTCGACGGGATTTTCAACCCTGGCGGTAGAGAACGATATAGTGTGGCTTAAATGAAACGGAGATGAACTTCGTTCCGGCTCTCGTGAAAACATTATTGCAATAGTGTGACTGCGCCCATAGCCTCACCGATAATAAGGCCGTGGCTCTAACCACAAGCCAACAAAGAGGGAAAATCATGACACTCGCGAAATCTGCAATTTTTCTGCTAGCTACAAGTTTGACGGCCCCAGCGATCGCTCAAGATACAAGCAGTTCCAATCTTCCGGAAACAGTCGCTGAAGAGGGTTCTGCAATCATTGTGACCGGCTCGCGCATCAAGCGAGATCCCGCCGATAGCGCGTTACCTTTGCAGGTCATCACAACCGACGATCTTGCGCGAGAAGGCATAAATAGCCCGGAACAGCTTATTTCTTATCTTTCAACTAACGGCAATGGGGCCGATAATCTGGCATCAAACAGCGATATTGTTACCGGCGCGCAGCGTGGCGGCAACAATGGTCTCTCGGCGGCCAATTTGCGTGGTCAGGGTTCGGGGTCAACGCTCGTTCTCATCAATGGCAGGCGCGTGGCGGCGCACGGGATTGGCGGGACGGCCGTTGACGTGAACCAGATACCCATTGCAGCACTTGAGCGCGTTGAAGTCCTGAAGGATGGCGCTTCGGCAATTTATGGGACCGACGCCATTGGCGGTGTGATTAATTTTATCACCAAAACCAATTTTCAGGGTCTGACGCTGAACGCATTTACCGACGTGACCGAGGCAGGCGGAGGTAATATCTACCGCTTGTCGGCGACCGGCGGCTATGGCGATCTCGATACTCAAGGTTTCAACATAATGGGGACCGTCAGCCGCAGCATCAACAATGTTTTGAACGGCGTCGATCGCGATTTCGTAAATGGTAACCAACCAAATAGGGGGCTTTCAGTCGACACGCGCGGCACGCCGATTGCAACTATATTTCCGAACGGGGTCAATGCCATTTTTGCGCCGACAGGATCGTTGCTGAGCGGCGTGCCCTTGCTTGAGGCGGGGGCCACCAGCCCGGCGTCAGGCGGTATCAACATTCTCGATCTTCCGGGTGGCGCAGGCTGCGATTCGGTCGACGGTGGCCTTGCTTATGACGAGCAGCTGTGGGCTAATCCGGCCGCACGCTTCGCCTGTGCATGGGACACGGGTCGCGCTGCTGTGATTCAACAGCCCTTGAATACGCTAACTTATTATGGGCGCGCGACGGTGAAGCTTGGCGACCATCAGCTATTTGCCGAAATTACCGGGTCTGACGCCGATTCGGTAAAGCGCTTTTCCAATAACCAATATTCGGGGAACACCGGAACACTGCCTTTATACTATCCCCGGAACGCAACCACCTCAGCGGTTTACGACGATGTATATAACCGCCTGGTTTCTGTGTTTCCGCAAATCGCGGCAAATTATGGCAAGCCCATCGCCTATCGCTGGCGGTGCATTGCCTGCGGCACACGCGAGTATAAGACCAACACCAAAACGTTGCGCGCGGCCCTCGGCGCAGAAGGGCCGCTTTTTGGCGACTGGGATTATCGTGCGGGCGGCTCCTACGCAAGAAGCGAGTCAAGTTCGGTGCTGGGCAGCGGCTACCACTATCGCGGTATCTTTCCGAACGCAGCGGCAGCAGCTGCTTCAGGTGTCCCGGGTGCAGTGTCAGGTGGCATCGACCCTCGTGCGCCAACCGCGCCGGGCGCAACAAGTCCGGGCATAGTCGGGCTGCTCAACAGCGGCATTCTAAACCCGTTTTCACTGGTTCAATCCGAGGCAGCTCTGGCCGGGCTTGATACTGTTTCGGCTGAAGGCGTTGAGTTGTATGGCGGCAAATATGAGGTTAAGCAGCTCGACGGTTCGATCTCCGGTTCGTTGTTCGAACTGCCCGCCGGCGCTGTTCAAGTTGCCTTGGGCGTCGATTATCGCCGCGAAACCTACAGTTTCGACGGGTCGACTGCGGCGATCGTCGGCCAACCGGACATTTTCAACGTAGCGTTCGATAACGCAAATGCCCTTGAATCCCAAAGCAGGACGGTAAAGGCTGCGTATGCAGAGGTTCTGGTACCCGTGTTCGACATGCTTGAGGTCACCGGCGCGGTCAGGATCGACGACTACACCGGGTTCGGCTCAACAGTGAACCCTAAAGTATCTGCCAAATTCAGCCCCGCCGATTGGCTGATGTTCAGGGGATCCTACAATACCGGGTTCCGCGTTCCCGCCTTTAACCAGATTTTCAATGGCGTCACCCAATCGCCGAACCCGGCAACCAACGTGTTGACCGATCCGACAACCTGCCCTGCCGGAGGTGTTGTCAACGTGACGCCGGGTTGTAACGCGATCAATCCTGACACGCTTACCGGCGGAAACCTGAACCTTGGGCCGGAGACATCGGAGCAGTATAGCGTCGGCGTCGTTTTGCAGCCTTCGAACCGGTTTAGCGCATCGCTGGATTTCTGGTCGATTGCAGTGGACGACACGATCGGTTCGCTGACATTGCGGCAATTGCTCGACAATATCGCGCTGTTCCCCGACCGTGTCGAGCGCACCAATGGCATCATCACCCAGATTGATTTGCGCAACGACAATATTGGTTCGCGCCGGACTGAAGGCTTGGAAGTGGCCTTGCGCGGCGGTTTCGACGTTGCCGGCGGGATCTTGGCGACGGGGCTCGACGGAACCTATCTGTTGAAAAAGCGTGAAAAGTTTTTGCCGTCGGCACCTTATGGACCAAGCCAGATTGGCGTTTTCAGCTATTCGGGCGATCTCGGTCTGAAATGGAAACACACTGCTTTCGTCACTTTCACCAAGGATGACTTCACGTTCAGCTTTTCGCAGATCTATCGCGACGGCTATCGCAACAATGTATTGCCAAGCGAGGCTGATCCGATCGGCGCCTCTCGTCCCGACTATAATGCGCGGGTAAAGCCTTATATTCTCTACAACACTTCGGTCAGCGTCGATATCCAGGATCAGTTCCGTCTGACGGCCGGGATTCGCAATCTGTTCGACAAAGACCCGCCTTTTGCGATCACCTATGACAGCAATACCGGCTCCGGCAGCAGCTGGGAACCACGCGTTGCAGACCCGAGGGGTCGGTCGTTCACGCTTGCGGTTGAGACAAGGTTTTAAAGCTGGCATAGCCTCCTTTATGGAATTGAAACTCTCGCGGCGCGTTATCATGGCTGGGCTGGCATCGTTGATGTCGGCCCCGGCGCTTGCTGCATCGGCATCTTCCTCAAGCAGATCGGCCCGAAAGCCGTCGCGTTTGCGTCCCGGCGACACTGTTGGCCTTATCGAACCGGCATCAGCCAGCGACGAGCCGTTTCAGATACAGCTCGTTGAAGAAGCCATTACCGCCATGGGGCTTAAGCCCAAGCGCGCGCCGCATATTCTCAATCGCTACGGCTATCTTGCAGGCGCGGACAAAGACCGGGCAGCGGACATCAACGCGATGTTTGCCGACAAGGAGGTCAAGGCCATTTTCGCGGTGCGCGGCGGATGGGGGAGCGCGCGTTTGCTGCCCTATCTCGACTGGGATATCGTTCGTTCTAATCCCAAATTGCTGACAGGCTTCAGCGACATCACGGCATTGCATATGGCGATTGCGGCAAAGGGCGGTTTTGTCACGTTGCATGGACCCAATGGCAGCAGTGCGTGGGGCAAATCGTCATGGGATAATTTCCGTTCCATTGCGTTCGACGGGGCGACGCCGACGCTGGTCAATCCGCAAGGCAGCGAAGACCGGTTGGTCCAGCGGCGCTGGCGTACACAGACGATCACGCCCGGCAAGGCGCGTGGTCGCTTATTGGGCGGCAATCTGACCGTGCTGTCGGCGCTTACGGGAAGCGGATATCTCCCCGATTTTGACGGCGCGATCCTGTTTCTGGAAGATGTGGACGAGGCCGAATACCGCATCGACCGGATGCTGACTCAGCTCGGGCTTGCAGGCGTGCTCAAAAATCTTGCCGGCGCGGTCTTCGGTCAGTGCACCGAATGTACGGGCAGCAGTGCAGGCGTCTATGGCGGGTTCACGCTGAACGACGTGCTGCGGCAACATCTGGGGTCGCTTGGCGTGCCGGTATACTCGGGCGCCTATTTCGGCCATATCACGGACCAGTTTACGCTGCCGCAAGGCGTGATGACCGAAATCGACGCTGATGCAGGAACGCTTCGCTTGCTTGAGCCTGCGGTTTCCTAACTCAAGCTTTGCGTGAGGATCAGCGCAAGCGCATTATTGGCCATGTGCAGGATGATATTGGTCCGAAGCGATCCAGTGCGATAGTAAAGATATCCGAACGCGATGCTTAACGACATCAGGCCAGGAATGGCATAGGGCTGCAAGTGCACCAGCGAAAACAAAAACGACGACATGATTATCGCACCCCAGATTGGCAGATATCGCGCCAGCGCATTTTGCAACAGCCCCCGAAACAGAAGCTCTTCGACAACCGGCGCTGCGATTGCGATCGCGATGAACCCTGCGATCAGGTTGAGCGGAGTGCGGGGGATGCTCGCCAACATTTTGGCCATATCTTCCTGCATCCCGATACCGGGGATGGCATAGGTTGCGTAGAGATAATTGAAAATCATCGCGGCGACGACCAGGACGACTGCAAGACCGGTTGCCCGGCGAAAAGAGACATGGCCGAAATGGGTAAGACCGATTTGCTGCAATCGCCCGTCCTTGCGCAAATAAAGAGCCATCAGCCCCAATTGTACGGCCGCCGAAGCGACTAGCCCCCAGATTATTGCTGCGGGATTATCGGTAGGTGAGACATTCGATGGGCCATTGGCGATCACCAGAATGAGCGCTGTGCATACACCTTGAAGCACGAAATACAGGACAATCCAGCCCAAAGCCGCCCATATTCCGGGAAAGGCCTTCGGTTGCGCCACCTGCTCCTCGGCGGGCAGAACCAGATCCGGATTGTCCATCATTGTCCTCGAAATAAAGATGAAGGCCCGCGCGAACGCGGACCCTCATCCGTTTTGCACATCGGATATCAATAAGCTACCCGTTGTGCGCTCAGGCCATAAGCGGGGAGCAGCGCCTGAACACTTGTTGGGCCGGCGAGATGTCCTGCACCCACCGCCATGAAGGTAACGCCCGGCTTTTTGAGCTCTGCATCGATCCATTTCGCCCAGTTCGCATTTCGCTGGGTCAGCAAGGCGTCGTAAAGCGGACGGCTGGTCATCCCCTCGTTCATCAGCGCCGCCAGACCTTCAGGATCGGGTGCCGCCCAGAGCGCGACCATCTTGTCCATGGTTGGTTCGAGCTCGTCGATGACCTTGGCACCCTCGATCAGAAACTTGATTTGCTCAGCCTCGGAAATCGAATCGAACACACCCAACTGATATTCCAGCGTCTCGACGCCGCCGATGGGCTTGTTCGCTGCCTTGGCCGCCGCCGTCAGCTGCTTTTCCGCGCCGCTGTTCACGTCGAAACCCTTTTTCTGCATCCCGAGCAAGGACAGCGTCACCGCCGCAGCCCAGGGATCGAACGGATCCAGACCTTCGACGGGCAGGCCGATCTTGGTCATCGCGCTGTCATATATTGCGCGGTCGGCATCGGTCATTTTCGACCGCAGCGTCTTGCCGCTCTGGTCCATCGCGAGCTTCATAAACAACGCCTGCGTTTCGGCCTGCGGCGGTTCGACAAGTTCAAGCACCAGCCGGTCGGACTTGTCGAACGCCTCCTTGATACCGTCGTCGAACCAGCCAAGGCCCGGCTTCAAAATGTGGACGGTGCCGAACAGGTAAATCGTCGTGTCCTCGTCCTTCACCAGCCACAATGCCGGATCGACATCCTTGAGTGCCGCAGGCTGGACCGGGACGGGGTCAAGCGCCTCGACCGCAGCCGGGGCTTCGGTTGGAGTTTGTTGGGCAAATGCGCTGGAAGCGAATGACAGGGCAATCGCTGTGGTGGCAATGAATAAGGATTTTAAACGGGTATGCATAGAAAACTCCCATATTTGGATTGTAAGGGTTGAAGGATAAATTCATGATTGTCAGCGGTATTTTTTCCAGAACCAGACGGCTGACCAGATCAGCGAGAATGTCAGGTAGATCGCAACGCCATCGGGCTCAGGCAACAAACCGCCGCGCCACAACAGCCACCAAGTGGGTGTAAGCATCAGATAGGCGTAGGCAGCATAATATCCGCCATCGCGGTAGGCGCTGGCTTCCTGCTCGTCGATCACCCAGGTGTGCCAGAACCATGCAATCACCGGCATGACGACCGCCCAGACAAAAACAAGTGCGAGGGCCGCGGCAACCGGGATTGGCCCCGATAGCAGAGAAGAAAAGGGGTCGAATTCCTGGGTGTCGGACGATCCCAATATTCCCATTGCCGCCAGAATGACGCCGATCATGCCGCCCAGTAAACCGCAAGCCACAACGATATTGCGGTTAAGCTTTTCACGCCGGGTCATATTGGCGCCACTTGCCTGCAGTTTTCGGGCATTACGCCAAACTACGAAGGACAATCCGGCGATAATGACGCCAAGGCTGATAAGAAAGCCAAGCGCAAAGCCACTGAATTCGCCGCCGTCCGATGTATCGACGCTCAAAAAACCTGCGATTGCGCCTATCGACATAACGATGCCGAGTGCAGCCAATGTCATCCACAGAACGCTTCGGCCATTTGAGCTTTCGTCATCAAGCTTTGTCATTTTCGCCTCCGTCAAACTCATCATCAAAAATCTCCTGTATTGGCTGTCCGAATAGCCGCGAAATCTTGAACGCCAGCGGCAGGGAGGGGTCATATTTGCCCGTCTCGATCGCGTTCACCGCTTGCCGCGACACATCCAGATGCTCGGCAAGGTCGGCCTGGCTCCAGTCGCGCATCGCGCGCAGCACTTTCAGCTGGTTCTTCATGTCAGGTAACTCTGTCTATATGTCATGGAAACCTTACTAGTACGATTCGCTGTTGATGTCAACAAGACCTTACAAAAAGTTTTGCAAGGCTGACATTTTGAGCGAAGCGCGCGGTGAGCCTTGATTTGGCGCGCTTCATCCGCCAAGGGGCAGGGCATGACTGCGGGGCCGCTCAGCTTTCAGGACCTAATCCTCACTCTCCATGATTATTGGGGGCGGCAGGGCTGCGCGATATTGCAGCCTTATGATATGGAAATGGGTGCCGGCACCTTCCACACTGCGACGACATTGCGCGCGCTTGGGCCTGACCCGTGGAACGCGGCGTTCGTTCAACCCTGCCGCCGTCCGACCGACGGACGATACGGCGAAAACCCGAACCGGCTGGGCGCCTATTACCAATATCAGGTAATCCTGAAGCCCAGCCCGCCCGATTTGCAGGAGCTGTATCTGGGTTCGCTCGATGCTATCGGCATCGACCCGTTGCTCCACGATATCCGGTTTGTCGAGGATGACTGGGAATCGCCCACGCTTGGTGCATGGGGGCTCGGCTGGGAAGTCTGGTGCGACGGCATGGAAGTCACGCAGTTCACCTATTTCCAGCAAATGGGCGGGTTCGATTGCAAGCCGGTTGCGGGCGAGCTGACTTACGGCCTTGAGCGGCTGGCGATGTATATCCAGAACAAGGACAGCATTTTCGACCTGGCCTATAACAACGCGACCGCCGACCGCCCCGCGATTACTTATGGCGATGTATTCCGCGAAAATGAAAGGCAGATGAGCGCTTATCATTTCGAGGTTGCCGACACCGATATGCTTTTCGACGCGTTCAAGAAAGCAACCGGCGAGTGCGAGAATTGCCTGGGCGCCGGGTTGCCGATCCCGGCTTACGAGCAGGCGATCAAGGCCAGCCATATCTTCAACGTGCTTCAGGCGCGCGGCGTGATTTCGGTGCAGGAACGCGCGTCCTACATGGGCCGAGTCCGCGACCTCGCCAAAGGCAGTTGCCAGGCCTGGATGGAGAAAAACGGGTGGGCGGCGTGATCAAGGACAGCCTCTTTCAACCCCGTCACCCTGAACTTGTTTCAGGGTCCATTTCGCCTCTCACCCCTTCGGCCTGCGTGGCACGATGGATGCTGAAACAAGTTCAGCATGACGGAACTGTCCTGTGACGGATTTTTTTTTAGAACTCCGCTCCGAAGAAATCCCTGCGCGGATGCAAGCGAAGGCCAAGGAAGACCTCGCGCGCCTGTTTACCGACGCGCTGGCCAAGGCTGGCCTCGCCGCCGAGAGCGTCGAAACCTTCGCCACCCCGCGCCGTCTGGCGTTAATCGCCACGGGCCTTCCGTTGGCGACCGAGGCGGTGGCCGAAGAAACCAAAGGGCCAAAAGTCGGCGCGCCGCCGCAGGCTATGGAGGGTTTCCTCCGCAAGACCGGCCTGACTCAGGACCAGTTGGTCGAGCGCGACGGCGTCTATTTCGCGGTGGTCGAAAAGGCAGGCCGAAACACTGCCGATGTGCTTAGCGAGGCCATCCCTGCCATTATTCGCGCCTTCCCGTGGCCGAAGTCGCAACGCTGGGGCGCGGCTTCGGCAAGCACCGAAAGCTTGCGCTGGGTGCGTCCGTTGCAGGGCATCGTTGCGTTGCTTGGTGACGAAGTCGTGCCGTGCGAGATCGACGGAATCGTCAGTGGCGCGGCGACGATGGGTCACCGTTTTCATCACAGCGGCCCGATCACCATCGGCAATGCTGGCGATTATGTCGAAAAACTGCGCGCCTGCCATGTCATCGTCCACTTCTCCGAACGTTGCGCAATCATCCGCGATGGCGCCAAGGCGGCGGCCCAGGCGGCTGGGCTGACCTTGGTCGAGGACGAGGGTCTGGTCGCGGAAAATACTGGCCTCACCGAATGGCCGGTGCCGATGCTCGGGCGTTTCGATCCGGCTTTTCTGGAGGTTCCGGAAGAGGTCATCCAGCTCACCGCTCGGGTGAACCAGAAATATTTTGTCTGCCATGATGCAGAAGGCAAACTCGCTAACGCTTTTGTCTGCACCGCGAATATCGACGCCAATGACGGGGGCGCGGCAATCGTTGCGGGCAATGAAAAGGTGCTCGCGGCGCGGTTGTCCGATGCGAAATTCTTCTGGGAGCAGGATCTAAAGGTCGCGCTCGATGAACAGGCTAAAAAGCTTTCGCAGATTACCTTCCACGAGAAGCTGGGGACCGTTGCCGATAAGGTCGAGCGGGTCGCCAAGCTGGCGCGGTGGTTGGTTGAGCAGGGCATCGTCAAAGAACCCTCCCCCCTTGTGGGGGAGGTAGGTGGGGGGCGTGCCGCGTCTGCGGCACAAAAGACTCTCGACGGTGGAGAATATTCAGCCGCAGACGCGGCTGGCCCCCGCCCCAACCCTCCCCACAAGGGGGAGGGGACTCTGGCAGACCAGGCCGAACGCGCAGCCCGCCTGTGCAAGGCCGACCTCGTCACCGGCATGGTCGGCGAGTTTCCCGAATTGCAGGGCATCATGGGCGGCTACTACGCCCGCGCGCAGGGTGAGGCGGATGCTGTCGCCGACGCAATCCGCGACCATTACAAGCCGGTCGGGCAGGGCGACGATGTCCCCACTGCGCCGGTGACGGTGGCGGTGAGTTTGGCGGATAAGCTGGATACGTTGATCAGCTTCTTTGGCGCAGATTTAAGGCCGACTGGCTCCAATGATCCCTACGCTTTAAGGCGCGCAATGCTTGGTATTATCCGGCTCATCCAACGCAATGAACTTCGCTTCAGTCTGTCAAAACTCGTTGACGAACATCTAATTGGCTTCATTCGTATTGCGGAAAAGAGAGAGCATCATTTTCTTCTGATCGCAAAAGAAGATCGCGATGAAGCTCACGGGAAGATATATAAGTTTTATTCCAACGAACATATCGCTCCCAACCTTTTTGAACGCACGTCAATTTTTGGCGCGAAGCATTGGCTCGTCGTTGTACCAAGCGAGTATGCTCAATATACTCAGTCTTTAGCAAAGGACTTTGTTCAAGAGTCCTATGCTTGGACTAGGTATTCTGAGTTTGTTTGGCCACTGCTTAGCCTTTTTCTCGCCGACCGCCTAAAAGTCCAACAACGCGAAGCGGGCGTACGGCACGATTTGATCGATGCGGTGTTTAGCCTTGGCGGTGAGGACGATCTTGTCCGGCTGCTGGCGAGGGTCAAGGCATTGCAACAATATATAACCACCGCAGAGGGCGCGAATTTGCTGGCCGCGTACAAGCGCGCGGCGAACATCCTGAAACAGGCCGGACTCGATGC
>CALRMO020000076.1:0-11879 GCA_943369235.1 Sphingomonas paucimobilis
CTTACCCGCAACCCCACCTTGCTGTTCAGGATTTTCCATTATCCCGAACCGGATGGCCGCGACAGCAACGCCGAACTTTTCGGTGTTGGCGAACATAGCGATTATGGCCTGCTCACTTTGCTGGGTCAGGACGACAAAGGCGGGCTGGAAGTGCGCGGGCCGGATGGCTGGATCGACGTGCCGCCTCAGGGGAATGATCTTGTAATCAACATCGGTGACATGTTCGAGCGGTTGACCAAGGGACGCTACCGGTCCGCGCCGCACCGCGTTACCAACGGCTCGGGCCAGTCGCGCTATTCATTCCCGTTATTTTACGACCCGGGTTTTGATGCCGCAGTCGAACCCTTGCCGATCGACGACATCATCAGCCGCGAACGCTGGGACGGGATCGACCTGCACAAGCCGTTTGCGACCTATGGCGACTATCTGCTCACCAAGGTCGGCAAGGTGTTTCCCGCTTTGGCGGCGCAGACGTTGAAATGACGGACTTCGAAATGCGGCTTGCGTCGATACCGTCGCCAGCGTCTAAAGCCCTTCGCCACCAACCCAGTGGCAATTGCCGATGCGGCGGGCCAGATTGCTGACCTGCGACCGGATATCCGGCACTGCGACGACTTCCCATAGGCTGCTTCGGGTCATCGGCCCGACCGCCATGATATGGCGTGATGCCTTGCCGTCGCTGCCGATGACATAGCCGTAGCTGTCGGTATCGATGCCCAGTCGAAGAATATCAGGCCTGATCTGGCCTGCTTTTAGCAGCTGGACGATTTGGGCGTCATCGGATCGCAAGACGTCGCCCTGCGGGCCGGTGCAGTTGATGATTTTTGTCGCCACCATTTGATGAATTGTGTTGTGCCCGCGCGGACGCCAATGGACAATCACCTTGTCGGCAACCTCAACAAAAAGTTGCGGTTTTCCGCCCACAAACTCCAGCTTACTGGAAGATATAAGCTCGTCGAGCTGGTCAGCCACGACCGGCGCTGTTCGGTGCCGGTGCACGTCCCAGAACGGTCGTGCGTGGCGCAGGAAGCGTTGACGGGTCCGGATATCGAGCGAGGACCAGATTATCTGTGTTATCGGTCGAATGGAATCGACCGATAGCCTCCAGTCCTGAGTGGCGGACGCCTGCCGCAGCCATTTCGAGATGCCGGATAACGTCTGCGCTGGTCGTTCAAACACTGCTTTAGGCCGCGGCAAGCCCTCGATATGCCGGTGCGGCCGCAGACCACGCCGCGACAAGGCCATGATTTTTCCTTTGAATCCCCCACTGATGAGTCTCAAAATGACATCGACCGCGGTCAGACCTGTTCCGATAATCAGGACAACATCCTGTTCGGATAACTCCGCACCCCCAGAATAGGACCAGGGATCAGCAATATATCTCTCGGGCGACAGTTGATGGCGAAGGTCGTCAACAGGATCATGCGGCGGCAAGTTGCCAAGTGACAGGACAAGCCGATCAGCAGCAATCGGGTCACCGCTGGAAAGTTGAACGACAGCAGCGTCATCGGTTTCGGTAATGGACACGGCTTCGCCCTGCAGTATCCTGATCCGGTCGGGCCATTTTGCCAGACTGGCGGCCAGCGTTTCGGACAAATAATCGCCATAAATATGCCGGGGCACGAAGCTTTTGATGTCATCGCTGCCCTTTGCCTGTAGCCAGTTACAAAAGTGATCGGGTTCATCGGGAAAGGCGCTCATATTGCCGGCGCGCACGTTGAGCAGATGATTGGATTCTTGCGTGCTATAGGCAACCCCGCGCCCGATGCGCTCGGGGGCTCGCTCAATCAGTACGACATTCGCATCGGTCTGATCGAGCAAGTTGACCGCGAGCAACGTGCCTGAAAAGCCAGCCCCGATGATTGCAATTGTCCGGGCTTCGTTCGAAGTACCCGGTTTCGAGGGGGCGACGATATCGGGGTCCAACAAACTCACTTTTCGACAATATCTCCTGAAACCGTCACCCGTTCCAGAACGCGATTCTGCGGCCAATAATCGCCAACGGCATAATGCTGGGTCGACCGGTTGTCCCAGATGCCGATGGCATTTGGCGACCAGCGGAAGCGGACCTGATATTCGGGAACCTTGATGCGGTCAAACAGCAAGCGAAGAAGATTGTCGCTTTCGCTTTCTTCGATGTCCAATATCCGGCTGGTGAATGTGAAGTTCACATACAGGATCTTCTCGCCGGTTTCGGGATGCGTTTGAACGACCGGATGACGAACTGGCGGGAAAGCCTTCCTGAGTTGGTCGCGCTTTTCGTCCGGGACCCGATCGCCAAAGCTCCGCAATATGTCATGTTCGGCATAAAGCCCGTCGATGCGGTCTTTAACCGTGTCCGGTAGGCCGTCATAGGCTGCAGCAGCATCCGCCCAGATCGTGTCTCCACCCAAGGGCGGAATGATACGCGCGCGAAGAATAGAGGTTATCGAGGGCTTTTCGCGAAATGTGACGTCGGTATGCCATTTATTATATGCTTGGAATGGCCGAAGAGTATCGGTGGTCAACTTGACCCCCTCCACGCCTTCAATCCGCAATATTTCGGGATGTCCGTCGATATGCGGAATGACCGGATGACCCTCCAATTCGCCGAAAAGCCTGCCGAGGCGCAGATGGCTCTCGTACGAGATGTCTTGGTTCCGGAAAAATATGACCTTGAACTGAAGCCACGCATCGCGCAACAAATGCTGCTCTGCCGGAGTAAGCGGGCGATCAAGATCCAGCCCTTCAATTTCAGCGCCGATGGTCGGTGTAGATGGATTGATCGTAACACAGATGCTTTTGGCGCGTTCGAATATGTCGCTATGAATTGCCGCCCGACTGGCCATCTCGTAATCTCCTGATTGATGGTGCCCAAGCTCATGCGGTCAAGTTGCGTGAACTTTGGCCAGACGCAGCTAGGGACTGCGTCTGACCATGCTGCCTCTCCCCCCGAAAAATGAAGAAAAACTCCGGAGGCTTGTCGTAGCTATCTCAATCGGATAAGTTGACAATGCAGGTGCGACCAGTTGCACCGATTCAGCGCCATATCGATAGCGGCAACCATTCGCCTGGAGAATTAAAATTGCCCCAAAGTTTTGCGCTCAGAACCCTGTGCGCTGCGGTCGGACTGGAGCTGATGTTGGCATCCCCCGCAACCGCACAAGCGCAACAAAACGCCCCGTCAGACAGCCCTGCGAAGAGGCAAGCGGATAGGTTCAAAATATCAGGCAGTGTCCGTGTGCGTTACGAAGTTCTTGATGGACAGTTTCGTCCCGGGTTTGATGATAAAGATGACTTGGTCAGTGTGCGAACAACGCTATTGGCGGAGTATGACGCCGGACCATTGCGCTTTGGCGCTGAACTCTATGACAGCCGGGCATATGACACCGATGTGGGCAGCGCGCTGTCTACCTCTGAAGTCAATGCGCTTGAGCTCGTCCAAGCCTATGTGGCTGCAGACATTGCCGCGCCTTTTGGTAAGGGTACAAATATAGCACTACAGGCCGGACGCTTTACGATGAACCTTGGCTCGCGGCGATTGGTCGCGGCGGATGATTATCGCAACACAACCAATGGCTACACCGGCATACGCGCCGATCTGAAAATGGGCATTCAAGCCAATGCGACGTTGTTCTACACACTACCCCAACAACGCCGTCCCGACGCGTTCGGCGAGCTGCGAGACAACAAGGTAGGTTTTGACCACGAAGGTTTCGATCTCCAACTTTGGGGCGGGTATCTTTCAAAACAGAGTATCTTTGGACGGACAATGGCAGAAATTGGCTATATCCGTTTGGAAGAGGACGACCAGCCGACCCGGCCTACGCGCAATCGCAACCTTCACTCGGTTAGCGCGAGGCTTATACAAGAACCTTCACCCGACGCTTTCGACTATGAACTGGAGGGCATTCATCAGCTCGGCTCCATCCGGTCTGGCGTAGCAGCAAACGCAGCAATATTGGATGTGGCCGCATCTTTCATCCACGCCGATCTGGGCTATAGCTTCTCCAAAGGCTGGAAACCGAGAATATCTGCGGAATTCGACTATGCCAGCGGCGACCGGCCCGGAAAGTCATTCGGGCGTTTCGATACGCTATTTGGAATGCGCAGGGCGGACCTTGCTCCAGCCGGAATCTATGCAGCATTGGGGCGCACTAATCTCATGACGGCGGGGATCAGAGCTGAAGTAATCCCGTCGAAAAAGCTCGATGGATTTGTGAATGCCCGCGCACTTTGGGCGGCCTCGGCAACCGATGGTTTTTCATCGACGGGCATTCGGGACGCCAGTCGTCTGTCTGGCAAATTTGCGGGCTATCAAGTCGAGGGACGCATCCGATATTGGCTCATCCCCAAGACACTGCGCGCTGAATTCAACGGTGCATGGCTCATCAAGCGCGGAATACTGGTTGACGCTCCTAACGCTCCTCAAATCGGAAACACCCGCTACGGCTCGTTTGCCCTTCAATTTCAGTTTTAGGGTCGAGAGCCGCAGGCCTAATAAACTGCTAGTGCCCGCGCGGCGAGAATGACCCGCTGGCGACCCATGCTGTGCCGGACAATCGTATCAACAAGCTGTTCATGTGATAGCCCCAGTGTCTGCGCAGAACGCGATATGGTTTTTCGTGACCACAGATTGCACGAAAGATTTACCTCCATAAAACTCAACGCCCGTGTTTCGGGATCATACCGAAATTCGAAACGCCCATAATCGAATGGCCAGAATTCCTTGATCAAGGGCGCAACCAGTTGTCTTAAACGACCGACAAGTGTTGGATCTTCGACGGGCTCCAATGGGTCGAGTTCTTCGGTTTCGACCAGCCCCCTCTTTTCTTCATATGACCGCAACTTCGTTAAATTCTCCGGCTTGTAAGCCATCGGAGGAAGGATCCACGGCTCGCCTGTCGGTCCGCCGATTACCGGAACGGCAACATCGATGAGCGGCAACCAGCGTTCGACGAGCGCGTCATGATTGCGATCATGCAGCCAACGTACCTGGTCGATAGCAGATCGCCAATTGTCGCACTTCCTCACGCCCCATGACGCCGACGATGCATTTGGCTTTACGATCAACGGCTCATTTGCAAATGATGGCCGCGCGGTATCAACACTGCTTCGCGGAAAGAATTTCCAATCAGCGGTCGGCACGTCAAGCGACCGGGCGACAATCTTGGTCAGATGCTTGTTGTCGGTGAGATTTCTAATGATCGGAGCTGCGCCGAGAAACGGAATTCCACTGCGCGTGAGCAACAGCGGCGCAAGCATTTCGCTATGCGTGAATCCGGCGCGGTTGAGCAGCGGGACGACGAAATCGACATCCGGTTTATCGATAATTGCTTCAAAGCTGTTTTCAGCGCTAACCAAGTAACCCAAATTCTCGAGCGTTGTCCGCAATTCATGATGATAAACGGCGTGATCGCCATCCGTACGATCAAGCGAACCGTTACTTTTTGAGTGCTTGGCGAGCAGCAGAATTCGAATTGGTGACTGAGTAGCGCGCTCACGCGTGGACCGCACGCTGCCTGTTATCGTCTCCCAAAATAATCGCCATTAGGATTTGTGCGCCGTTTGCATGTGGGGCTGTTAAATGAATAGGGACGGCATTTGCCGTTCCGGCCCTGCGTCTTGGGCAGAGTTCAGAAATCCGGTGATGGCTTTTTTTCGGGCAACCCGATCGAGCGAATGGATAGCTCGTTTGTACTCTTTCCCTTCAAGCAAACCTTGAATAAACCCAGCCATCGTGTCCGCCGCCGATACCAGATTGGCGTCAATACTATGGATATACCGGCTTGTAATCGAGCCATGCGCATGCCCCACAAGTGCAGCGATGGTGACTTCGGTAAAGCCCAGATCGTTGGCCAGACTAGCAAAGCTGTGCCTTAGGACGTGCGGCGTTACGTCGTGAAGAGCCGTTCCACGGAAAAGGTCGCGCCAATGTCGAACGAAACCGCCAAAGGCGTTCTCGTGGCTAGCAATGGGAAACACATAGCTTCCTTCGGTGACCTTTGACCGTTCCTCTAGCGCTTCGATAACGGGTAGTCCTATTGGTCGAACCGAGAACCCTGTCTTGCTGTCCTCAAGGCGCAGGCAACTGCACTCCCAATCAATCTCGCACCACAAATAGGCCGATGACTTCGCTTCGACGGCATCCCGTCATTGCAAGCAGCCTGATGACCGCGACAGCCGTTTCGCACGTGCAGTCCTTGTTCGCTTCCCGCAGCATCTCGCCGAGCAGCCTGTACTCGCACTGGCTCAATCTTCTTTGCCGCACATTGTCCTTAGGTCGTTTAAGGTCATGAGCGGGGTTATGCTCGATCACTCCGAATTCAATGGCATAAGAGAAAATACCGCCGAGAAGGCCTAGCCTTCGAGCCGCGGTCCCTGCTCCGCCCCGAATTATCGACTTGCCGCGTAGCTTTTGCGTCTTCTGAATGCGTCGCGACTTGCCAGCCATGATTTCGCGCATCAACTGCACGGCATCTGCCTGGGTAAAATCCTTCACTCGTCTCGTGCCGACCAGCGGTATGATGTGCGCATGACTGCGGCTGATATCCGCCGGCGCTGGTCTTGGCTCTTCAGTATCCGATCCATTCGCATCTGACGGCGCAGGCGGATTTAATCTCGCCAATGCCAGCACGGATAAGGCGAGCGCCGATGAGGTATGCCTCCTGGCATATACCGGCGGCTTATTCACTGTTCCGTTTCCCGGCGGGCTAGCCAGCTACACTGTTCATTACAAAAAAACGTTCGTTTTTGTTATAAATTGTTAGCCGCAGGCGCGACCGATGAAACTCATTATTCCACAATCGTTTGATTGTGGTGTTTGCGCAACAGGTCGGAAAAAATTCGATTCTATCAGAAATACGGTATTGATAATCATCTGATTAATAGGTCTCTATATTTGCTCAACAAGCTGGGGAGCTGTTAATGTTAAGAAAGTCACATATTGGTTTTGGCGTATGCGTGTCCGCGCTTGCGATAACCGCCTCGATGCAAGCTGCTTATGCTCAGACCACTCCAAATTGCGCCGCACCTGCGAATGATGAAGAGCGAGCAGTTTGTGAGGCACGTCAAGGCAATGATGAAAGCGAAAACATCATTGTAACCGGTTCGCGCATTTCGCGGCCCAACTACGACACGGTCGAACCCGTTATCGTGGTAGGATCGGACGATATCGAGGAGCGTGGCTTTTCGACGCTAGGTCAGGCGCTGAACGAGCAACCGGCATTCGGTGTTCCAGGTGCATCGCCAGTAGGCGCACAGTCGTCTTTCGGTCCTGGCCAAAACTTTGTCGACTTTTTCAGCCTTGGATCGCAGCGCACATTGACGCTGGTCAATTCGCGCCGGTTTGTCGGCTCAAATACATCTTCGATCTTCGGTCCAACAGGTTCGGGCGGCAGCCAGGTCGACCTCAATATCATCCCGACAAAACTTATCGACCGGGTTGAAACGATCGCAGTTGGCGGCGCGCCAATTTACGGCTCCGATGCGATTGCAGGTACTGTCAATATCATTTTGAAACGCGATTTCGACGGCTTCGAACTGGATGCCCAATATGGCATATCCTCTCGCGGTGATGCCCCCGATTATCGCATCCGCGGGCTCGCGGGAACCAGTTTTGCCGATGGCCGCGGGAACATTGTTGTTTCGGGCGAATACAACAAGGCGGAGGGCTTGCTTGCGACCGACCGTCGGCTGACGTCGTCAGGAGACTTTTTTGCTGGTCGTACCAGCGCGACCGAGCCGTTTCGCCGGCGCATTTTTCCTGACCGCCGGATCCCTTCGATTGCCGATACCGGTATTCCGTTGGTCGGAGGCGAGGTATTTGGCCTGGCGTTCCCACTCTCGCCTGGTCAGTCCGAGAATCTTGTTTTTGGCGATCCTAATTCCAACTTCGGCGTCAACGGTCCGGATGGAGTGTCGCAGCTTAAATTCGACCAAAACGGTAATCTGATTCCGATTGATTTCGGTAATCCCACCGGCACCCCGAGCCAATTCGTCATCGACTTTTCAGGCGGTAACGGTTTCAGCTTGGTACCGTTGACCAACCTGCTGTCTGAAGTTGAACGCATCAATGCTATCGCACTTGCCGATTATCAACTGTCGGACGGCGTTCGGGTGTTTGCCGAAGCTTGGTATACACGTAGCAAAGGCACCAACTTACGCGATCAGCCAGAATATAATTCCGGCCTGTTCGCAGCCGCTGGCGAGCCTGCGGGTAACTTTATACTAAGCGTTGACAATCCCTTCCTGAGTACCGCCGCTCGGCAGGCAATTCTCGACTCAATTGCAAACAACCCGTACAGCGATCAGAATCTGGGGGTAGTAGCCAACCAAGACTATTTCTACCTCGGTCGTGCCAATACCGATCTTGTCAGCGGGCGTAGCGTTGGCCGGAGTGAAGTCATTCGAGGCGTGCTCGGTCTTGACGGCGACTTCAGCTTCAATGACCACAAGATTAACTGGGAGGTCGTCGGAAACTATGGCCGCGCTGAGACGAAGGCGCGGAACACTGCATTGGCTACCCAAAATCTGTTCAACGCGCTCGACGCAGTGGACGAAGGCCTTTTCAATGGTGGCCCGGCCAACGGCAACATCATTTGCCGGCCCGGTGCTCCTGTGCCAACTGCACCAACATTAAGCTCGACCTGCGCCCCGCTAAATCCGTTCGGTCTCAATCAGGCGTCTCAGGCCGCTCGCGATTATGTTACGGGGATTTCGGAACCGACCGCTCTTAACCAGCAATGGACTGTTACTGCATCAATTGCTGGTGCGCTGGCCAATCTGCCTGGCGGTGAATTGGCATTCGCCGTTGGTTACGAGCATCGCTATGAAAGCCAGAAATTCGATCCTGGCGCTTTCTTCCTTGGTGGCCCTGATACGACGCCTTTGGTAGACGAAAACGGGGACGGGAATTTCACAAACGACCCGAGCCCTTATGGTCAAACGGTTCCGATCGTTGCGAGCAACGCCAATTTCAACACCGACGAAGTGTTTGGCGAGGTCCGTGCTGATCTCATTGGTCCTGACCAGAATATTCCGTTGATCGAAGCGCTCGAATTCAAGGGTGCTGGGCGTTATGTTGACAACAGCTTCTCCGGCGGTGATTTCACCTGGACCCTTGGTGGTCGCTGGAAGCCGTTTCAGGATTTGACGGTCCGTGGCAATTTCACCCGTGCTATCCGTTCGCCTTCGATTACCGAAGCGGTTAACCCAGGTCAGGGATATTTTGGCTTTGCCACCGATCCGTGCGATCAGGACGAGGTCGATAATGGTCCGGATCCTGCAACACGGCGTGCAAACTGTATCGCCGCAGGTATCGATCCGGACACGTTTAGTTCGCTATCCAACCAGCGTTCGTTCCCCGGTGCGGTTGCCGGCGACCCAACGCTGTCTGCCGAAAAATCGAACAGTTGGACGATTGGCGCCTTGCTTCAGCCGTCATTCCTGCGACGCTTCAACGCTTCTATCGATTATGTCGACATCAAGGTTAAGGACGTCATTACCGACTTCACGGCCGATCAGGTCTTGAGCGCTTGTTACGATGCCACTGATTTCGCGACCAACCGCTTCTGCGACCAAGTGCAGCGTGACAGCAACGACCAGTTGTCGTTTATCCAGACCGGTTATGCCAACCAGGCAGAGTTACGTTATAAGGGTATCCTGGCGAATATTGATTATACCTTTGATACCCCCTTCCTGGGTGCCGATAGCCAGATCAACGTGGGCGCCGATTATCAGTATCTTGATACGCTATCGACGCGTGCAGGCGAAGGAGCGGCCACTAACGATGCCGGAAGCATCGGTTTGTCGAAACACAAGGCGTTGGTTAAATTCAACTTCTCGAACAAGGAGTTTAGCGCGCTTGTATCGGCTTCCTATTTTGGAAAGGCCAAGTATGACGTGAACGAGGCAGCTGATTTCCGTACCCCGAATGGGGTGGGCGATGTTGTCTTTATCAACACATCATTGGCGTTCAACGTTGCGGAGCAGTTCCAAATCCGGTTCGTGGTCGACAATCTGTTCGATACTCGTCCGCCTTCGCCCTCGCCGATCGGTGGTGGAACAATCACCTATTTCCGTGGTGTGTTGGGCCGGTACTTCCGCCTTGGGGCAACCGCTCGCTTCTAGAACGAGCGCAAATAAAACACAAAGCCCGCTGCGGAAACGTAGCGGGCTTTTTTTGTTGCTCAGTGCTGGACAGCCGCTGCAAAATCCGAACCCTCTGTCTTTCGAGCTGGAAATATGGCAAGGTCGAATTCCGCGCCAAAGCGCCAAAGGGCCAAGGGACGTGGCCAGCCGTTTGGATGATGCCTGCCGACAACGTCTATGGTGGCTGGCCGCTTTCGGGTGAGGTTGACATATTGGAGGGGGTGAACCTTGGCGCGACGTGCGAGATTTGCGAAGGCGGCGTGGGCGAAAACCGGATGATCAGCGCGCTCCATTTCGGGGATTATGCGCCGAAGAACAAATTTCTCGATACCCGCGTTGAGCTGCCCTCGCGCGCGCTGCCCTCGGACGATTTTCATGTCTGGACCTTTGAATAGGGCGAAGGGGTGATGCGCTTTTATCTCGACGGCCGGAAATATTGGGAAGTGACCGCGGATCAATGGGAAACCGCATCGCCCCTCGCCACGTCAAATCCCGTTGCGCCTTTTGACCAGCCCTTCTACATCATGGCCAACCTGGCCATTGGCGGCGGGCTTGCCGAGAGAAACAATGACAAGGGCGTTGCAGCCGATGCAACGCCTGCGGAATTTCTGATCGACTGGATCCGGATCTATCAATGCGAGGGTGACAGGGAAAAAGGGCTGGCCTGCATGCAGGGCGTCACAGAGGGCGAATAGGACATGGCGAGACGCCGCCAGGCGTCACTATCAAGCATGTAGCCGCTGATGCAGGTGTCTCCCTGCAAACGGTGAGCCGCGTCATCAACAATGAACCGAACGTCCGGCCCGCTATGAAGGATCGCGTCCAGGAATCGATCGACCGCCTCGGCTATGTGCCGTCAATCGCCGCACAGCGGATGAGCGGTTCGCGGTCGTATTTCATCCTTGCGATCAACGACCGCGAACGTACGATTGCCGACTGGCGCACCCGGCAGGGTACGGACTGGGTCGACCAGATGCTGCTTGGGGGAATGCTGAAATGTGCCGAGCATGGCTACCGGATGATATTCGAGCTCGTCGACACGCATAACGATCATGTCGAGCGCGAACTGGGGGCAGCGATTGCCGCGCTTCAACCCGATGGCGTGATCCTGACCCCGCCGCATTCGGAAAATCCCTCGATTACAGGCTTTCTCGCCAAGCGTAAAATTCCTTTTGCGCGCATCGGATCGATTGCGTCGGGACCGGGCATAGCAATGACAATGGATGATGAGGGATCCGCGCGCCGCGCGACCGAACATCTGATTGCGCTCGGCCACGAACGCATCGGCTTTATCGCAGGCTCGGCGGAATATGACCTTTCCAACTGGCGCGTTGATGGATCGCGCGAGGCAATGGCGGCGGCTGGCTTTCCCCAAGCAGGGCTATGCGTACGCGGCGACTTTACGTATGAGAGCGGGGTGACGGCTACACAATCCCTTCTCGATCTAAGCCAGCGACCCACGGCAATAATCGCGAGCAACGATCAAATGACGCTTGCCGCGCTCGACACTGCGACCCGGCGCGGGTTCAGCGTGCCTCGCGACCTGTCAT
Source organism: Sphingomonas paucimobilis (assembly GCA_943369235.1). GTDB lineage: Bacteria > Pseudomonadota > Alphaproteobacteria > Sphingomonadales > Sphingomonadaceae > Sphingorhabdus_B > Sphingorhabdus_B paucimobilis_A. The sequence goes on from CALRMO020000076.1 coordinate 11,682, forward strand.
TGGTCAGTTTCGACAATACGCCAGTCGTGCGCTTTACCGTTCCACAGCTCACCGCAATCGATCAGCCAATTGCTGCGACTTTTTCAAAAGCCGTCGAGCTGTTAATTACGAACGGCGATGCAACTGTGCAGGATCAGCCGGTAATTACCGAAGGCAGTCTGGTCGAGCGCGGCAGCACCGCATCGCCGCATGTGGGTA
>CALRMO020000077.1:0-11840 GCA_943369235.1 Sphingomonas paucimobilis
CAGGACAATATCTATATGACCGGCATCGAGGATGGTATCATCTGGAAGCTGGGTGCAGACAGGAAACTGACCGCGCTGGCGGGGCACCCGAAAATGCGCTGGCCCGACGGGTTGAGCTTCGGTCCGGATAACATGATCTATGTTGCTGACAGCAATATCCCTGACGTGATGATGCGATCGAGGCGGCATATCACGAGCACCGCTCCATTCTATATCTTCAGATTTCCGGCACAGGGCAATTTGTCCTAACTGCCTCGAAGCCACGAAAATCTTCGCCGGTGCGGACCGTCGCTGCAAGCACGATTGCGCCTTGGAAGGAAAAAATCGCTAGCGATGCCTCAAAATGCTTAAGCGCGGTCAAGCAAACCGCATCCATCGCGCCCGTATTGAGCTTACATAAAAACCCGGCCCAATAGGATTGTGTTCCGTGCTTCAGCAGCCTCTGCTTGGGGGAAGGACAGCAGACCAAGTTTAACTCTCGCCGTCACGGCATTAGAAAGCGCCCATCCTTTCCTGCATGTTTCATAACCATCTGGAAAATGACATTACAACCATTGCACCTTTCGAATATTAAGTATGTTTGCGCAGTCACAATTAGATTCCGTCATTTTCTTATTTATGACGTTGAATAACAATAAAAAAATGATTTGGCTTAGCGGGTGTAGTAATATGATAGTAAGATTTTGAGCAATTATGTTGCAACCGAAGGCAAAATATGTGACCTGTTTTTGAATGAGATCGGGAATCGCTTTCTGGGCGAGAAGGGGAGAGTATAATGGTTGGTATGAAGACATTTGCGTCACGGGCGATGAGAGGAGCGCTGCTGTGCTCGGCTGCTTCGCTAAGTATCGTCAGCAATTTCGCACTGGCTCAGGAAACCTCTGAAGCCCAAAGTGCCGACCTCGCAGATGATATTAATTCCATTGGCGAAATCGTGGTAACCGCGCAGCGTCGCGAGGAGCGTCTGCAGCAGGTTCCACTTTCGGTGACAGCGCTCAGCGGCGACGATATCCGCAGGCAGGACATCAGCGATGTCGGCCGCCTTGCTCAATTGGTGCCGGGATTGCGCCTAGGACGTACCGGTGCGGCCGAGCGTCCGGCCATCCGCGGTGTATATACTGAGGCGATTGGTTTGAACTCCGACCCCAGAATTGGTTTCTATATCGACGAGATCTACCAAGCACGGCCACAACAGGCATCGGCAACATTGGTCGATCTTGAACGGGTTGAGGTACAGAAGGGGCCACAAGGAACATTGTTCGGTCGCAACAGCTATGGCGGCAATATTTCGCTGACCACGGCAAAGCCCACCGATCAGTTTGGCGGTGGCTTTGACCTCACCTATGGCAATTACGACCGCGTGCGCGCCGAAGGCTTTGTCAATGTGCCCATCGCCGAGGGGCTGGCCGTGCGCATTGCAGGACAGCTCGAACGGCGCGATGGCTATCTCAAAAGCGTTGTAAGCAAAAGCGCCGATCTTCAGGACAAGAAAGAATATTTTTTGCGTGGCACGGTGCGCTGGGCGCCACCCTCGCTCGACGGACGCCTCGAAGTCATTCTGCGCGGCAGCTATTATGCGCGTGACGATAATGGTTTCAACTCGGTAAATGCCAAGGTTATCGGAGTCGCGGTCGATCCAGCGCTGATCACCGCGCCGGGCGGGACGATTGTGTTTAATGGGCAGAACTATACTTTCCCTGGCGCTGCTAACGGGACGGGCGGCTTTAACGGGCTGAACCCCGGCACGGGAACGCTCTTTCCATTTACCAATGCCTTTCGCGACGGAATTCCGGATGTGAACGGCGCGGATGTCGGTATTCCGCTCCCCGGCCCCTACAAGTCTGTCTATGATGCCAAGCCATTTGAGGATTTGGAACAACAGCAATATAGCGGCGTGGTCAATTTCGAGCTCAGCCCGTCGATTCTGCTTCGCTCAATCACCTCTTACACCAAGTTCCGCACGGTCAACGGCGGCGATGGCGATGGCGGACCAATCCCGTTGCAATATTTCGTGAACGGCACGCGTTCCAAGGTTTTTACGCAGGAATTGCAGTTGCAGTCGACCAATGACGGACCGTTGCAATATACCGTCGGCGGCTTCTATCTTTACGAAAAAGGCACCGATGCGAGCTCTTATTACTATCTGAACCGCACTTACAGCACGGCGACTGCGGCCGCGCAGGGCCTGCCGGTGCTCTTCGGCGGTATCGGCGGTTTCGGCGCGGCCAATGGCTGCCAGTTCAGCTATACCACTCCGGCGGCTTGCAGCCTTAACTTCACAACGGGCAACGTGTTCGATTCAAGAAGTTTGGCGCAAGCGATAACCAAGTCATATGCCGTTTATGGTCAAGCGTCGTATACGATTGGCGACAGGCTGACAATTACCGCAGGCGCGCGCTACACTATAGATGACAAGCAGTATAAGACGATTGCACAAGCCCCGACCAACGGCACTTTGTTCGCAGGCCAATATGCGGCAAGCCAGGGCTTTGCCAATCCCGGCAATTATTATGCGGTGAACCCGTTTTACAGCGACACTTTCGCCAATCTGACCTGCGGCGGCTTTACCCCTCAGGATATCTCGACCAACCAGAGCAACACGCCTGTCGCAACTGTCCCGAATTATTTCTATACGCTGTGCGGCGATCGCAAGTTCAAGTTCGCCACTTACCGCATCGCGGTCGATTACCAGCTGACACCGGACAACATGCTTTACGCGAGCTACAATACAGGTCGGCATTCGGGCGGATTCGGCGCCGGTGCGCTTGCCGCTAATTCGCCCGGGCTGATCACGACCTTCGATTCCGAAAGTGTTCGTGCCTTTGAAATTGGTTCAAAAAACCAGTTCTTCGATGGCCGACTGCAGTTTAACGCGGCTGCCTTCCTCAACCTTTATTCGAACCTGCAGGCGCAGGGCACCCAGGCGGTTATTATCAACGGCGTATCGCAAAACGTCACGACGATGTTCAATACCGGATCGCAGCGTGCTCCGGGTGCCGAGGTTTCGTTCATAGCAAAGCCGGTCCGTGGCCTTACGCTTAACGCATCGGTCAATTATCTGCGCGCGAGGTACAAGGACTTTCCGACCTTCGTGCCGGCCAACTTCATCTGCTTCTATATTTCGCAACCATCATGCGGCGCGGGTTCGTTCCCGCCAACCGCGCCGCAGAATTACGGCATTGGTGGTGGCTATTTCCCCAACGCGCAGACAAATCCGGAAGATTTCGTGCTGACGGGAATCAACAACTTTTCCTATGCATATATTCCGCGCGACCGGCGCATTCAGAATACCCCGGACTGGTCGGCGCAGTTCGGTGCTGCATATGACATCGACCTTGGCGATGCGGGCACAATGACTCCGCAGTTCAACACCCTGTGGACCGGCAAATATCAATTGTCGCCCGCTGCGCCCAACATCGAGCAGAAGTCTTTCTTCAAGACCGACGCCCGTATCGTCTGGGTATCGAGGGACGGCGTTCTGAGTGCGCAAGTCTTTGTCCAGAATTTGGAAAAGAAAGCAACGTTGAGCCGGATTACCGTAAATGCCAACGGCCAGATTCAAGGTACGTATGACGAACCTCGCACATATGGCGTTCGGGTTGGTTTCCGCTTCTGATATAGTGGAGGAGTCGCGTGACGAACGCGCGGCTCCTGGTAACAAGCCAGCCTGACTAGCCGGCGATCAGCGCCTGTGCGATCGCGGCGACCTCGTCGAACACGGTCCATTCCTCGACGATCGAGCCTTGCTCGAAGCGAAAGTGGCTGGCACCCGGAACCGCGATGAAACGGCTTTCTGGAAGCAGGTCGCCGAGGATGCCACCGCGTCGGGTGTTGCCGGATAGCTGCCAGCGCACCGCGACGACGATGTCGTCGCGCTCTTCGGACCAGCAGACATGCTGCACTTCCATCACCGCTTCGGAAAAGGCGTCCATCGTCGATACGATCAAGGCCTCAAGTTCCTGATGCCCGGTTGCAACGCGCCCGCCAGCCCAATGCGTAACAGCATCGGGCGCGTAGAAGGTCGATAACCGGCCGAACTGCCGCGCAGTCCAGATATCCTGGAAAAAGCCGCGCATCCACAATTCGGGTGTCGCTCGCTCGCCGGTCGTCACCGTTCGCGCGATCGGCGTTGCCGGAACAAGGACGAGGGTCTCGGGCGGCGTCTGTGCTGCAACGATCTGCGCCGCTTCGTCGATAGTGAGGCCCAAATCGCGGACGAGCGCGCCTGTGTCATGGACGAGCCATTCGGTGTGGATACGATTATTCAAGCTGATGCAGTCAGCGACGAAATGGTAGCTGATCTGCTGACCGGTTGCAGGACCCCATGAAGACGGCCCGTTATTGGTCGCGCGCAGCCAGCCGAGATGGCTCGTGTAGAAGCCCTGCCGGTCGTTTCCGCTCCACGCCACGTTCAGGTGCCGGGCTTCGTCTTCCGGAAATGCGGCCATTGTCGAAAGGGTATTTGTTACCACCTCCTCGACCGAGCGGCTTACGCCATATGGCGAATAGACGGTGCATCTCGAATCATAAGTATCGTAAATCCGGCCGATGGCGCGATCGGTCCAGATTTCCTCGGTTATGCGGACGATATAGTCGACGATGTCGACGAACTTTCCCTCGAAGCCCCGCATTGGCATCGTGCGGGCGCTTTCGAGGCTGAGCAGCGCGGTCTTGTCGATCTGGCGCACCTGAGTGACCTGTGGCCGGTCAGGCAAGGCGAAGGGGACGTCGGGATGATTGCGTGACGCCGCTTGCATCTTATCCGCCCGGTCGCAGGCGCGGGATCGAACGGTCCGCAAAGAACTGGACATCGTCGAAGATGTCGAGCCCCATCTGGTCCAGAATATGCGGGATATCGATCATCACCCAATTGTCGATAATCTTGTCATCACGATCAAGGCGGTACCAGTCGGCAACGCGCATCTCTATCGCGGCGCCGGTTGGTGGGAGGCCGAGCCACTGACCGCCCGTGTGCGTCGCCCGCATCGCAGGTAAGCCGGCAGTTACGGCAAAGCGGCCATCGCCAAGACGGATATAGTCGCCGGGCCGGTCTGGCGGGCCTGCGGGCTTGCGTTCGATACCTGAACGATCTGGAAACGCTTTCAGAAACAAAGCGCCGTGATAATCGCGAAACCCGCGCAGGCCCCGGCTTGAGCCGATGCCCGCCGGACCGTACCAATTCATGTTGTTATGCCAGTGCGGACTGTGCGCTGCGCTGGCGGATTCGATGTCGGTCACATCGCTTGCCCGTGGCAGGCCATATTGCATTTCAAGAACGATCCCCAGCGTTTTTTCGCCCTGCATTGGGTCGACGCGACCTGGTGCCAAGCCCGCCTCGGCTGGCGGAAACGGCCATTGCTCCGCCGATCCCGGCATTTCGCGAAGCGGATAATGCCCCGCCTGGCGCATAAGGTCGATCAGGTCGAGCAGAATATATATCCGCGCGAATTTGCCATCGCGAAGCTGTCCGTTAATCCCGAAACGCAGGAAACTGAGCTGGAGATTGGCAGGTACATTAAGCCACGGTGCGGCCATCGTCCCCATTATGTGGCCCCAGCTGCTGACCTGCTCATACCCCTCATATTCGCCTCCGAGCACACACGCCGGACGATATTCCCAATCGGGGAATGTCGATGCCAGCGGTGCCCAGAACCGGTCTGCTGCCGCTGCATTGCCGGCCATCCGATTGAAGGGATGAAAAATATTCCATACGCAGTCGGTGTGGCAATGAAGATCGAGTGCTTCAGCAATCCGGTCCGGCGATGCGCGTTCGAGATCCTCAATCATCGTCACCAGCTTTTGTTTGTTTGCAGTCAGCGTTCCGCTCATTTCAATCCTCTGCGCCAGCAAAAGAGCATTTAATTGCATTCGCATTCAGACGAGTCAACCGGCGATAGTGGCCTTTGAAATAAACAGTTCTGCGTCATTTGCTCGTGGCGATTTCCACATTCTCAAAAGACATGACAAGCTGGAACTTGACGTCGCATGCAATAGCTGCATTCTCTTCATTATGCATTATGGGATGGACGAGGCAGCACGATGATAATGACAAAGAGAATCAGCAGAGCTGCAACCCGTTTGTTGGTCGCGTTCACGGTCGTCTTTCTGTTCGCGCTCCCGGCGCAAGCCGGGCAATCGTCCGGGGCCGCACCGCACGACCGCTGGGTCGAAATCGATTTATACTGGTTCGACGGCTCGACGCCCGAAGCATCGGCGACGCAATTCTGGGAACGGTTCGAGCCGCTTTACACAAATGTGGCGGGATATCGCGGGGTCATTCTGAACGCTGCGATGACTGTCAATTACGTGATGGACTATAAGGGTTCACTGTCGCAGCAGATATATTTTCCCAAAACCACGGGGCAGGAAATCGGCAAGCCGATTGCGGGGCAGTTGCAAGGGACGACAGCGCAGCGACAGGGGGCATGGCGCCAGCGATATCGGGCGACCGACAACCAGCAGGCGCAAACGGGTTATGGCACGTGGACCTATGGCGATCTGAAACGGTTGACCGTCGCGCTGCGGGCGCAGGCAGCTGCGCGCGGCATCGTGGATTTCAAGGTCGGCTCGCTGATCGTCGGCAATGACGGCACTTACGGGGAAAAAGCGCCATTTGCTATCGAGCATCCCGAAGCATGGACGCGCTGGCGGATCGATGCGGCAGGGGCGATCGATTCGAGTAGCAATTTCGATCCCTCGGCCGGGCTGCGTGCAGACCCCACGCCGCGCGGAGGTTTGCCCGACGGCATATCGGAGGGCATGACCGTCCACACCGCCTTTGCGGCACAATGGGGCGCACTGTCGCGTGACGTCGGGCTCGATGCGCTTATGTTGCGCGACTCAATGGGCTTTCCGCGAAGCTTCACCCGTTACGGTCCTTTCGGCGACCATATTCCGAACGCAGCTGCCGCCGATCGGCTGACCAGCGGCCTCGCCGCGTTCATTCGGGATGCCAAAAAAGCCAATCCAAAGGTGCTGACGATGATGTGGTCCACCGCCGCTTCGCCGGTTTCCGATTGGCGATCCAACGGGATCGACCTCGAGCGCATCGCCGGTGAAGGCTTTCTCGACATATTCGTCGATCAGACCTGGTCGGGGGCATGGAACGAAGTCGGCGTGCGGCAGCAAAGCTACTGGAATGCGCCGATATTGGGCTGGACTTACCAGCAAGGCAATATGCTTCAGCATGCAGCGGTGCTGGCGAGAAGCAAGGTGCGCCATTATTTCCTGACCGACACATTCGACGCTTGGGAAAGCTGGGACACGATCCACACGACGCCCGAACGCCTGCGCTGGGCGATCTGGGCCTATTCGCACGTGACGGTAAAGACGCCGCGTGGATTGAAGGTGCCGGCGGGCAGCTATATCTCCTGGGGCAATCGCGGAAAGGAATTGCTTGGTCCTCAGGACGTGGATTTCCTGGCAACCCATCTCGACGGCGCGGCGCGCGACGCGGCGTCGATGACCGAGGTTTACGGTCCGACGACCGTATACTCGCGTGAGGTTGCTGCAGCCCAGATTGAGGGCATCGCGTCGCTCGGCGATCCGCGCGACAGGATCGACGAACAGGTCGGATCGCTGATAAAATGGCCGGTGCCGATCTTGTCGGTGACGCGAATGGAATGGGTGCCGCTGGTGAAAGCGCCGCTGTTTGTCTTCGGCGCGACGAAGCCGCTTCCCGAAAAAGACCGAGCTATTCTGGAGAAGCTTGCCGCGCGCGGACAGCCCATGGCGTTTTTTGGCGGGTTCGATCATGGCACCGATGCCGCGCTGCTTCGTCTGGCAGGAGCAAGCTCGACCAGGCACGAACCAAGCGTTGCAGACCGCCGGTTGACCGCTTCGTTGGGTGAGGGTGCGGCTAAACTGTATCTGCGCAACTTTCCATCCTCCTTCGTCGCGCCGCCACCTGCCCGAAACAATCAGGCGGATGTTCGCAATACGGTTTATGCATTCGGCGAATTTGCCGGGCTCGTCCGTCGTAAGTCGCCGGGGATGGACATCGTCGCGTGGGACGCCGTCCCGCTGGCCGATTACTGGTTCAGACCACTGATTGATAATATGAACGGCGCGCCAGCACCCTATGCGCTGGCGTCGGCCACGTTGACCAGCCAGCTGGCCGATCAAGATACGATACGCGCCGGTGAAATCGATCTGCAGCAGACCGGCACATTTGCCGCATGGCGCGGGCGCGATGGCCGCGTGCGGGTACTTGCCGGGAACCTGGAAGAGGGCCTGCGTGACGACGCCGACCGGTCGCGGACGATACGGCTCGCGTTGCCCGAGGCCTGGGGCCAGCCGGATTGGAACAGCATTTGGGGCGAACCTGGGCCTGCTCCGGCCAGCGAAGTCGAGATTGCGCTGTCTCCGCAAGGAAGCATGCTTTTGATATCGCAAACTGCGGTGGCCAAGCGATAAGGACCGCGGCAAGATATCTTTTTGCTTGAGCTTGACCTCAAAATCAGTGAACCAGCAGCGATGGTCAACCCAAGAAAATCAAAGGAGCAATCGTCCGCCATAGCGGCCGGCAACGGGACGGCAGCGACATCCTATGACGTGGCAAAGCTCGCCGGAGTGTCGCAGTCTGCGGTGTCGCGATGCTTTCGTCCCGGATCGAGTATCGCGCCGAAAACGCGTGCCAAGGTGCTCGCTGCGGCCAAGACGCTCGGCTATCATCCCAATGCCATGGCATCGGGCCTGATTACGAAACGCAGCAACCTTGTCGCCGTGCTTATTTCCAACCTGACCAATCTCTATTATCCCGAAGTGCTTGCGGAGATAACCAGGCGCCTGTCGGACCATGACATTCGCGTGTTGTTGTTCGCACTTCAGGCCGAAAGCGATGTCGACCAGATTCTCGATCAGGTCTGGCGCTACCGCGTCGATGGCGCCATTGTAGCAGCGCATCTGTCGCCCGAAAAGTTGCGCGATTTTGCGCAACATCGTGTTCCGGTCGTGCTCTATAACCGCGTGTCTGAACAAGAGCCGGTCGCGAGCGTCTGCTGCGACTCCCAGGCCGGCGAACGGTTATTGATCGATGCCCTGTTCGCGGTCGGCCATCGCTCCTTCGGAATTATTTCAGGTCCAGAGGACAGTTTCGTCAGCCAGGAACGGGTCCGCGCAGCGCAGCAGCGGCTAAACGAACTGGGACTGACGGCAACCGTCAGTTCCGGCGCGTTCGATTATGCGAGCGGTGCATCGGGCTTGCGCGACCTTTACCAGCGAACGGGTGGAAAGCTGGACGCGCTAATCTGCGCCAACGACCTGATGGCGATTGGCGCGATCGATTGTGCACGGCATGAGCTTGGCCTTCGCGTTCCTGAAGACCTCTCGATCGCGGGTTTCGACGGCGTTGCACCCGCCGAATGGACGAGCTACAGGGTATCGACGGTTCGGCAGCCGGTCCGACGGATGACCGATGCTGCGGTCTCGATGATCCTCGAGCGGATCGAGGATTGGACGCTGCTTCCCGAAACCCGGACCTTTGCAGGCACCTTGATCGAAGGACATTCTGCGCGTTTAAAATAATGATCAAGCATATTGCATGCGGATGCAAAAACTGGCATCGTTTCGGTGATGGGGGAATTCTCTGCCTTTTTAGCCAGCCATGATGCAGGTACCGGGTCGACGGAAGCGTGCGTGCGAATGGCCCGCGAGGACGACCTTGAAGGGTTATTTGCGCTGGCCAGTGCAGGAGGGTCTGGCCTCACCAATTTACCGCCCGACCGGCAGGCTTTGGCCGCCAAGCTGAAGGCGAGCACACTGGCGGTTAAGAGTGCGGATGCTCGCGAAGCAGGTGCAGCGATCGTGCTGATGGTTGAAATGGCGGGACGCATTGTCGGGACTTCTTGCATCTTTCCGCGGGTCGGGGCGGATTGGCCCTTTTACAGTTATCGACTGACCCGGCAGGTGTCGCGTTCACAGGCGATAGGCATCCGCAAAACGCAAACGGTGCTAAACCTCGTCAATGATTTTGATGGAGAGACCGAGGTTGGCGGATTGTTTATCGATCCGAATTACCGTGGTCACGCGCTGGGCGAGCTTGCTGCAAGGGCCCGTTATGTGTTTATCGCAGCGCATCGAAAGTGGTTTGCCCATAGGGTTATCGCCGAGCTGCGCGGCTATCAGGACGACCGGTGCCATGCACCCGTCTGGGACGCAATCGGGCGGCATTTTTACGATATGGAATTTCCCGATGCCGACCGTACCGGCGCGCTTGCAGGCAACCAGTTCATTGCCGACCTTGGACCACGATATCCGCTCTATGTGTCGATGCTACCGGAGGCGGCGCGTGCGGCGTTGGGCCGACCGCATGACGATGGCCGCCCTGCCTTCGACATGTTGTTGCGAGAGGGGTTTGCGGCGGGCGACTATGTGGATATTTTTGACGGCGGACCGACGCTTGTAGCCAGTATCGACATGGTGCGATCGATACGCGATTGCCGCCTTGCGACGGTAGTACATGTGGCCGACTGCGCCGCCGATCTCGATGATGGCGCACGGTCGATCGTTGCAACCGGGATTGGCCCCGATTTCCGGCTTGCGCGGGGAATAGTCACCGAAAATGGGGCAATCGCCAGCGATCTTTCCGCGCTGCTGCGCATCGGTGTCGGCGATCATATTCATCATGTGCCGGTCTGAGCAGGAAACAGATGCTTCCCTGGACCTTGACCGCGCGAGCGCCAATTACCCTAATTGCGAAGCGCGACACAAATGCTGCGTGATGTGTTCGGCAAACACTCTGCAGGGGGACGCGGCGTATGTTCATGAAGAAAGTTAGTCATTTGCGCTTTGTTGAAGAAAAGATAACCGAGGGATGAATGATGTTTGACAGGCAGTGTCGGCTCGATCGGGGATATTGCACATGAGCTGGGATGCGCACGCAGAGATACTGTCTCCAGTGGGGCGGTCTTTTGCCGACCTGATGGCCGAAGGCCCACGCCGGCAAGACCTGCCAGGCTTTGACCCGGTCTATCGTGATTTCGTGGACTATATCGTCCGCTGCACCCACCGCATCTGGGAAGAAAAGAATATTGGCTTGTGCCGCACGCATTACAGCGAGGATTGCGTCATGCATACGCTGGCTGGGCCGCAGGTCGGTTACGAGGTCGTCGTCCAGAACACAATCGGCGCGCTAGCAATGTCGAGCGACCGGCAGGTGATTGCCGAGGATGTGATCTGGAGCGACGAAGGCGATGGCCATCTCTACAGTTCGCACCGGATCATGAGCAGTTCTACCCATTTCGGCAATGATGGCATGCTCGGTGCCGCCACGCGGCGCGAGGCGGGCGCCATGACGATTGCTGACTGCCGGTGCCGCGAAAACAGGATCGTCGAGGAATGGCTCGTCCGCGACAATTTGCGCGCGGTGTGGCAAGTCGGCGGCGACCCGTGGGCGGTTGCACACAGGCAGGCAGAAGGCGATGGAGCAGGCGACCAAAATCGCCATGCGTGGCGGAGCGAGGCGATTGCCAGGGTTCGCGGCGGCGGCGATGTTCCGATCCCATCGGGGCATCCGGCCGAGATACCGGCATCGATGCTGCGTCTTGCCATTCGGGAAGATTTGTTTGGCGAGGCGTCGAAGTGGCTGTCTCCAGCAGCCGAGATTCGATGGCCGACCAACAGGATCGGATTTGGGCGCGGCTACTGGATCGGTTGCCTGACCCAGATCCGTGCCTGTTTGCAGCGACCCTCATTGACGCTGGACCATATCGCTGCGCGGCCTCTGCCCGGCGGCGACATCGCGGTTGCGCTCCGCTGGTCGCTCGCGGGCGCTCACGGGGGTGCCGGTGTATGGGGTCCTGCGACGGGCCGTGATTTACTGGTGATGGCCGTCTCGCATT
>CALRMO020000078.1:0-11702 GCA_943369235.1 Sphingomonas paucimobilis
CATGCGGTCGATGAACGGCAATTCGGGCCATGAAAGCTTCAACACAATGGACAGAATGAATGAGCCGATTGTCGCAGCCAGCGCCCCCAGTTCGTTCGCCCTCTTCCAGAACATGCCAAGCATGAAGATCACAAAAATCCCCGGCGTGAAAAATCCGGTATATTCCTGTATATATTGAAACGCCTGATCGAAGCTGCCGAGCAAGGGGCGTGCCGACACTATCGCCAGGATCACCGCGACGACGGCGACGATCCGGCCGGTCCGTACAAGAACAACTTCGCTTGAATCGGGGTAGCGCTTGGCAAAAATGTCGAGGGTGAATATCGTCGCTATCGAATTCACCTTCGAGGCTGTCGACGCCACGATGGCAGCGATCAGCGCGGCGAAGACCAGACCTAACAGGCCGGACGGCAATAGCCGCATCATCGTGGGATATGCCTGATCGGGCTGGGCAAGATCGGGGGCGAGAATGACGGCAGCAATTCCGGGCAAGACGATGATGACCGGCATCAGCAGCTTGAGATAGGCTGCGAAGACGACGCCTTTTTGAGCCTCTTTCAGACTTTTGGCGGCAAGTGCGCGTTGAATGATATATTGGTTGAAGCCCCAATAGCTGATGTTGATGATCCACATTCCGCCGATCAACACCGACAGGCCGGGCAAATCCTTGTAGAAGGGATGATCCTTGCTCAGGATCATGTCGAAATGTCCTGGCAGGCGTTCCGCCAGCGTAGTGAACCCCGCAATGATGCCCTGCCCGGCGCCGATCTCGCTCAACGTCAGACCCGACACGATCAATCCGCCGATCACCAGCAATGTCACCTGAACGATATCGGTCATAGCGACAGCCTTCAGGCCGCCGCCGAGTTGATAGAATAATGCAAACAGCCCAAGCGCGATCAGCGCGATATCCTGATTGACGCCCGCTACATTGTTTACTGCAATCGAACCGAGCCAGATAATCGACGTCAGATTGACGAACACGTAGAGTCCCAGCCAGAATACCGCCATCAACGTTCGAATACTGGGACCGTATCGCCGCTCCAGAAATTGCGGCATCGTGTAAATTTCGTTCCGGAGAAAAATCGGCAGCAGCCACTTGCCTACAATCAGCAGCGTGGCTGCCGCCATCCATTCATATGTTGCAATTGCAAGACCGATTGCATAGCCCGACCCGGACATTCCGACTATTTGTTCAGCCGAAATGTTAGCCGCGATAAGCGATGCTCCGATCGCCCACCAAGGTAGCGATTTCGACGCCAGAAAGTAATCGTCCGAGTTCTTGGTTTCACCCGGCTTGGTCCGCGAAACATATTGCGCCAACGCAAAAATGCCGATTGCGTAAGCGATCACGACGACAATATCGATAATTGCCAGTTGCACCTATTCTTCCCCCGGAATTCGGCGACGCGGGACATGCAGTGCAATCACCGCAGGCCCCGCATCTTCAAGCCATCAGAAACTGCCGCGGATACCGAAGCTGATAACGCGACCGTTTTGTGTTCCGAATTCAATGCGGGATTCTTCGTCGCCATAAAGCCCGTTTACGTTCCGGAAGAAATCATAGGTTTTGGTGTTGGTGATGTTGGTCGCATCGACCCGAACCTCGAGCCATTTTGCAAAACGGTAGGAAATCGTGGCGTCCAGATAGCCGCGCTCGTTTGCATAACGCTGGAATCCGATATTCTGCACCGAGTTGGAGCTAATGTTCGCGACTTCTCCCTTGTAATTATATGTAACGCGTGTCGCAAATGGCCCCTTTTCATAATATGCACCTATTTGGTAGGTATTTTCGGGCACGTCGTTCAATGCCACAATCACGTCTGGCAGCAACGGATTAGCCGATGGTAGCGACTCATCGAGCGAGAGCGGCGCGGTGGCACCTGCTATCACGCGTTGCGGGAACAGGCGGTTCAGCCCTTGTGTATTCACCCGAGTAAAGCTCGCGAAGGCACCAAAACCATCGAAAGGCGCAGGCAGAAACTTGAATTGCTGCTGATATGAAATCTCGATGCCGTTAAGCGTATAGCGGTCGAGATTGATCGGCGTGCGCACCTCGACAGCCTTTGCAGGATCGAGCGCGAGTTCGCCCTGAATATTGGCGGTGAATAGCGACGCCGGAATTCCCAACGTATTGAAAGGAACCAGCACCGACGAAAGAGCGGCGCGACCGGTGATGGTCTTTTTGAAATAGGCGACGCTCAATATGCCGCCCGGCGCAAAATACCATTCGAGGCTTCCATCCAGGCTCTTTGCAAATTCAGGCTGCAAATCGGGGTTTCCAGCGTTAAGAACCAGATTGCCCGCCCCGCCCGCAGGAAGCGAAAGATCAGCGGCGATTGACTGGATTGCCGCGCGGGTAAAAGTTTTGCCTGACGCGGCGCGCAGGATCAAATTGTCGGCGAGGTCATAGGCGAGAGTTACCGACGGCAGAAATTTCGTATAGCTGCTTTTTACGTTGTTCGGTCTAAATGTCCCGCCTGGGGCCAGACGGTTGTTATCGATATCCGAACTGGTCTTTACCAGCCGCCCGCCCATATTTATTCGCATGCGTCGACCGAAAAGGTCACCGGTAAAATCAGACTGGATAAAGGCAGCCTTGATCGTCTCCGTCGCCACATAAGTACTCCCCAGATTGAAGGGGGAATTACGGTTTACGTTTACCGCATTTAGCGTGTCGTATGCAAATTCAGGTGTGAATGCGAGAAATTCCTGAGGCAACGAACTCGGTGCACCGGGCACAAAATTACGCGTATCGAATGGTTGCAGAAAACTGGTGATGAACGCGTTCCGCTGCGCGAGAGTCGTCGTTGCTGCGCCATATAACCCGACACCCGGAATAGTCAGCGTATTATACAGGTTATTGGTTGAACGAACCTGAAGGGCTTTTTCATTCTTATTATAGCTGACCCCGGCTTTCAGCCGACTCTCTACTCCGAAGAAATCATATTCCCAATCGACCACGAACCGTCCGGATTTCAACTTGTCGTCTTCCTCCCGATAACCGCCAGCATAAGCTGGACCGCCTGACGTCACGACCCCCTGCGCATTGGACGTTCCGTTAGCAAAATAGTTCGCAGGGTTCAGTAGGTCCGCGGTTGTTGTTATCGTCGGGAAAACCGGATCCGTCGTGTCGATCGTGATCGTCTGGCGCAATTGGCGCGAGTCGAGTCCCAGGCCGATATTGTTGCGGAACGCCCTGCTGTCGCTGATAGCGGCCTGACCCGAGATCGTCAGCCGGTCGGTCACATTGTAAGCGGCGTTCAGCGCGAGATATTTATATTTCGTCTCGGACCGATCGAAAAACGAGTTCGAGAAAAATTGTACGTTGCCAAGTGTTCCCTGCAAATTATTGTTAGCATCGATGCGAACATCGAGCGGGACAAGCGCAAGCGCGTTAACCGAATCGCGGATGGGCCAGCGAATATCCGCCGAGCGATTGTCATCCTTCACGACCGAATAAAGCCCGTCGAGACTGATATCGAGATTGTCGTTCTTGAATTGAAGCGAGGCGCTGGCGCCCAGTCGTTCGCGCACGTTTCGCCCGGCTGTGACCATCAGGAAGCGGGGCAGGATGGCATCACGGACCTGCTGTTGCGTGAAGCCATTCAGATTTATACCGGGTACGGCAAAGTTGTAATTAAAATTGCTGGCAATGTCATATATGAAATTGGGCGCGACGCCACGACCTGCGATCGGGCTCGGGATCGCGCCGGCAGCACGATCGGCGGCATTGGTCGTCGATGCCGAGTAAGTACCGGTCGATTGAAACCCGGCGCGACCATTGACGGTGCGGGCGCCTGCAATCGAGATCAGCGCGCCGAAGTTACCTGATCGTGCGCTGATAAGTGCATTGCCGCGTGGCTGATTTTTACCCGACTGCGAGTTGTTGTTTATCGACAGGCCATATCGCGCGGTAAAGTCTTCTTTCTGATCGAACGGGCGCGGGGTGCGAAGATCGATGACACCGGCAATGCCGCCCTCGGTCAGTTCGGCGAGCGGCGCCTTGTAAACGTCCGCGCGCCCGAACAATTCAGACGGAAAAACGTCGTAGTTGAATGTGCGCGCCGCATTCCCGACTCCGCTGCCCGAGGTGGTGTAGACAGGCGAGCCATTGAAGGTCGTCACGGTGAAGGTATTAGGCAGGCCGCGAAGCTGAATAGTGGAACCTTCGTTGCTGTTACTGTCACGAACAAGCTCGACACCGGGGATGCGCTGGAGCGCCTCGGCAATGTTCGCTTCAGGAAATTTGCCGATGTCTTCCGCCACAATCGAGTCGCGGATCGTGATCGCATCGCGCTTTAGGCCGATGGCTTGCTCAAGGCTGGCACGAAAACCGGTGACGACGATATCACCCGCTTCATCTGAAGATTGGCCTTCCGTTGCTGCATCATCGGGCAAAGCGGGCGCTGGTTGAGCCGGACCGGCTTGCGGATCCGGCGCTGGTGCTGGCCTTTCCTGCGCCAATACAGGCTGGCTTGCGAATAGAGATATTGCGGTCGCCGAAAGCAAGGCAGGCTTGATGCTAAATTGATTCATGAACGTTCCCCTCCAACAGGATCTTTTATAATTGGTAAGGCCACTACCACTTAAAACTGAAACCGGCAAGACGCATATTTGCAATTTGGTAAGGCCGCATTGCCTTTGTCGATGACAACGAGCTGCCGCTCCCGAGACATGATGCTTATGCTTCGGCGGACCTATTTCTATAATTCGAAATATTGGAGAGCCTGCCATGACCGCAGGTGCCGGGCTGTTAAATTCCCGTCATTGAAGGTATGACAGGTGATGTGAAAAAGTCAAAAATTCTTGGCAGAAGTCAATTACTGACCTAGTGCCACATTTGATTAAGGATGTGACATGAAACCAGAAGCGCGACGTTTATATGAGATCGTGACGCAGAAAATTGCAGAGCAGATAGAATCTGGGTTTTATAAAGTCGGCGGCCGCCTTCCTGCCGAACGCGACCTGGCATTGTCTTTTGGCGTATCGCGCCCCACCGTTCGCGAAGCAATGATCGCGCTCGAACTCGACGGACTTGTTGAGGTAAAGATGGGTTCCGGCGTTTATGTGAGCGCACGCAAGCCGTTGGGCGGCAAAGCAAACGATACCGACATCGGCCCTTTCGAACTTTTGGAAGCTCGGCGTGCGATCGAGGGCGAAGCATGTGCGCTGGCGGCAGAGCGAATGACCGACGCAATCGCACAGGAATTGCGCGACCTGGTCGCTGAAATGGATGAGGAAAACCATCGCGACATCGTACAGTCCGAAGACGCCGACCGCCGGTTTCATTTTACGATTGCCGACGCTACCCAAAACAGTGCTATCGTACAGGCAGTAAAGGGATTGTGGGAAGCACGCGACCGGTCCCCCCAATATAATGCCCTTGCCACCAAGGTCAGGGCGCTGGGCGTCGCCCCCCGGGTCGATGAACATCTCGTCATTGTCGATGCGCTTCAGCGTAACGACCCAGTAGCAGCAAGGGCCGCGATGCGCGATCATTTGACGCGTGTGATAGAGTCGCTTTTGCAGGCGACCGAGAGCGAGGCGATCGAAGAAGCAAAAGCGCGGATCGATGCCCATAGGTCGAGATATATCCAGGCCATTTAGCTTATCGGAATGACAAGCGTATTGTAATCGGCCTTACCAATTCCTATAGCTTGGTAGGCCAGGGCCGAAAGTGCTGCTGGCACATGGAGGGCGTGTTGGATAAACGGCATCATGAATCATTCGTTTCAGGACACAGCCTGATCTCGCGACGCTGTGCTATCGGAATGGTTACCGCCACAATGGCAACGATCGGCATCGGCGGAACTTTCGCTCCGGCCAGGGCGGCGGTGCCCGGAACGAGATTGCCTTCGAACGGGATGCTGTATCCACATGAAAGCGCGACAAGGACAACGCGCGAACTGGGTGGCCTATGGCGCTTCCGCACCGATCCGGACAATATCGGTGAAAAGCAGAATTGGGCAAAAGGCCTCGAAAAGTTTCGGCTGATCCCGGTCCCTGCGAGCTGGAACGAAATATTCGACGATGTCCGCAACTATACCGGGATCGCGTGGTATGAGACCGATCTCAGCGTGTCGAGCGCTTTCAAGGGGCAGCGCATATTGTTGCGCTTCGGATCAGTGCAATATGCCGCCAAGGTCTGGCTCAACGGAAAGCCGGTCGGCGGCCATATCGGCGGGCATCTGCCATTCATCATCGATCTGACGGATATCATATCGTTCGGCGAGGCCAATACGTTGACAGTGCAGGTTGAAAACATCATTTCCATAGACCGGGTTCCCGCCACTCACGATATCAGCCGGTTCGAAATATCGACCCCGCAATTCCCGCAAACGACGTACGACTTTTTCCCGTTTACCGGCATTCATCGTCCGGTTTTGCTCTGCACGACGCCCGAAGTCTGCGTGGATGACCTGACCGTCGTTACCGACGTCAGTGGCAAAACCGGCAAAATCCAGGTCGATATTGTGACCAGCACTGCCTGGTCGGGCACGGCAAATATCGCCGTAGGCGGGCAGACCGCGCGCGTTCCCATCAAGGATGGCAAAGGTCGCGGAACCGTGACGATTTCACAGGCGCGGCTATGGAGTCCCGACGACCCGCATCTCTATCCGCTGACCGTGAGGCTCGAAGATCCGGCATTGCTTGACGAGTATCGGATGAAAATCGGAATTCGGACAATCGAAGTCAAAGGCGAAAAACTCCTGCTCAACGGCCAGCCGGTTTTTCTTCGCGGCTTTGGCAAGCATGAGGATTTTCCTGTTCACGGGCGCGGGATCGATACCGTCTCCATCGTCCGCGACTTCGAATTGCTGAAATGGATTGGCGCAAACAGTTTCCGCACGTCGCATTATCCTTACAGCGAAGAAGCGATGATGCTTGCAGACGAAATGGGCCTGCTGGTTATCGACGAAAGTTCGGCCGTCAGTCTGGTGTTCGGCGACAGCGATGAAACGATTGAGGCGCGGCGGGTGCGTCTCGACGACGAGATACGCGCACTGGTGCAGCGTGACAAGAACCACCCTTCGGTCATCATCTGGTCGGTTGCAAACGAACCGCTGACCAAGCCTTTTCAGACCAATCCCAAGGAAACACCGACCGCCATTGCGGCAGGCGTCTGCTTTTTCAAGTCGATTTTCGCCACGGCGCGCAAGGCTGACCCGACCCGGCCGGTGGTTCTCGTCAGCGTCGATTATGGTCCGGACGAGTGGATCGAGCTTGGCGATATGATTTGCACGAACAAATATGCCGGTTGGTATTATCAGGTCGGCCAGCTCAACGCCGCGCGCAAGCAGCTAACTGACAGTCTGCTGAACCTTAAAAAGCGGCATCCTGGCAAACCCTTGTTCATTACCGAATTCGGCGCGGACGCTATCGCCGGTATGCATTCCCAACCCGCCGAAATGTGGAGCGAGGAATATCAGTCGGAGATGATCGAAATGTATCTTGAGGTGGCCAAGGAACATCCCTTTGTGATCGGCACGCATCCATGGGCCTTTGCCGATTTTCGCACGTCGCAGAGTACGACTCGGGTGGGTGCATTGAACCACAAGGGTGTGTTCACGCGCGATCGCCGGCCCAAGCTGGCGGCGCATACATTACGTCGGCTGTGGAAGAATTCGGTGAAATAGGATCATTGGGCCTTCGGGGGGTCAGACGTAAGCACGCGCAAGCGTTGCTGCCGAGCCTGAGGTTAAAAGCTGCTGCATCCACGCGTTCAATACGCTCCGGAATGCGGGATTGTCGCGCAAATCTGTGCCGAAAATTTCCTCGACCGACAATAACGCGCCCACGATATCGGAAGCGGTATTGGCATCGGCAAGCAAGGCCGAAGTTCGGGCCGCAAGCGGGTCGTCCACTACGAAGGCTTGACCCTGTTCGTCACGGCCGAGCTGCCAACGCATCCAACCCGCAACGGCGAGTGCAAGCTGATCGACGTCCAGCCCCTTTGCGAGCCGCTCACGGATTGGCGCAACCAGGCGCTGGGGCAATTTCTGAGAGCCGTCGATCGCGATTTGCCGCGTTCGATGCGGTAAGGCAGAATTGGCGAAGCGCGTCATAAGGCTGCTTCGATATCGCGCAATATCCGGCCCGCGATCAGGCGACAAAGTGGTTGCCGTTTCATCCCACAACGCGTCCACCAGCGCTCGAAAATGCGGCTCCTCGACGCATTGATGCACATAATCGTAACCTGCGAGCGAGCCGAGATATGCCAGAGCGGAATGCGCGCCGTTCAGCATCCGAAGCTTGGCCGTCTCCCACGGCACGACATCGTCGACGACGTTAACGCCGACCGACGCGAAATCGGGATAGTCGCTGGCAAAGCGGTTTTCAATCACCCATTGCTTATAAGGTTCGGTACAAACCAATGCGTTGTCCAGGATACCTGTCGATCCAGCAAATGCCGCGATGTCTGCGTCGGTGGTTGCCGGGACGATACGATCCACCATCGCGTTCGGAAATGCACCATGGGTTATGATCCAGTCGGCCAGACCGGGCTCGGCAAGTCCAAGCACCGCCTCCTGCAATCGTGTTCCGTTCCCGGCGAGATTGTCGCAAGAAATCGCAGTGAACGGCTTTAAACCGGTACTTTGCCGCATCGCCAAGGCAGCCGCTATATAACCAGCCGCGCTGACCGGATTGTCCAGATCTTCGCCATCGGCGCTGACATAGCCTTTTTCGGTGACCGTCAGGGTAACGATATGAACGTCGGGGCTCGCCATCGCCGCGAGCAATTGTTGCGATTGCGACGGTGCCACAAGCACATCGTGCAACGCGCCGATGACGCGCGGCGGCAAGCCAGAGCCTTTTTCAACAATCGTATACAGGCAGTCTTGCGGTCCAAGGCGATCGCGGACCTCGTTCGACCGCAATGAGGCTCCCACTGTTCCCCAGCGCAAATCGCCAGCAGCTAACAAATCGTCAATGTAGCTTAGTTGATGCGCCCGGTGGAACGCACCGACGCCCAGATGCACGATCCCGGTTTTGCACTCCCTGCGCTCGTAGCGGGGTCCCGCCACAGTTAACGGCAGTTTTGATAATGTGTGTGTATTCAATGTCGCTTTGGTCATGTAGGTTACTCTAATTGGCTATACCAATATCGACAAACGATTTGATCTGGTTTAGACCGATCCGAAATCAATGGGAGAATCGGGGCATGAACGCTATATTCCCGGCAAACGACACAGAAAAGCTATCGCGGGAACTTTCGGCAATGACCATAACGGCAGCGCGGGTTATCGTCACCTGCCCTGGCCGAAATTTCGTAACGCTCAAGATCGAGACCAAACAGGGCGTGACCGGGATCGGCGATGCGACGCTCAATGGGCGGGAGCTAGCCGTCGTATCCTATCTCGAAGACCATGTGATCCCCGCCCTGATCGGTCGCGACGCCCGCAACATTGAGGATATCTGGCAAAGCCTTTACCGGGGCGCATATTGGCGGCGGGGGCCTGTGACCATGCGCGCGATTGCTGCTGTCGATACCGCCTTGTGGGACATCAAGGGCAAAGCGCTTGGCGTGCCGATATATGACCTGCTCGGCGGCAAATCGCGCGATAGCGTCATGGTTTACGGCCATGCCAATGGCAGCGATATTTCGGAAACGGTCGAAGCGGTCGAACGTTATGTCGAAATGGGATACAAAGCAGTGCGCGCGCAGACCGGGGTGCCGGGAATCGCGATGGCGTACGGCGTCGGGCGCGGCGAATTGCATTATGAGCCGGCCGATTCCGCGTTGCCGACGGAGACCATCTGGTCGACTCACAAATATCTGAACCACATTCCCAAATTGTTCGAACAGCTGCGCGATCGATTCGGGTTCGACCTCCATCTGCTTCATGACGGTCATCACCGGATGACGCCGCTTGAGGCAGGGCAGCTCGGCCGATCGCTCGAGCCATTCAAGCTTTTCTGGCTCGAGGACGCAACGCCTGCTGAAAATCAGGAGGCGTTCCGCCTGATCCGTCAATATACGACAACCCCATTGGCAGTGGGCGAGATTTTCAATACGATCTGGGATGCAAAGGACCTGATCCAGAACCAGCTAATCGACTATATCCGGATGACCGTGGTCGGCTCGGGCGGTATCACCCATTTGCGCCGGGTCGCCGATTTTGCCGCGTTGTGGCAGGTGCGAACGGGCAGCCATGGCGCGACGGACCTGTCGCCGGTCACGATGGGTGCGGCGCTCAATTTCGATATCTGGGTGCCCAATTTCGGAATTCAGGAATATATGCGGCACACCGAGGAAACAGACGCAGTCTTTCCGCATCATTATCATTTCGAGGAGGGGTGCCTGTACCCCGGCGACGCGCCCGGACACGGCGTCGATATAGACGAAGCGCTGGCGGCAAAATATCCGTACGATCCGAAGCAGCTTCCCGTCGCCCGTCTCGAGGACGGTACGATGTGGAACTGGTGAAAAAAATCGTCCTGTTCGGCGAGTGCATGATCGAACTGCGCGGCGGCTTTGGCGAAACCGCAAATGTCGGTTTTGGCGGCGATACGCTCAATACCGCCGTCTATCTTGCGCGTCTTGGCCACCGGCCGTTTTATGCAACCGCGCTTGGCGAAGACCCATGGTCGCGCGACATGTGCGTTGCCTGGGCGGCTGAGGGTGTCGACAACGAACTCGTGTTAACCGCGCCCGGCCGCCTGCCCGGCCTCTATGCAATCCGCACGGATGCCGACGGCGAACGCAGCTTCAGCTATTGGCGCGAAAACAGTGCCGCGCGCATGTTCTTCGAGACAGAGGGAGCTAACGCGGCGCTGGCCAGTATGGCTAGCGCCGATATCCTCTATGTGACGGGCATCACCCTGTCGCTCTTTGGCGGCAGCGAACAAAAGAAATTGCGCGAAGTCGCACAGGCGGTGCGTGCAAAGGACGGCAACGTAATATTCGACCCCAATTATCGACCAAAGGGCTGGTCGTCGGTCGGTGCCGCACGCGATGCTTTTGCCCAATTCGCACCCACAGTAACGATCGCGTTGACCGGTACCCAGGATGAAGCCGCCTTATACGGCGACACGTCCGTCCCCGGAATAATTGAGCGATGGCAATCGGCGGGAGCTCGCGAGATCGTGGTCAAGGACGGACAGCAAGGCGCAACCATCATCGCAGCCGGCGGCAAATGGCACGTACCAGCGAATCCGGTGCTCGACCCGCTCGATACGACGGGTGCGGGCGATGGTTTCAATGCCGGGTATATATGGGCGCGCGGCGAAGGCAAATCGCCGCACGGCGCTGGTTTGTTCGCAGCGCAGCTTGCCGCCCAAGTGATACGCTATCCTGGGGCAATTATACCCAAACAAGCTTTCGACGCGGTATTGCAACAAAGCGCCCGGCATTAATCCGACCGCCCCGACCCAACGATCATTTCAGCCTGATAACCAGTTCCGGTGACAACTGGGTAAGCTCATATGTCGCGCTTTGCGATTTGCCGTCGGCTTTGATATTGACCTGATACTGCCCGAGATGCCCGCGTGAAGTTAGCTTGCCGTTTGCGTCTGCAGCAGCGTTGATTTCGGTCCGCCACGCCCCGAGTACGAGATCTTTCCATATTTTCAAATTCGGCTTTTCACTCCAGTCGTTCGCGAACATTGCAGCCGCCGGCTTCCAGTGCTGCTTTTCCCAAAAACCCCATTGAATAAAGCCGGTGACCGCCTTGTGGCTGTACAGGGCAATCAGAAAA
>CALRMO020000079.1:0-11661 GCA_943369235.1 Sphingomonas paucimobilis
ATATGGTCGAAGGCGAGCTTGGAAAACGCCATGCCGACCTCAGCGTCGCCGGTGAACACCGCCATTTCCTCCTGGGCGAAATATTTCGGCACGACTTCCTCGAACAGGGCCGACACTCGCTCGGTAAATTCCGACGGTTTAATCATCGCGCGGTTTCCCGCCGCGAGTATCCCCGCCATCGGCACCATCACCATGCCAACGGGGAAGTTCCACGGCGCGACGACACCCACGACGCCCTTGGGTTGGTAGACCACCTCGGCCTTTGCGCCCAACAGCCCAAGCGGAAAAGTCGGCTTGCGCTTCTCACCCTTCGCCCATGCCTCGAAATGCTTCTTCGCATGTTTCATCGCGCCGACCGACGGCATGATGTCGGTCATCAGCGTCTGCTCGCGGCTGCGATGACCGAAATCGGCCGAGACCGCCTTGGCGAGATCTTCGGCATGGTCGATGAGCAACGCAATCGCGCGGTCGATCCGGTCGCGGCGCACTGACATCGGTTCGGGAAGCGCGGCCGTAAAACTCGCGCGCTGCTTCGCCAGAACGGCCTGCATATCCTTGGTCATCATATTCTCTCCTAATTTAATCGCATAGCTAACATCTCTGGATACGAATGCAACGCAGGCCTGCATTGTCTTTGCAACGGGCTGGCATTATGTGCGGGTCGAACGATATGTCATCCGATTAAGGAACCCAATATGACCGCCACCGATCCCGTCGTCATCCTGTCCTACGCCCGCACGCCAATGGGAGCGATGCAGGGTGCACTTGCCGAAGTTTCTGCAACCGACCTTGGTGCGACTGCAGTCAAGGCAGCTGTCGAGCGCGCGGGCGTCGATGGTGCGGATATCGAACGCATTTACATGGGCTGCGTACTCCCAGCCGGTCTAGGCCAGGCCCCCGCCCGGCAGGCCGCGATCAAGGCTGGTCTGCCCAAATCTGTGCAAGCTACGACCGTCAACAAGGTGTGCGGATCAGGCATGCAAACCGTGATCATGGGCAGCGAGGCATTAGCGGCCGGTTCGGTCGATTATGTCATTGCAGGCGGCATGGAGAGCATGACTAACGCGCCTTATTTGCTCAAAAAGCACCGCAGCGGCGCGCGCATCGGGCATGACACCGCCTATGATCATATGTTCCTCGATGGCCTTGAAGACGCTTATGAGGCGGGGCGCGCGATGGGTACCTTTGCACAGGACACGGCCAATGAATATCAGCTAACCCGCGTTGCGCAGGATGACTATGCGATTGAATCGCTCCGCCGCAGCCAAGCAGCTATCGCCGATGGCGCGTTCAAGGACGAAATCGTTGCGGTCACCGTCGCCACCCGCAAGGGCGATATCATTGTCGACACCGACGAGCAGCCAGGCAAAGGAATGCCCGACAAAATTCCCTCGCTTAAACCGGCTTTCGCCAGGGACGGGACGATTACCGCTGCGACCAGCAGCTCGATTTCGGACGGTGCTGCGGCGCTTGTGCTCACCCGCCAGTCGATCGCCGATGCCAAAGGCCTGAAACCGGTCGCGCGCATCGTCGCCCACGCAGCACATGCCCAGGAACCGAAAGATTTTACCACCGCTCCTGTCGGCGCAATCAACAGCGTACTCGGCAAAGCAGGCTGGAGCATCAATGACGTAGACTTGTTCGAGGTCAACGAAGCCTTCGCCTGCGTCGCGATGTTCGCGATGCACGACCTCGGCATTCCGCATGACAAGATCAACGTCCATGGCGGTGCTACCGCCTTGGGTCACCCCATCGGCGCATCGGGTGCCCGGATTGTAACTACGCTCATCGCTGCGTTGAAACGCCACGGCAAAACGAAGGGTATCGCCAGCCTTTGTATTGGTGGCGGCGAAGCGACGGCCCTCGCGGTTGAACTGATCTGATACAAATTGCGACACTAATGTCTTGTTTCTGAACGCGTTGTTTTCGGCGGGTTCATGGCAGCGTCTCTAGAAAGGGAACAGTCAACGCAGCGATGCGTTTGCGAAACCCAAGGAGACAGACAATGAAAAGCAAGTTTTTGATTACAGTCGCAGCTGTCGCCGCCACCCTCTCCCCGATGGCAGCCCAAGCGCAGACTCGCGAATTACAGCGTGACCGTCAGGAAGTGCGCGAACAAAAGCGCGATGTTCAGCAGGCGAAGCGTTACGGCGACGCCCGTGATGTTCGCGAAGAGCGTCGCGACGTTCGTGAAGCGCGTCAGGAATTGCGCGAAGATCGTCAGGACTGGCGCGAATACAAGCAGCGCAACCGTAATGCGTTTCGCGGCAACCGCTTTAATGCGCCTTTCCGTTACCGCACCTTCGGTACCGGCGTGAGCATCGGCGCCAGCTATTATGCGCCGCGTTATCGGATCAACAATTATTCGAACTACCGCTTGCCCAATCCGGGCCGTTACCAGACCTATGTGCGTCACTATAATGACGTGCTGCTGGTTAACACCCGCACTGGCCGCGTGGTTCGCGCATATCGGGGCTTTTACTGGTAATTTTCCACCCTCCCGGGATGTTACCGTAAATTGGGCCGTCGGAGAGATCCGGCGGCCCTTCTCATTTGCTAGCGGAAGGTGTAGACCCGCAGCATGAATATCGTCTTTGTCCTCTTCGACAATGTTACTCAGCTGGACTTTACCGGGCCGGTGCAATTCCTGTCGCGTCTTCCGGGGGCCAAAATCTTCGTCGTGTCCAAAGACGGGCTGGCAGTCACCACCGACAGCGGCTTTTCAATTCTACCCGGCGCCAGTTTTGCCGACTGTCCGCAGGCCGACATAATATGCTTACCGGGCGGACATGGCGTGCGTGAGGCGATTGGCGATCCGGTCATTGTCGACTTTGTCCGCAATCAGGCATCCGGCGCGCAATGGGTGACCAGCGTCTGCACCGGCGCTTTCATTCTGGGCGCGGCGGGTCTGCTTCAGGGCAAGCGCGCCACCTGCCACTGGGGCTATACGCACTTGCTGCCGTT
The DNA here is from genome assembly GCA_943369235.1 of Sphingomonas paucimobilis. Lineage (GTDB taxonomy): Bacteria > Pseudomonadota > Alphaproteobacteria > Sphingomonadales > Sphingomonadaceae > Sphingorhabdus_B > Sphingorhabdus_B paucimobilis_A. Next base: position 2,965 of record CALRMO020000079.1, read on the forward strand.
TTTTGGCGCTTCGCACGAGGCCGCTCGCGTCGTGCGTGACGGCAATCTGGTTACCGCTGGCGGAGTCACCTCCGGCATAGATTTTGCACTCGAACTCATTGCCATGATTTCGGGAGAAGAAGTCGCCCGCACGGTTCAGCTTGCGCTGGAATATGACCCTGCCCCGCCTTTTGCTGGCGGCACGCCCGACACTGCGCCGGAGCAGATTCTCTTCAATCTGCGCGAGCGCTTGTACGACCGAGCGGCCGAGCAGATGGAAGCGGCCATAAAGAAGCTGATTTAACCGTATGCTTAAAATGTCGCTGGACGAACCTGTGTCTTCGGCATAGCCTTTCCGCCGGGAGAGAAGCATTATGACAAACAGGTTTTGGCTGATCGCTGCGGCAGTCGCGATATTGGCAACAGGGTCGTGCAAAAATGCCGACGGGTCGAGCGACATCGCATCCTTTGCGGCCATCGATGGCGATTATCTCAAAACCGGCGGAGACGGTTCAAACTGGGCGATGACGGGTTTCAGCTACGACGAACAACGCCATAGCCTGCTCACCCAAATCAACGATTCCAACGTTCAGGACCTCGGCATCGCCTGGTTCGCCGACCTTCCTGACGCACGCGGGCAGGAGGCAACGCCAGTCGTCGTCGATGGCAAGATGTTCATCTCGACCGCCTGGTCCAAAGTGTTCGCATATGACGCAAAAGACGGCAAGCCGCTGTGGAGCTTCGACCCAGAGGTCGACAAGGCGCGCGGCGTCAAGGCCTGCTGCGATGTCGTGAACAGGGGCGTCGCTTTCTGGAAGGGCAGCATCTTTGTCGGCACCATCGATGGCCGTCTGATTTCGCTCGATGCGGCGACCGGCAAACAATTGTGGAGCGCGCAGACGCTCGACCTCGAATCGAACGGCACGATCACCGGCGTGCCGCGCGTCGTGAAAGATAAGGTCGTCATCGGTTTCGGCGGCGCCGAGTTCGGCGCGCGCGGCTATGTCACCGCCTATGATGCGGCGACCGGCAAGCAGGCATGGCGTTTCTACACAACGCCAAATCCGAAGGGCGAACCCGACAATGCAGCCAGCGACGAGATATTGAAAACCGCCGCGACCTCCACATGGAGCGCAACGCCCAAAAAAGGCGACTGGCATGAAAGTGGCGGCGGCGGCACCGTTTGGGACGCGATTGTCTACGATGCAGAGCTTGACCAGCTTTATCTGGGCGTCGGCAATGGCAATCCGTGGAACCACGGGATCCGTTCGAACGGCGAAGGCGATAACCTGTTCCTGTCGTCAATCGTCGCGCTTAAACCCGATACAGGCGAATATATCTGGCATTATCAGGAGACGCCCGCCGAAAGCTGGGATTACACCGCAACGCAGCCGATCATCCTCGCCACCGAAAAGCGCGATGGCGAGGAGGTAAAGGTCCTTTACCACGCCCCCAAAAACGGTTTCTTCTTCACCATCGATCGCGTCAGCGGCAAGATGCTGTCGGCAAAGCCGTTCATCGACGGCATCACCTGGGCCACCGGTTACGACATGAAAACCGGCCGTCCCATCGAAAACCCCGACGCGCGGTACGAAAAAACCGGCAAGCTCTATATGGCCAATCCGTCGGCCCTTGGCGCGCACAACTGGCACCCGATGAGCTACAACCCGGCGACTGGCCTCGTCTACATTCCGGCGCTCTATATCGGCGGCGCGTATCTTCCGCCCGCAGCGCCGAATGAGCAGGAGCGCAAACCGCTTGGTTTCAATGTCGGCGGCGCGATGGCAACGGCCGACCTGCCCGATGACACCAATTTCGTAAAAGCCGTAAAGGCCGCGACCATCGGCAAGCTGGTTGCCTTCGACCCCAGAACCGGCAAGGCCAAATGGACTATCGATCATCCCGCATCGTGGAACGGGGGGACGATGACAACCGCGGGCAACCTGGTTTTCCAGGGCACCGCGATGGGCGAATTTCGCGCCTATGCCGCCGATACCGGCAAGCAGTTGTCGACTCTGAACGTGCAATCGGGCGTGCTGTCGGGTCCTTCCACCTACACCGTCGATGGCGAGCAATATGTTGCGTTCCTGACCAGCAAGGGCGGCGCGTTTCCTTTGGTATCGGGCTACGCCGGAAGCACCAGCGCAGCGGTGCCCAACATCCCGCGCCTGATCGTGCTCAAGCTTGGCGGCAAGGTGACGCTACCCGCACTGCCCGAAACGCCGCCTTATGTCTGGGACCCGCCAGCACAGATCGGTACGCCGGTCGATATCGCCGCCGGACAATCGAACTATCAACGCTATTGCCTCGTCTGCCACGGTCCCGGCGCGGTTGGCAACGGCGTACTGCCCGACCTTAGGAAATCCGGCGTGATCGCCGATGCCGCGACGTGGAAATCGGTGGTCATCGACGGTGTATTGAAAGGCAATGGCATGGTGAGCTTCGCGAGCGTCGTTACCCCAGAAGAAGCCGAGCAGATGCGCGCCTATGTCATAAGCCGCGGACATTATGCGAAGGCGAATGACGCAAACTTGAGCGGTAACAAATTGGCTAAGCCAAAACCGTAGCCCTGAGCAGCGGTCGCGGAGCGACCGCGTCCGTCGAAGGGTGTCCATCGTGATAGCGTTGCGCTTGGCAGAGAAGCGCCCTTCGACTTTTCGCCACCGCTTCGCGGTGACGGCTCAGGGCTACGGTTTTTCTAAGGGTGTCGGTCGGAAAATGATGCTGCCCATGAATCGCACAGCTGCCTAATTTTTAGGCAGGGCAACTGACTGATTTGAATCGCAAACCACGCGAATACGCGGTGGTGCAACTGGCACGCTCCTTGCGAAGGCTTGCGCATAATCCGCGCGCGCGGAGCATCCGCCTCACGCGCCACCAAGGGGGAAGTCATGAAAAAGATCGAAGCGATCATCAAGCCATTCAAGCTCGACGAAGTCAAAGAGGCGCTGCACGAAGTCGGCGTGTCAGGCATCACCGTCACCGAAGCCAAGGGTTTCGGCCGCCAGAAGGGCCATACCGAACTCTATCGCGGCGCCGAATATGTCGTCGACTTCCTCCCCAAGGTAAAGCTTGAGGTGGTGGTTGAGGACGGGCTTGCCGACCGCGTGGTCGAGGCCATTGCCGCCGCCGCCCAAACCGGCCGCATCGGCGATGGCAAGATTTTCGTCATCCCCGTCGAAACCGCCCTGCGCATCCGCACCGGCGAGCGTGACAACGATGCCGTCTAACTAACTTCTCCCCTCCCCTTCAGGGGAGGGGTCGGGGGTGGGGCTTGCCCGCCGCCAAACACATTACAACCCCACCCCAACCCCTCCCCTGAAGGGGAGGGGTTATCACGAAGGAAAGCAACATGGGCGTTACCGCAAAGGACATCATAAAGCGTATCAAGGACGAGGAAATCGAGTGGGTCGATGTCCGCTTCACCGACCCCAAGGGCAAGTGGCAGCATCTGACCATGTGCTCAGGCGTGATCGGCGAAGACGAGCTTGAAGACGGCCTGATGTTTGACGGCTCCTCGATCGAAGGCTGGAAGGCGATCAACGAATCCGACATGATCCTGAAGCCTGACCTTGAGGCGGTCTATGTCGATCCGTTCAGCGCCACCCCGATGCTCGTCATTTTCTGCGACATCGTCGAGCCATCGACCGGCGAACTTTACAGCCGCGACCCGCGTTCGACCGCAAAGCGCGCCGAAGCGTATCTTAAGACCACAGGTATCGGCGACACCGTCTATGTCGGCCCCGAAGCCGAATTCTTCATGTTCGACGATGTCCGTTTCGAAAACAGCTACAATACCAGCTATTACAAGATCGACGATATCGAGCTGCCGACCAACAGCGGCACAAAATATGACGCCGGCAATATGGGCCACCGCCCGCGCGCCAAGGGCGGATATTTCCCCGTCGCGCCGGTCGACAGCTGCATGGACATTCGCGGTGAAATGGTCTCGACCATGCTCGAAATGGGCCTGCCCTGCGACAAGCATCACCATGAAGTGGCCGCCGCGCAGCACGAGCTTGGCCTGACCTTCGGCACGCTTACCCAAACCGCCGACCGCATGCAGATCTACAAATATGTCGTGCACCAGGTTGCTCATGCCTATGGCAAGACTGCGACGTTCATGCCAAAGCCGATCAAGGAAGATAACGGCTCGGGGATGCATACGCACTTGTCGATTTGGAACGGCAGCACGCCCTTGTTCGCCGGCGACGGCTATGCGGGCCTGTCCGAAATGTGCCTGTTCTTCATCGGCGGCATCATCAAGCATGCCAAGTCGGTAAACGCCTTCACGAACCCCACCACCAACAGCTACAAGCGTCTGGTGCCGGGTTATGAAGCCCCCGTTCTGCTCGCTTACTCGGCGCGCAACCGGTCGGCATCGTGCCGCATTCCTTATGGTGCAGGCGCAAAAGCCAAGCGCGTGGAAGTCCGCTTCCCCGACGCGATGGCCAACCCGTATCTCGCTTATGCGGCTCTGTTCATGGCCGGTCTCGACGGCATTCAGAACAAGATCCACCCCGGCGAAGCCATGGACAAGAACTTGTATGACCTGCCACCGGCAGAACTTGCAGAGGTTCCAACCGTCTGCGGTTCCTTGCGCGAAGCCCTCGAAAGCCTCGCCGCCGATCACGACTATCTGCTGAAGGGTGACGTCTTCACCAAGGACCAGATCGAAGCCTATATCGAGCTTAAGATGGAAGACGTCGCCCGCTGGGAAATGACGCCAAGCCCGGTCGAGTTCGACATGTATTACAGCTACTGATCTTACGCATCAGATCGGTAGTTAAAGGCCCGGTGGTTGGGGGACCGCCGGGCCTTTTTTGTGTGCCGTGGGCTTCGTCACGACAACGGTTATTTATTGACTAACAAGGTGATAAGTCATACTGTTCTCTTTATGTTTCAAATGGCATTGGGGGCTACTTGCAGTGGTTGATCACGTCTTCGGCGGAGAGCACACGGAGCTTAAGCTCGATGTCATGCGCGCTTATCTGAACTTTTATTGCAACGCGCTAAAGAACAAAAACTTCGAGACTTGGTACATTGATGGTTTTGCCGGAACGGGTTTTCGTCAAGAAACTATTCAAACAGGCGGTATTTTGGAAGGCGAACCCATCGCTCTCGAAGAGCGAACATTGCTCGGCAGCGCAAGCATAGCATTGGAAGTCCAACCTCAGTTTGATCACTATCATTTTATTGAATCAAACGGTCCAAGAAGGCGCACGCTTCAGGAAATGTGCAGCAAGGCAGGCCTACAAAATGCAACGGTCCATTCCGGCGATGCTAATGAACGCATTGTAAATCTCATGAAATCGTCTCGTTGGATTGATCGTAACACTGGGTGGCGTCAAAGGGCCGTGGTTTTTTTAGACCCATATGGAATGGGCGTACGTTGGCAAACATTGCAGTGCTTAGCTGACAGCGGCCAAGCTGATGTTTGGTATCTGCTCAACCTAAAGGCAATTCATCAGCAAATGGCAAAAGACGCTAGTGGGATCGATGAAACCAAGTTTGCTGCGCTTAGCGACATTTTTGGAACGACGAATTGGCGGCAGGAGTTATATCGCTCCCAACCAAAGCAACACTTGCTATTCGGTGGGATTGACGAGCGCGAAACTCGAATTGGTACCCGAGAGGATGTATCTCGATACATTCAGTCAAGATGGCGCGATATTTTCCGGTATGTATCCGAACCACTACCGCTGACGGTTGGCCACATCGACCGCTATTTTGAACTTTACTGTTTATCAAACTCGCGAAGTAATCCGGCAATTGATTTAATCAAAAAGGGTGTCCGTGATATCATAACGAAGCGTGCGTCTCAGGGTAAGCGCTAACGACCCGACCATTTAGCTCGCGACCGGTCTTCTTTTTATTTATTCCGCCCCACTGCTTAAAGAAGAATGCGACGTTAGCCTGCTCGCACATTTCCTCGATTTCGGTAACCCAAGTTGGGTTCATATCGCGTGCGCCGGGACCTGACTCGCCGCCAACAATCGCCCAATGGACACCTGACAAATCGGCACCAAGCACTGAGCCAATAAGAGGTTCAAACGATATAAACCTAATGGCCGCAGGAACAAGCCTAAGTGAGTCGATACGGTCTAAAACCTCACCCGACTCAACGCTTGTTCCAAGCCAAACATTTGGCAAAACAGGCCATTGCTTTTTGTTCAACAGTGTTGCCATGCGTTCAGGCCGCTTCGTTAGTATTTGATAGCTGTGCTGGGGCGTCTCTTCCATCACCTTCCAGACGCGGCCGATGAACCCATCACTCACATCGTCATGAAATAAGTCTGACATCGAATTTACAAATATTTTGCGTCCTTTTTTCCATTTATATGGCTGCTCCAGAGAAGGCGCATACTCCCGAACCTTGCCAGTCCACTTGATGCGCCCCCCTCTTTTTCTTGTCAGTCCAATGTATTTTTCCGACCCCATCGCCTCAAGCCGTCCTGCCATTCGCATAGCATAACAGTTTGTGCATCCTGCTGAAGCGAGCGAGCATCCCGCAACAGGATTCCAGGTAACGTCAGTCCATTCGATGGTCGATTGTTGTGCCATTTCTATTTCCCTGGATAATCTAATCTGAGCTTATCCCTATTTTGGCGGCGTGGGAATCCCCATAATTTTTCCGGTGCTTAAGTGCAGGAATTGACTTTGTTCCCATTATGTTCTATTGTCAATCCCATGCGCCCCTATCCCAATCCTCCCGAAAATGTCTCTCCCGGCGACCTGCCGGAACCCGAATATACGCCCGAGGGCGTCCCCATTCCCGCCTTTACACCCTGGCGCGCCAAGCGTGAACAGTCGGCCGGGTGGTCGCCCTTAACCCAGCGCGCTTTCATCCATGAGCTAACCCGCATCGGCAATGTCGGGGCGGCGGCGCGGGCGGTGGGGAGGACTTCGCGGTCGGCGTATCAGTTGCGCGAAAAGGCGGGCGCGGAGAGCTTTGCTGCCGCTTGGGAGGCGGCGAAGCTGGCTGGGCGCGACAATGCGGCGCAAGTCGCCATCGAACGCGCGCTTCATGGCGAGATGGTGCCGACATTCCGTAACGGCCAGTTCACCGGTTATAAGGTCATCCACAATGACCGGATGCTGATGGCCGCGATCCGGGCGGAGGACAGCCGCGCCGATCCCGACAATCTGGCGCAGTTGCACAATTGGAAACGGCGGCTGGAAAAATGGGAAATCGCGCTGCGGCGGCAGGCAATGGACCTAAACGACGGCACCGCGGCGACCGACGACGCGCTGTCCCGGGCACGCGATGACAATCGTGCCTGGGAACGCGAAATGAAGCGTGAGGAGCGCCGCCAGCGCAACGCCGAAATCCGCACGGCTGTCCGCAAGGGCATGATGCCTCCCGGGCCGCCCGAACCGCGAATACGGATATTGTGACCGTCATGCGGCCCTTCACCTTGTCTTTGGTGAAGGAAAAGCGCCCGGCCTTAACTTCCCACAAAAACCGCCTACCCTATGAAGTTTGCGAAGCTAAGCCCTGTCCAGAGCCTGTCGAAGGGAGCAATTTTTTGGCCGTTTTGCGTAAAAAAGGGCCCGGCGGTTTTGCACCGCCAGGCCCTCCTCGGGTTGCGACCCGCCGATCAGTATGCGCGCGCCTGACGCCATTCGCTGTCGAGCCGGCGGGTTATATTATCCAGCTTTCTGGTGATCGTGTTTTCCTCACGCCGCGTGAATCGACCGTCGCGGTTGAACGTCCGGTTCTGCGCTTCGACCGCTTTCAATTCGCTGCGTGCATATTGCGCGTCGGCGCGCGTTATGCGGCGGGCGTCCTGGGCAGAGCGGACATATTCGCGCAACCAGCTAATCCGCGTCGGAATATCGGTCGGCATCTGGCTCATGTCATACTGGCCATTACCGGGGCGGTAATCAGTGTTATTGCCGTTGCCGTTATTGTACCCATTATCGTTGGTGTCGCGATAATCCTTGTTCTGCGTCGAAACCCAGCGGCCACGCGAGTCATAATAGCCATAGGCCTTACCCGCACGCCAGCGACCATTGCTGTCATAATAACCGGGCTGTGCAACCGAGTTCCAGCTGCCATTGGCTTCGCTGGCATAGCCCGCATCGCCTTCGATCCAGCGGCCGCGCGCATCATAATGCCCGCGCGTCGGCCCAGCGACCCAACGGCCACGGCTGTCATAATAGCCATTTACCGTGCCGCCAACCCAGCGGTTGTCGCGGTCATAATAACCAGCGGCATTCGTCGGTACCCAGTAGCCGTTGCGATCGACATAACCGTTGCTGCCATCGCTGCTGTTCGAAGATACCCAACGGCCATTATCGTAATAGCCATTCGGCTGGCCTTCTACCCAACGACCGTCGCGGTCGTAATAGCCGCGCGCCTCGTTGGCGCTGACGCCGGTTGCATGCCAGCGACCGTCCTGATCGTAATAGCCATAAGCGCGGTTGCAGCCCTTGTCCGATTTGCTGACCTGGTTACCGATGATGCCGCCGATCACGGCCCCGATAATCGTGCCTTCGGTCTTGTCACCGCGTCCGGCAACCACATTGCCAAGCAATCCGCCGGCGCCAGCGCCAACTGCTGTGCCGATAATCCGGCCATTGCCATCCCGGCGGCAGCCGTCGTCCTGCGCGGATGCCATTGTCGGGGTAAGCGAAGCCAGCGCAATGCCGGCCAAAAATATGCGACTTTTCATGGATGTTCTCTTTTTATTGAAAAACCTTCTCTGCGACGGG
>CALRMO020000080.1:0-11594 GCA_943369235.1 Sphingomonas paucimobilis
ATGGCGTGTATGCGACGGGACGCAAACCAGGGGGTTTTAACGGCTCGGCAGGCGTTACCGCCACCTTGCAAACGGGCCAGAATTTTATCGAATATTCGCCTGAGAAATCGAAGGGTGGCGAACTGGGCATTAAATTCGACGCACTGGACCGCACTTTGCGCGGCTCGGTGGCGGGTTTCTACAACGAACTGACCAATGTCCAATTGACGCAGGCCATTCCCAATCCATCGGGCACTGGCGCGCTGACTTCCATTGTTGCCAATTCAGGCAATGCCACCACCAAAGGCCTAGAAATCGAATTGCAAGCTGCCCCCACCGATGGCCTGTTGTTTACAATGGGTCTTGCCTATGTTTCGGCGAAGTTCACGAAGGGTTGCGATGCCGATTATTTTATCCTGAATTCGGGCGGTCTGCGGACCAACTTTGATACGCGCAATCCTACCGCCGCTGGGCTGGCTTTATGCGATATTTCTGGCAAGACGCTGCCGCTCGGATCGCCGTACATCGTCAACGGTTCAGTCAATTATGAAACCGGACTTGGGTCGGGCGAGGGCAAATTGTTCGGCATTGCCAACTTTTCGTTCGAGGATTCGAAATATATTCAGACCGATAACCTGGCTAAAACCGGGGACACATTTCTGTTAAACGCGCGACTGGGCTATAAGACTAAGAATTTCACCATTGCGCTGTTTGGACGTAATCTTACCGACGAGGACTCGATTCCGCTGGCGACCCGCTGGTTCGACTTGCGTTACGGTGCGGGGACTACGGGCCTGCCACCTGCCGCTGGCGTGACCTTCGATGGCCGTCCGGCGCAGATCGAAACGGGAAGCCCGCGAGCGTTCTTCGGCGCATTGCGCAAGGGCCGGACTTTCGGTCTGGAAGGTACGTTCAATTTTTGAGCTGCAATAAAGGCCGTCATTGCGGTTTTAAACAACGGCTCTATACCAAGGGAGGCTTAAAGTTGTCTGAAGCCCAGTCCATAAACTTTTTTTGATTAATCGACCCGTTATTTTATTCTAACAACGCAATAGTGTGGGGGTAAATGTGGGGGAATAGTGTTTCGAATTCGACAAAAAAACTGTAATTCGTGTAGTTAATTGATTCCTTCGAATCCAGCCTTGCCACCATTTTCCTATTCACAGCTGACACGCCAAAAGCTGGCGATTGAGAAAAACGCTTTCGGGCATTGGCAGTCTGAACGCGGGAGGGGAATGGCTTTCGGGTTGCCGATACTGACAGGCGTGTGCCCGCCGCTCTGCCGCGCGGCGAACACCCCACATCAGCAACACCGTGATTAACCGGACGACTGTCATGGTCAGCGCGTCGAGCCAGAACTCTCCGGCGGGCCGGACGACCGCCAGCTATGGCGCCTCCGACACTGTTCGCGTTCACGCGGTCCGTTCGATGCGTATTCCGACAGCAGCAATCCGGTCGATCTCGGCATAAGCCTCGGTCGCCAGCTCATCGCCGAAGATATCCGGGTCAAGCAGGTCATACGCAAGCGTGAAACGTAACGCTGGCATGGCCTCGACAAAGGCATCGCGCACGACGTCGCGCCCGTCCACGATCGACACGCCGGTGTGCATGACCAGCCTCCCGCCGGGATTGAGCCGCGTCAACCCGCCCAGCGCCCAATCGAGCGAGAGGCGGCCGCCATACAGATCGCCACCGTCGCGATAGGCCCGGCGCTGCGGATCGATCATGAAAGGCGGGTGCATGACGATCAGGTCGAAATGTTCCGTTAAGTCTTCGGGCCGTGTGGCACGAACTGTGCGATAGTCTAGTCCGGCGTGGCGCGCGTTGGCTCCTGCCAGGAACAGCGCCTTGGGATTGATATCGGCGAGCATCAGTTTCGCGTCGGGCAGGTTCGACGCAGCGGTAATCCCGCCGACACCGGCTCCGGCGCCATAATCGAGCACGTGCGCGCCAATAGGCAGCCCGTCGAGATTGCGCAGGATGTAATCGCCAAAACGGTGGCTATCTGGGCCAAGGAAGACAGAGTCTTGAGCGAGCGTTGGATAACGCGAATGGATAAAGAGATTGCCGAAGACCCGAGAGACCCGGATTTGCGCCGAAACAAGGCCATCGGGGCGCCGCTCAAGCAAACCCGCTTGGTCGAGGTGGGTAAGGATGACATCGGGCACGCTTTCAGCCCGGCAGGCGAGGCTCCACCCCAGCAGGTCCGTCAGACCGGTGCCGACTCGCCGGTCATGCCGCGCCAATACTCGCGCTTGTGAAGCTGGCGTCGGCGCAATGAAATCATAACCGAGCACATCGAGTTCGCGCAACAGCGCGCCCAGCGCCTGGCTCTTCGATGGCCGCTCTCGCGTTTGCAGGTTATTCGGCCCCGTCATGTCATCTTGTGTCATATCAAAATCCTTATTCATCCTTTTCTTGTGCGGGGTTGCCGGAACCTGCTGGCCGACGGGCGGCGAGGTCGAAATGATCCCCCGCACTCAATGTGTGAAGCGTCACGTCGTGGAGCGACAGCACACGATCAGGTTTGGCCTCTGCAATGTTCGAGCGCGTTACCCGTTCGGCATCGACAATGGTGACCCCGCCCGATCCCAGCACTCCGAAACTGCTGCCTTCGACCTTGATCGCCGTGTCTTCGTCGATGCCAATCCCTAATAAACGCGGGTTTTGCGCCACCGCGCCAAGCAAGCGACCGATGCGCCCGCGCTCGGCAAAATGCTGATCGATGATGACGCCGGGAATAAGGCCTAGCCCCGGCGCCATGTGGAGGTCGCCGATACGGTGCGTTTCGCTACCCGAACCGGTAACCAGCATCGTCTCGCCTTGCGCAGAGGCTCCGGCAGAAGTACCCGCGATCACGCCGCTACGCCGGTGGATGTCGCGGACCATTTGCTCGATCGGCGTATCGCCAATCTGGCTAACGATGCGCAACTGATCCCCACCGGTAAAGAAAACCCCTGCGGCGTCGGCGAGCACGCTGCCGACCTTGCCGTCGATGGCTTCGCCGCGTTCGGAAACATAAAGTTCGACAAGATCGGTTACGCCAAGCGCGCCAAAGGCCGCACTATACTCGGCGAAATAGCCTTCGGGTTTATGGCTGGCGACCGTGGCGATCACAAGCCGACCACCAGCGGCATGCTTTGCAACCGCACTCAGGATGGTCCGCTTGTCTTCCTTGTCCTCATGGCCCCCGATGGCGAACAGCGGGCCGCCTTGCGCGTCAGTCATGATTCAACACGTTCCTTAGTTCGCTCGCATCCGTGCCGCCGCACGGGGCAATATCACTGGACGCGAACCCAAGCGCGAAATTTTCGGAATTATGGGCAATTCCTATGCGGCCGGCCCGGTCGATGACGATGGCGCCTGCCTCGCCGCCAACGCGGGTGATGTGCGGCAGGATGGCATGTGCCGCCTCATCCGCCGTTCCCGTTTCAAGCGCCTGCATCACCCGCGCAGCAAGCATCGTCCGGGCAATTTCCTCTCCGTCGCCGGAAAGCGACACACCGCCGATGCCGTTTTGGGCATATAGCCCGCAGCCCGGCATGGACGAATCGCCTACTCGTCCGCGAGGCGTTCCCTCGATACCGCCGGTTGACGTTGCAGCTGCAAAATTGCCTGCCATGTCGACCGCGACGCGGCCTACGGTGTTACATAATGCGGCGTTGGGGGTTTGCTCAACGACGGGGGCGGATTGGAGCTCAAAGCCGTGCTCGGCTGCAAATTGTTGTGCACCTTCCGCGACCAGCAGGACCGGTTTATGCGGCAGCATAGCGTGGGCCACCAAAATCGGATTGCGCATCTCTTTGAGCGCCGCGACCGCGCCAACATCAAGCGTGGCACCGTCCATGATTGCCGCATCCAGCTCGATTTCGCCAGCGCTGTTCGCGACCGCTCCGGTGCCCGCGTTGAACGTGGCATCGTTCTCCAAATTGCATATCGCCGCAACCGCCGCCTCAACGGCAGACCCTCCTTCGCGCAAAATTGCCGCGCCTGCAGCAACGGCAGCAACACAGCCTTCGCGATGCGCGTCGGCTTCCTGGCGTGTTATCGTTTTGGCGCCGCCGTGCACGACCATAGCCCAGTTATGTTCAGCCACTAGCCGCCTCCAACTGCTGGACCAGCTTCTCGGCATGCCGCTTGTCGAACGGCGATGGCGCTTCGGCAAATTCGGTCACTCGCTGCCAGATACCGTCGACATCGGTCGGCATTAGCACTACCAGATCGCCGGGCCGGGCGCGGCGCAGACATTCATCGGTAGCATCTTCTTCGTTGACGAGCCGGTGGACGAACTGCGGCGATTTGCCCGCCGCTATTGCGCCCTGCGCCATTAGATCGTTGATCGAGCCCGCGGGGCGACCCCTCCCGTCGGGTGCCTCACGGAACATGATTTCGTCAAAGATATCCGATGCAAGCGCGCCCATTTCGATCAGATCTTCATCGCGCCGGTCACCGGGAATGCTGACCATGCCGAAGGTGCGGGCGTCCTCCCCGCGCAGACGCTCGATAAGCTTGCCGAGTGCCGTAAGCGCGGCAGGGTTGTGCGCATAATCGACAATGATGCGTATACCATGCGCGTCGAGGATATTGAGTCGTCCGGGCGAATCTTCGAATGACGTCGTGAAAGCCCGCAGCGCGAGGGCAATGATCTCATTCGATATGCCATAAGCTGCCGTCATCGCCGTTGCCGCCAGCGCGTTAGCGATGTTGAACTCTGCCGCGCCGCTGAGCGTCGATGGGACGTCGACAATGGGGATGATTGCGGACCGGCCGTTCTTGTACAATATGATGTTGCCGTCTTCTTGAACCACTGCGATGCCGCCGGCTTCCAGATGCGAACGGATTGGCTCGGTAAACGTCGCGTCGCGACGGGCGCTAAACCAGACCAATTTCCCACCAGCATGACGAGCCATTTTGCGGGTAAGCGGGTCGTCGGCATTCAACACGGCATAACCGCGCCTGCCGACACTTTCGGCCACGATGGATTTGACCCGGGCCAGATCCTCCACCGTATCGATGCCTTTCAACCCTAAATGGTCTGCCGTGACGTTGAGCACCGCGCCGACGTCGCAGCGGTCAAAGCCAAGCCCCTCGCGTAATATGCCGCCGCGCGCAGCCTCAAGGACAGCCGCATCGACAGTCGGATTACGCAGCACCATCCGCGCGCTTTTGGGGCCGCTGGAATCGCCAGCGACTTGCAACCGGCCATCGATATAGACGCCAGAGGTGGACGTCAGGCCGACGCGGTAGCCTGCCTCGCACAGGATGCGCGCGACCATCCGCGCGGTCGTGGATTTGCCATTGGTGCCGGTAATCGCAAAGATCGGGATTCGGCTTCGGCTGCCCGGCGGGAACAGTGATGCGACGATGGGCTTGGCGACATCGCGCGGTCTCCCTTCGGATGGTTGGAGATGCATTCGAAGGCCGGGCGCTGCGTTCACCTCGACGATACCGCCACCCGTATCGCGCAAGCTCTGACTGATATCGGGGCTGAGCATGTCAATGCCTGCCACATCGAGCCCGATAATCGCGGCCGCCTGTATTGCGATTGCCGCATTGTCGGGATGGATAGCGTCAGTCCGGTCGATGGCCGTGCCACCCGTTGACAAATTGGCGGTGCCGCGAAGCCGGACGATCTGCCCACTTCGGGGAACAGTCGCAAGGTCAAGTTGCTGCTGTTCGAGCATGGCCCGCACGGTGTCGTCCACGGTGATCCGCGTCAGCACATTTTTATGACCCGTGCCCCGGCGCGGGTCGGCGTTAATCACGTCGACAAGCGCGGCCACCGATTGCCGGCCATCGGCGATGACTTGCGCCGGAACGCGCTCAGCAGCCGCGACGACCTCGCCGTTGACCACGAGGATGCGATGGTCGTTCCCGGGCAATTCGCGTTCGACAATGACGCTTCGGCTGATCCGAGATGCCGCAGCGAACGCTTCGTTTAGCGTTTCGGCGTTTCTGATCCCGGTCGTGACGCCCCGGCCGTGATTGCCGTTCAACGGCTTGACGACAACCGGCCAGCGGAGTTGCCGTGCAGCCAACACCGCTTCTTCCATCGAACGCACCACGCGGCCCGAAGGCACCGGTAGCCCGGCCTCTTCAAGCAATGCCTTGGCAGCCGCCTTGTTGCCCGCAAGTTCCGCCCCGATCAGCGAAGTGGCTCCGGTAACGCTCGCGCGGATCCGCTGCTGGCGGCTACCATAGCCGAATTGCACAAGGCTGGCCTCGTCGAGCCGCAGCACCGGAATGCCGCGCCGCCGTGCTTCGTCGACTATGGACTTTGTGCTTGGTCCAAGCCCGTTTGCAGCGACCAGCCGCTGCAATGCCAAAACGATTACAGCAACGTTGGTCGGGTCCTCCGCCAACACATCGGCGAGGCGCTCCACTCCTTCGACACCCCGCAAGTCCGGCGGTAGCAGCGCATCGACCAGCTCAATCGCTGCCCGCCCGGCAGCAAGACCGCTGACCTTGTCGGCGTAGCAATAGAGTATGTCATAAACGCCGGTCTTTCCCTTGACAGACCGCGTCTTGCCACGCGAGACGCGCGCACCGGCCAAAGTCTGCAGTTCGAGCGCGACATGTTCGATGACATGGCCAAGCCAAGTCCCTTCACGCATTCGCCGCAATAGCCCGCCGGGTTTGCGATAGCTGCACCCATGCTGGGAAAGCCCCGGGAGCGCATCCGACAATCTGTCCGTGAAGCCTGTTATTCGATTGGTTGGCCAATCCTCCAGTACATCCAGGTCGACCCGCAAGCGGATCATCGGGCGCAAGCTGAAAAGATTGGGCCCGGTATAAACACTACGATCGATCAGGTGCACAAATATTGACTTTCGAAAGCGCACTTCGACCCATCGGTCACCAAAAGAAGCGCTTGGATGATATAAAGCGTGCAACGGGCCATTGTCGCCCGGGTTCCGTTGCTATGTTGAAATTGACGGCGTTGAAAGATCAGCGCGCTCACCCCAAACTTTCGATAGCCGCAGCCACCTGATCGAGCGCCACGTGATGGACCATGTGCCCCACCTCCGAAAGCGGAAGTGCGATGGAATTGGGAAACATTGCAGCAAACCGCGCGGATTAGTTGGTCTGATCGACAAGCTTGTCGCCTTCTCCCCAGATGATGGTCATTGGGATGTCGAGCTCACCATAGCGGGGTGCAAGCCGCGCGGCGGCCAGCGGCATCATTGCGCTATCAGCGGCAGTAGCGTGCAGCTGGCCGGGTCGAAGCATGAGGGCAAACGGCATATCGTCCAAAAATTTTTGCGGCGTGTCATTTGGCGAGAAAATCATCCGAAACCCCGCTGGCCCGGTCAAGCGGGTTTGCAACGGGGCAATCGTATGCGCCATGAGATCGCCCAGAACGGGCGATGCGAGGATTGCCGTGAAAAGAGCGTCGGGGCGCGGCGTCGGGAAATAATAGCCTGAGGCAAGCACCAGTCCGCGGATGGAGCGCGGCCGGTCGAGCGCCCAGGCAACCGCTGGCAGCGTCCCCCAACTGTGGCCGACAACCAGCGGTCGCTGCGCACCTAAAATCTCAGCTGCGGCAGCGAACAATGCCGCCTGTGCCTCGGGCGACCAGTCGCGCCCTGCAGGGCGGCTCGACCAACCATAGCCCGGACGGTCGATGACGATCACGCGGTGACGCTCGGCCAGCCGGTCAACCAGCCCGCTAACGGTAAAATCCTGAATGAGCGAGCCGCTGCCGTGAAGCAAAACAATCGGCGGTCCATCGCCCTTCTCAAAGACATGCAGCTGCACGCCATCGATCTCAAGAATCCGGCCAATAGGCGGATATTTCGCTTTCGCCCGGGCGGCGGACCAGCGATTGAACAGCGCCGACGCGCCGAGCACAGCACCAGTAATTGCAAGACCGCGATAGAGTGATTGATTGTCCATGGCGCGCTAAACCGCGTGCGCCGAAATAAGTTGCGCCCTGCTTCGGTGGGCAAGTCGTGTCGCCCTACAAAATGTCCAGCTCGCCCCAGTATCCAGTCGTGATTGTGTGTGGACCCCATCGCAAAGCACATGGAGCAGCATTTCCGACGCCTGCATGAATACGGATTGCAAGCACGCTGCCATAGCCTTTGACGTGATGTGGATTGACCCAGCATGCCGCACTTCCGTCCCATATCTTGATTTCGTTGCTACCCAACAACACAGCATTGCCCTCGTGATAGATAAAGCCATCGCCGAGCCAATGGTCGGCCGAGCCGTCGCACCCCCAGCGCTGCCGCCATTGCACAACCGCGTCGCCATCATAACTTTGAACGATCTGCGCGCGAAAGTTTGTGACACCGCGCGATGTATAGGCTTCCTCAGCCAGAGCCGCATGTGCCCCGCAATCGATCGTATCCGCCTTCAATGCCTCGCACCAGTGGAGCGGCCACCGCGACGGCCCCCAATCATGACGTTTGCGGATCCAGCGCGGACCGCTCAACACATCGTTATTATTCAGTTGCGCAAAATCCATCGCGCCGAGCCACGACTGCGCGACCTCGCAGCAATCGGTGCCATGATGCGACAAATAGGACACGGGGAAATCGGCCCACCGCGCGAAAGTGGTGACATCCTCCTGGGGTGCCTCGATCCGCTCAACCTCTGCCAAATACATAAGACATGCTCCTGTCATAACCACCCGCATCGCAAAAAATCAGCAAGTCGCCTGCCGCAGTGCCTTCGGGCAGCGAGACATTGGTGGCGACGATGTCGTGCTCCATGCAGAGCCTGCCCATCAGATGCGTCTTGCCGCGACCAATCGGACTCAGCGTTCCCGTCTTGGCGCACTGCCGCAGCATCCGGTGCGGGTAGAAAAAATACATCGGCAGTTCGGCTATCGACGCATCGACCACCGCCTCGACATAGTCATCCTCATGCTCCTGAATTTCGAGGATCCTCATCGCGAGCGCCATCGACGGTTGCGCCATCGCCTTGCCCGGCTCGGACACGATTTGCCGGACATGCGGCAGGCTGTCAGTGATGAGGTCGATTGCGTTTCGGAACCGGGTCAGATCCTCGGCATGCCAGTCATCAGGGAACCAGCCGCCACCCATATCGAGCAGTTCGACATTGCGCCCGCCCAGCCGCTCGATCGTGCGGCACCATTTGAGAATTGCCTCAAGCAGGTGCTGCCACAATGCGACGCCAATATTGGCACTTGCCATGTGGAAGTGAACGGCAAAGGCGCTATTGGTCGGCAGCCGTTTTACCGCTGCCACCAGCCGGGCAAGCGCGTCCGGGCTGTCGATTGGAATGCCGAAACGCGAGGTAATATTGGGCGGACGGATTCTTATCCCGATGTGCTTGGCGGACATTGTCCTGGCATCAACCGCGTCCAACACGCGCTCGAAGTCGGCCAAGCTGTCGCAGAACACGGCGTGCATCTGCTCCGACGGCATCATGCCCTGCGGCCACCATTTGCCGGGGCCGTTGAGAATGACCTGGTCCGGCCGGAACCCGGCCTCAAGCGCGCTTTGCACTTCAAGCAGGCTGATCGCCTCGGCCATGAAACCGTTGTCGAGCGCCAGCTTGATGAGACGTTTATCGGGGTTGGTCTTGATCGAATAGCCACTGATAATCTCGACGTCATTGCGCGATAGCTGGCGCGCGCGGTCTCGGGCGGCTTCGAACAGGTTCCGCGCGGTCGACTCCATGAACACGAATTGCGGCGTCTCGGCGCTGTCCGCATTGATGGCTCCGATGTCGTTGATAAAGCTCAACGGGATTGGCGGCAGGCCATCTGGAGCGCTCGGGTCGGGCACGGCCTCAAGCATTTCGGGGTCGAACTTGTGCAGCTTTTTTGCAAGCGAGGTGAGGCCGGACGGATGCTTCATCGAATGCCCGACCGCGCCAGCATAAGGCTCGGGCAAAGTAGGCAACGGATACTCATCGCGCACCGGTATTTCCAGAACGACCCGGGTGAATTCGCGGCCGTGGGTGCTCGGAAGATTTGCACGAACGCCACTAGCTGCCTGAACAAGCATGGCTGGAAGGTTGGTGCCGGTGATCGTCGCGCCATGGACCCATGCCGGGAAACGCGGGTTCATTTCGAGCAGCCACGCCTGGTCCGCTGCATCGCGCACCATTTCAAGCTCGCCGCCACCGGTCCAGTTAAGCGAACTGATCATGTCGTGCAGCGGTGTCATAAACTCCTTCGGCACTTCCGAAATCTCGCCCGCCCAGGTCTTACCCTCCGGCGTGATATCGCGCTTTTGCATCCGGACTGCGCCAAGCAACTCACCCCGATACGCGCTAAGCATGATAGATTCCTCAAACCCGCTCACATGCTTTTGCAGGAACAGCCGCTCGGTCGACCACACTTTCGCCAGCGCGCCCCGCACAAACTCCACTGCTTCCCACGTAGGTGTGCGCGACGCGTCGTAATAAGGCCCCTTCAGCCAAACATTCCAGTTATGTTGGCGGCAGAAGCGGTGGAGGTCCCAGTCGCTATGCTCGGTCGATATATAGTCGGGGATTTCGACGGGAAGCTCGTTGGCCGCAACCACCGCGGGCTTAACGATCCGCTTGAATGCAGCCATGCTCGGGGCGAGCAGGTTGGGATGACCGTCTGGGAACACATCGGCAAGCCACATCGCCTCAAGGTCACTACCCGAAATCCAGTAGCCGCCCGCCGCCAGCTCCTGCTTGATGCGCTTACCGTGCATCGTCAGATCGATTTCTTCCCAGGGCCGATCGACCCATAATTCATCGATTTCAGGCCAGTGAATTCCCGATACCCGATTGGAATATTCTACACCGATAATGGTCGCATCGGGAAAGCCTTCGCGAAGGGAGCGGACGATGCCGACGCCGGGCTGGGGGTTGGCGCCGCAATATAATCCGCTAACAAAAATTCTCATATTTAACGTGCCGTCGATTGAACCAATTCATCAGTGGAACGTTGGAATCGACGCTATGCTCCCACGTGAATATTTTTATTTTTCGTCGCTTTCGGGACGGATTTTCGAACAATGATGCTGACGCCGCAATATCCATCCTATGTGGATTTGGACGATTTCATCGATATCGAACGCCTGAAATCGCTCGACGGATTTGTTACCGAAACGATCAGGCAGCGGATCGGCGAACCGGGGGACTTGAAATTCTATACCGGCCCTTTTCTGCGGGATGCGAAGGAGGCAAGCGTGCCGGGGCCGCAAATGGTCTATCTGTCGCAGTCGAGCGAACCCGACTATTATTATAATCTCGACGAGCCGGAGCTTTGGCACCCTAGCGAGGCGGCGGCGGAATTTGCGCCGCTAATGGACTTTATCGCCACGCTGCCATTTGCGGCAACGGGTAGAATGCTTATCATTTACGATCAACACGGCAGGGCTGTGTCGGCACATCGTGACCATGACAGCGTCGACCTGTGTCACGAGTTCATATGGTTTCGCACCAATTTGAAAAAGCCGTTTTTCATGCTCGATACGGAGACTAACGAACGAACCTATGTCAAATCCTACGCGGCGTGGTTCGATACGGTGAACCAGTTCCATGGCGGCGATGCAACGGGTGAACTGTCGATTAGCATTCGAGTCGACGGGGTTTTTGCAGAGGAATTTCGCAACCAGATTCCCTTTCCGCCCGGCAACAGGTCGGCTGCACCGTCGGCTTGG
>CALRMO020000081.1:0-11462 GCA_943369235.1 Sphingomonas paucimobilis
TAATTTCGGCGGCATGACCACACAGTAGCCTATCCAAAAACGGACTTATGTCTACGGCGTCGTTTGCCTTAACGGAAGGTCGGACTTGAGAGTGAATCATATCGAGAGCTTAATACGATTGAACAAAGTGGCAACCGCCAATAGAGGAAATCATCGTAATTGATGATAATAGCTGTGCGTAAGCCCGGCATAGCCCCAACAATCAAGCGAAGACAGACTTGCAATGTAGGATTTGCTTTGCGACACCCGGCGGGCGCATTGCGAACCGCCCCATGGCTGGCCGGGGCCTTGCGACAACAGCCATGCTCCTTAAAGCAACAAAGGATACAACCGGGGGGTACCCCACCGGTATCCTTTGTATCTTTAAGCGGATATTCTGGCCGCAGCGGCGGTGTTTATGGGCTACCCCGGGGCACCCTCCTCCGCCCTCGCGGCGCACGTTTCGGCAAATCTCGCCCCGCGTGAAACAATCGCCACCGGCAGGCTATCGGCCGCAAATAAAATACCGGGCCATCATCATTTTCGCGTCGCATGCATCTATTATCGGCCATCAAACGTAGCTGGATAGTTACCCCCGTTAACAATTAGAGGAAACATATCCATGAAATCGCTAAAACTGATATTGGTCACGGGCATGTCTGCCCTTGCACTTGCAGCTTGCTCCGGTTCGGAAACCGCCGACACCACCGCCGAGACAACGGTCGTTGCGGACGAGACGGCTGCATCTGACAATATGGCGGGCGATAGCGCGACGCCGGCCGCCGGCACACAGACCATCGTTGCAATGGCGCAGGCCAACCCCGATGTGTCGACGCTTGTCACCGCTGTCACCGCAGCCGGTCTTGGCGATACGCTTTCGGGTGCCGGGCCGTTCACCGTATTCGCGCCGACCAACGCAGCATTTGCAAAAGTCGACAAAGCAGCGATCACCGATCTGATGAAGCCGGAGAACAAGCAAAAGCTGGGCGATGTCCTGAAATATCACGTGGTGTCTGGCAAAGTCACTTCTGCCGATCTTGCGAAGATGATCAAGGACGGCAATGGCACGGCAACCGTAAAGACGCTGACCGGTGAGCTTAAGGCGAGCATGGACGGCAGTAATATCGTGCTGACGGACGGCAAAGGCATGAAGTCCACGGTCGTGGGTGCCGACATGATGGCGACCAACGGCGTCGTTCACGCGATCGACACGGTGGTGATGAAATAAGCCTTTCGCCGCTTTATGGTGGCAGCAAAGGCAAAGCTTGTACGCTCTCATTCCCCCTAGCAGGAAATCCGGGAGCACACGGAACCCCGTCCATTTTTGGGCGGGGTTTTGTCTGATTTGCCCGGCCATGCTCGCGATATCCGGAGCGCGACCCCGAGTCCTTCCGCCACACCAAGCCTGGCCGCCGCCCTAAGCGCAAAATTTATGCTCTAGCCTTGCCGCCGCGCGGTGGCACTATCGCCCATGTAGCGGCGCTCGCCATATCCGGCAGTGTCGGCTGAGCCGTCAAATTCCTGTAACGAAGCTCGACTAACTGGGGGTGCGGTCAACCCGCATGGAATTCTGAATCTTCAGGATTTTCCTTACCGAATCGTCAGTTGCTGCATCAATGCGGCCATAATCGCCACACAATGAAGGACGCCAGTATGCCTGTTTTTATCAATGAAATCCATTATGATAATGCTGGCACAGATGCTGGCGAAGCAGTTGAGATAGCGGGCACTGCCGGTACCGATCTGACTGGCTATCGTCTTGTTTTTTATAATGGCAACAACCCGGCGGCGGCCACAGCATATCGTACTGTGAACCTCGCCGGCGTTATCGACAATGAAAGTAATGGCTTTGGCGCACTTTCATTCGCACTGCCCGTCAATGGAATAGAAAACGGCCCCAATGACGGCGTCGCATTGATCGCTCCGGATGGTACAGTCCTTCAGTTTCTGTCCTATGAAGGGGTTTTGACGGCCGCTGCAGGTACGCCAGCTGCGGGTTTGACGAGCGTCGACATTGGCGTTTCAGAACCCGGCACCGACGCCATCGGCGGCTCGCTCCATCTCGTCGGGACAGGCACGCAATATTCGGATTTCACTTGGGCGAAAACGACGGGCGCGACCTTTGGCACGACCAACACCGGCCAAAGCTTCGGCGCAGCATCTCCTGGCACTTTGTCGATTGCCGACGCGAGCATCGCCGAAGGCAATAGCGGCATCACCCCGATTAGCTTTACCGTCACCCGTTCAGGTGACACGGCAGGCGCGGTCAGCGCGGCCTATGCGATCACGTTCGACACCGGCGGTGCCGACGCGGCCGATCTTGCGGCAGGCGCCCTGCTGACAGGAACGGTCAGCTTTGCCGAGGGCGAAACCAGCAAGACAATCACGGTCAATGTGGCGGGCGACGTTATTGTCGAGGCAAATGAAAGCTTCACGGTCACTTTGTCGAACCCCGGCGCGGGTACGGTGATTATAGATGGCACCGCGACGGGCACAATCGCCAACGACGACACCGCGCCGATTGCCAATGTGTTTATCAACGAAATCCATTATGATGATGCCGGAACCGATGCTGGCGAAGCGGTTGAGGTTGCCGGTGTTGCCGGAACAAATCTCTTGGGCTGGAGCCTTGTATTTTACAACGGCAATGGTGGCGCAAGCTATGCCACCATAGCGCTGTCCGGCGTTATCGGGGACCAGAGCAACGGCTTTGGCACATTGCAATTTGCAGGTCCGCCTGCCGGAATCCAGAATGGCTCACCCGATGGCATTGCACTTGTCGACAATCAAGGCCGCGTCGTCCAGTTCCTTTCCTATGAAGGCGTTTTGACCGCGACTAACGGTCCCGCAAGCGGCCTGACCAGTGTCGATATCGGCGTTTCCGAAGAAAGCGTTCCCGACGGCTTCTCGCTGCAACTGGTCGGTAGCGGCGGCAGCTATGAGGACTTTACCTGGACCACAGCGGCGATTTCCAACACGTTCGGCGCGCCGAATACGGGCCAATCTTTCCTGTCGGCAAGCGATCCCGGGCAGATCCGCATCCTCGACGCCAGCGTCTCGGAAGGCAATGTCGGCGAAGCAACGCTTGCTTTTACCGTCCGTCGCGCTGGCGGCACCGCGCTGACGTCTGATGTCGCTTACACGATCAACCTCGATGGGACAGCGGATGCTGCCGATCTTGGCGCAGGCGCGGTGTTGTCCGGCACAGTGCAGTTCGCGATTGGCGAAACCGTGAAAACGATTACGATACCTGTCCGGGGCGATCTTGTCGGCGAGTTCAACGAAACTCTTGGTGTGACGCTGACCAGCGCGACCAACGCAACGATTGTCGATGGCACTGCGACCGGCACGATCATCAACGACGATCCCCTCGCGCTCGCCATTTACCAAATCCAGGGCGAAGCGCACCTGTCGGCCTTTGACGGCCAGAATGTCACCACCACGGGCATCGTCACGGCGGTCGATACTAACGGCTTCTATTTCCAGGACGCAACCGGCGACGGCAACAGCCGGACATCGGATGCTATCTTCATATTCACCGGTGCTACGCCAACCGTTGCGGTTGGCGATTCGGCGAGCGTTACCGGCGTTGTCGACGAGTTCCTGCCAGGCAACAACCTCGACAATCTGACAGCGACGCAGCTCAATGCTTCGGCAATCACCATCCTTTCATCCGGCAATGCGTTGCCAGCCTCGATGTTGATTGGAACCGGCGGTTTGCTGCCTCCTTCCGACGTGTTTGATGACGACCGGTTCGCGGTTTACGATCCCGAAAACGATGCCGCCGATTTCTATGAATCGCTCGAAGGCATGCGAGTCACCATAGACACGCCTCTTGTCACCAGCGCGACCAACGAATTTGGCGAGACCTATGTGGTGGCGTCTGGCGGCGTCGGAGCGACCGGCGTCAACAGCCGTGGCGGGATTACCATATCGGGCAATGACGTTGGCTTCGACGACTATAATCCAGAGCGGCTCCAGCTCGACGATGATAGTGGTCTTTTTGCAGGCTATACGCCGAACTACACTCAAGGCAACCGGCTCTCCAGCGTGACTGGCGTGGTGAGCTATAATTTCCAATCCTATGAAGTGCTGGTGACCGAAGCGGTCACCGTCACCACCGATGCAGGCGCATTGCCGCGTGAAATCACGGCGTTGCAGGGCACGGACAACCGCCTGTCGATCGCCGCCTATAACGTCGAAAATCTCGACCCGGGTGATGGCAAGTTCGACATATTGGCAGGCGATATCGTGATAAACCTGCGTGCCCCCGACATCATTTCGCTCGAAGAAATCCAGGATGCCGATGGCGCGGGTAGCGGCAGCGACCTGTCGGGATATGTTACGGCAAAACTTTTGATCGATGCGATAAAACTGATCGGCGGGCCGAACTATGTGTATATCGAGGTAACTCCGACAGCGCCCAATTCGACCGGCGGTGAACCCGGCGGCAACATCCGCAATGGCTTTCTGTATAATGCGGACCGTGTGGACTATGTCGACGGCAGCGCCGCAGCGGTCCCAGGCGCCGCATTCAATGGCAGCCGCAGCCCGCTGGCCGCGCAATTTGTCTTCAACGGCGAAACCGTCACTGCGATCTCGGTACACTCGACTTCGCGGGGTGGCAGCGATCCATTGTTCGGCGCCAACCAGCCGCCAAGCAATGCAGGCGAAGCGGCGCGTATCGCGCAGTCGACCGCCATCAGCGCCTATGTTACCGGCCTGTTGAATACCGACCCCGACGCTTATGTCGCAGTGCTCGGCGATTTCAACGCGTTCTACTTCGAAGATTCGCTCGAATTGATCGAAAATGGCGTACTGACAAATCTTCATCGCACGCTGCCGGAAGAAGAACGCTACAGTTATGTCTTTGAGGGTAACGCACAGGCGATCGATCATATATTGGTGTCGAACAATTTGCTGGGCAGCGCGCAGTTCGACGCGGTGCATATCAACGCCGAGCAACCCGATACGCCGTCCCGCGCAACCGATCACGACCCGCTGGTCGCGACGTTGCTGTTCAACTCGGCTGCTGTCGCACAAAACGGCATTGCCACAGGCGATGAGGATGTTGTCATTACCGGAACTCTGGTTGCAACAGACAAGAATGACGACGTACTGACGTACAGCATCGTAACCGGACCAGCGAACGGCACTGTCGTGCTTGGCGCCAATGGCAGCTACACTTACACGCCGAACGCCAACTATAACGGCCCCGACAGCTTTACTTTCAAGGCCAATGACGGCGTGACCGACAGCGGTGTTGCCACGGTGTCGTTAACGGTCAGTGCGGTGAACGACGCGGTCGTGCTTGCCAACGACCTTGGCTTGGTGGACGCGACAGAGGATACCGCGTTCAGCCTCAACATTGCGGGCAACTTCACCGACGTCGACAACGCAACGCTGACCTATACAACATCGATGCTTCCAGCATGGCTCAGCTTCGACGCCGCCACTGGCCAATTCAGCGGTACGCCTGCGAACGGCGATGTCGGCAGTTATGTCGTAACGGTCACCGCCAGCGATGGCTCGACGAGCGTCAGCGACAGCTTCGCAATCAATGTCGGCAATACCAACGACGCGCCCACCGACCTTGCGCTCGATGCCACGACTGTGGCGGAAAATACCGTGAATGGCACGACGGTCGCGACGGCAACCGCAACCGACGTTGATGCCGGCGACAGCACGAGCTTCAGCCTCGTTGACAATGCGGGCGGACGGTTCGCGATCAATGCAACGACAGGCGTGATTAGCGTCGCCAACGCTGCCTTGTTGAACTTCGAAGCGGCAACGGCGCACGCTATCACCGTTCGCGTCACCGACGCGGCTGGTGCAAGCTATGACGAAGCCTTCACGATCGATGTGACCAACGTCAACGAGGCACCCGACAGCCTGACTTTGGCTTCGGGCGGGAATGTTGCCGAAAATTCGGTCAATGGAACTTCGGTTGCCCGACTGGCGGCGACAGACCCCGACGCCGGTGGAACGCTGAGCTACAGCCTGGTTGACAATGCCGGTGGCCGCTTTGCCATCGACGCGGCGACCGGCGTGGTCACCGTCGCCAATGGCAGCTTGCTCGACTTTGAAAGTGCGACATCGCACAATCTGACCGCACGCATCACCGATCAGGGCGGATTGTCGCGCGATCTTGCCTTTACTGTCGATGTTACCGATGTCATCGAAGGGCCGCCGCCGATCAACGGCAGCAACGGCTTCGACCTGATTTTTGGTACCAACGGCAATGATGTCATTAACGCCCTTGGCGGGGAAGACATCGTCTTCGGTGACAAGGGCAACGACACGATCTTTGGCGGTTCGGGCCGCGATTTACTTAATGGCGGTTCGGGCAATGACATCCTGATCGGCGGCGACGGTGCCGATTTGCTGTCCGGAGGCTCGGGCCAAGACATATTCCGTTACACCGCAGTCGGTGATGCCCCGCGCGCGACCGGCATTTTCGCCGCGCTCAACCGTGAAACCATATTGGACTTCAACTCGTCTAACGGTGCCAACCATGACCTGATCGACCTGTCGGCCCTTGACGCCAATATCAATATTGCAGGCGATCAAGGCTTTGCCTTTATCGAATCGTCAGCCTTCTCGGGCGTCGCCGGTCAGCTTCGCTACTCGGGCGGGTTGTTGCAGGCCGATGTCAATGGCGACCGGATTGCCGATCTTGAGATTTTCATGGTCAGCGCGCCGCCCCTTGACCGGACCGATTTTATGCTGTGATGCACGGAACGGTTCGTAAGGGAGTTCTTCGCTGAGTCAGTTCAAGTCGGTTCATTTTGGCGTCGGACTTGTGATGTTCGGGGCTGCGCTGGGCGCGCTACCCGGGCTTCACGGTTTCCCTTTGCATGCCCAAAGCGGCGGTGCGCTCGACGACTTGGCGCAATTGCTTGCCGAGCGCGAAGACGTCGAGAATTTCCGCACGGACATCGCGCAAGGTATTGCCGATAATCCACTGATCGCGCAGCGCCGTGCCAACAATGCCGAGGCACAAGCAGCAAAGCGTGAGGCGCAGTCGGCAGTGTTTCCGACCATCGATCTGGCGGTCAGTGCCAACCGCGCGATTGCTCGCGAATTTTCGAACGACCCGGACAATGTCATCGAACGCTCGCGCGGGCCGGGGCGCGCGGATGTATCGGCTGCGGTCAACCAGACGCTATATGATTTTGGCGCAGCGGGTCGGCGGATCGAGGCCGCATCGGCGCGCATGGAGGCAGCGCGGGCTGATGTCGATGCCGCTTATGACGAGATCGCTTTGCGTGCGATCGGCGCATGGATCGATGTTGCGGCATATGCCCGGCTCACGGCTTTGGCAGATGATCATCTCGTCGCGCAGGGCGCATACCGGACGATACTGCAAAGCCGGATTGATCAGGGCGTGTCGGCCCCCGCTGACCATGCACGGCTTGACGCGGCCATTGCTATATCGGGCCAGCGTGCCGCGCGCTTCCGACAAGAACTGGGCAACGCAGAGGCGCGCTACCGCGAAATCTTCGGGGCCGAAGCGCCGCTACCATTAAAACGTCCGCCAGAGTTCGTGCTTGCCGATACTGATCTCGAAGACATCATTGTGGCGAGCCGGAACACAGCCCCGGTCAGAAGCGCGCAAGCGCAAGCCAAAGGTGCGCAAGACGATGCGCGCGCAGCGCGGTCGGACACCTTGCCCAGTGTCGGGGTCGGTCTTGATGCCGGACGCTTCGGCATCTTTGAACCGGGCCGGACCGATTACGACGTACGCGCGCGCGTAACATTACGTTACCGGTTCTTCGGCCCCGGCGACGCGCGCGCAGATCAGGCGGCGGCGCGCGCGTCGGCGGCGCTATCGCGGTCCGACGCCGTCTTTCGCGAGGCCGAGCGTGAAGCGCGCATCGCGGTTTCGGACGTAACGGCATTAGCCAAAAGCGGCGAAGCGTTCGATGCCGAATATCGCGCCAGCAAGGTCACCCGCGACGCCGAAGTGGCGAGGTTCCGGATCGCACGGGGCACAATGTTCGATGTTCTGGCGGCCGAGGATCGCTATTTAGCCAGCGCAATCAGTTATTTGCGTTCGGCCAGCGAACTGGATGCGGCGCGCTATGTGCTGCTGGCACGTGTGGGCATTTTGATCTCGGAACTGGGTATCAAGCCCGATTACAGCTGGCAGGCCAGGTAATGAGCGCCGATCACATCGCGCCGCGACCGCGCCGTTTTGCCGACTGGTTGATGGCCCCCATTCGCCAGAACCGGGCAGTCTACATCAAGGTCGTGGTCGCCTCGGTGATGATCAACCTGTTCACTCTGGCTGCCTCAATATTCTCGATGACCGTCTATGACCGGGTTATCCCGAACAACGCGATGGCCTCGCTGGTTGGCCTGTCGGTCGGGATGGGCATCATCCTCTTATTCGATTTCGTCCTGAAAATATTGCGCAGCTATTTTGTCGATATCGCGGGAGCGGATATCGATCAGCAAGTCGGCGACACCGTTTTTGCCAGATTGCTGACCATCCGGCTCGACCAGAAGCGAGGCTCCACAGGCGGGCTTGCCAGCCTTATGCGTGAATTGGAAACGCTGCGCGATTTCTTTGCATCGGCAACGCTGACGGTGTTGGTCGATGTGCCGTTCATCGTCGTGACGCTGTTCGTCATCGCCCTGATCGGCGGCTGGCTGGTGCTGGTCCCGCTGCTGCTGATCCCTATCGTCATTATCAGCGGGTTGATGACCCAGCCGACACTCGACCGCCTGTCGGCGCAGATGATGGGTCAGACAATGCACAAGCAGGCGGTGCTGGTGGAGGCGATCGGCGGATTGGAAATGGTCAAGGCGGCGGGTGCGGGCAATATGCTCAAACGCCGCTGGCATGATGCGGTCACAGGGCAGGCAAGGTCGTCGCTGTCGCAACGGTTGGTGGCGAATATCAGCGTGACCGTTGCGGGATCGGGGCAGCAAATTGCCTATGCCGGCGTCGTCATTGCCGGCGCTACGATGATCGGTGCCAATGCGCTCACAACGGGCGGTCTCCTGGCGTGTTCGATCCTTGCCGGGCGTGCGGTCGCGCCGTTAACGCAGATTGCCAATTTGCTGTCACGGCTAATTTCCGTGCGTACCGCTTACCGCCAGCTCAATGCGCTGATGAACCTGCCGCATGAAAACGATGCTGCGACGGGTCTTGCGCCAAAAGCAATCAACGGCGGAATCGAGTTTCGAAGGGTCAGCTTTGTCTACCCTGACGCTACCGAAAAAGCGCTCGATTCGATCAGCTTCACGATCAAGCCCGGCGAAAAAGTCGCGCTGCTTGGACGGGTCGGCTCGGGCAAGTCGACCATTCAGCGGCTGCTTACTGCGCTCTATGCGCCGAGCGAAGGCCAAATATTGATCGACGGCACCGAAATCAGGCAGATGGATACCGACATTTATCGCCGCTTTGTCGGCTGTGGTATGCAGGATACCGTTTTGTTGTCGGGTACAGTGCGCGATAACATCAAGCTCGACCGGCCAGATGTCGATGACGACGAAATGCTGCGTGTTGCAACACTGTCGGGCACGCATGATTTCATGGGCCGCATCGCCAACGGCTATGACCTGATCTTGTCTGATCGCGGCGAGAGCCTGTCAGGCGGGCAGCGGCAGTCGATTTCGCTGGCACGCGCACTCGCGGGCCGCCCGCGCATCTTGCTGCTCGACGAACCTTCGAGCGCGATGGACAGCCAGACCGAACAGGCGTTGATCGACAGGCTGGCCGCCGAACTTGCCGACCGCACCTTGTTGCTGATCACGCACCGCGTGCCGTTGCTTAGGCTGGTCGACCGGATCATCCTGCTCGATCAGGGGCGGATCCTAGCGGATGGCCCGCGCGACATCGTGGTCAAAAAACTCTCGGGACAGGCGGCCGTATGACCGACGCCATCGACGATATCGAAGCCCTCGAAACACGGATGCGTCCGCGGCTGTTGTCCAGCCTGCTGCTCTGGCTGATCGCGGCATTTTTCCTGATCTTCATCCTGTGGGCGGCTCTTACCGAAATCGACCGCAGCGTACGTGCGCAGGGAAGGGTCATCCCCAGTTCGCAGCTTCAGGTCGTGTCCAACCTCGAAGGCGGCATCGTTTCTGATATTCTGGTCGCAACCGGACAGAAAGTGAAACGAGGCCAACCGCTGCTCAAACTAAGTCCGATTATAGGCAATGCCGAACTTGGCAGCGGCGAAGCATCGGTCGCCGCATTGCTGGCAAAAGTATCGCGGCTCAATGCAGAGGTGACGGGCCGGACGCCGTCGTTTGGAAGTGGCGGGATCGCCGGACCCTATGCCATCGAACGAGCGTTGTATGCGTCGCGCCAGAATGAGTTGACCGCTATTCAGAATGCCGCGCGCGCGCGCCTGGAGCAAGCCTATCGCGCGCTGGCCGAGGCGCAAGCGACGCTCGCGGCGCGGCAGTCGGTTGCCCGCCAGGTGCGCGAAGAGGCCGCAATGATCCGGCCATTGGTCGAGCAAGGTTATGAACCCCGGCTCAGTCTGATGAAGCTCGAAGCGCAAGCGCTCACCGCTGGCAGCGAGTCAGCGGCAGCGGCAGCGGCGGTCGAACGCGCACGGGCGCAAATCGCGGAGGCGACCGCAGATCTGGCGAGGCAGACCGGCGACTGGCGATCGCGTGCGGCAACCGAACTCGCCGCTGCGAACGCCGAACTCGCCGCACGGCAACAGATGTTGCCGGCGCTCGCCGATCGCCTGCGCCGTGCCGATGTTACCGCGCCGGTTTCGGGCCGGGTGAATCGCGTGCTGGTCACCACGCCGGGCGCGGCCATTGGCCCCGGCAGCCCGCTGGTCGAAATCGTCCCCAGCGATGACGGTTTGATCATCGAGGCACGGGTAAATCCAAAGGACATCGGTTCGGTCAGAATCGGCCAGCCCGCCAGCGCCAACATCACCGCTTATGACAGCGCGATTTATGGCGCACTCAAGGCAGTGGTCATCAGCATCTCGCCGGACGCGGTCATCAATGAAAAAACGGGAGACAGTTTCTATCTCGTTCGGGTCCGGACGACCGCCGCCGCATTACGCGATGCAAGCGGCAAGTCACTTCCGATCGGCGCGGGCATGACCGCAGAAGTAAACCTGCTGGGCGAAAAACGCTCGATCTTGAGCTACTTCTTTTCGCCAATTACGAAATTGGCCCGCAGCGCTTTCCGCGAATAGATTTTCGCATTTTCATAAACGGCAAGCATCAGCCAACGAGTATTGGCGGTAGACGTCGGCGCATGAGGAACGCCGACTGAAATACCACCCGCCCAAGCGATGAACGAATCCCCTGTTCCGACTTCGGCTCCAAAAAGACGCTGTCAGCAAGGTCCAAAATTCTGTTGATAAAGTCGCTGTTGGCGGCGTCGATGGTAGTGGCCGGACGAAGGCGAGCAACAGTGGCGGCTTTTTCAGGCGGCGGCTGCGACCGGGATTGGGAGCAGTATGGCTAGTTTGCGCAAGTTTTGGGCTGCAGCGGCG
>CALRMO020000082.1:0-11215 GCA_943369235.1 Sphingomonas paucimobilis
GCCGATCGGCGAGGAAGGAACGCAGGTCGGCAGCGGTTATTCTGGCCAGAGTGCTGCGGTCGACGAACCCGCCCCAATGCCGTTCAAGGAAACCGCAAAGCCGCTCCGCCGTTGCCTGATAGGCGCGCACGCTGTGCGGCGACATCCGGCGATTGTCGGTCAGGAATGCGTTATATTCTATGAGCAACGACGCCATGCGCTCGAACGTATCAGGCGGTGGCGTCGGCCTCAATGTTTACTATTTCAGGGAGTATTGCATCGAGCAGTGGCATGCCTTGCGGCGTAACGGTGATTTGGTCGCCCTCCCGGCAGACGAGGCCGAGTTTGGCGATGCGGTTTACTGCGGCAAAATCGAGCAGGGCGTCTTTGCCAATTCCGGTTTTGTCCGAAAGCCGTTCCAGGCTTATGCCTTCCGCCAGGCGCAAGCCCATCAGCAAGGCTTCGGTAGCACGTGTTGCCGGATCGAGTTTTTCTTCGCCCGCAAGCCCATGCGCATTGCGCTGTATAGCAGACAGGAAATTCTCAGGTTTTTTATGCCGTTGTGTTGCAGAGTTCAGTCGCCGTCCATGCGCGCCAGGGCCGATCCCTATATAATCGTCATAACGCCAATAGCTTAGATTGTGCCGACTTTTAGACCCGGCCCTCGCATGGTTGCTGATCTCATATGCCGGAACGCCCGCCGCCTGGGTCATCTGCGTGGTCAGTTCGTACAGCGTTGCCGCATCATCATTATCGGCTGGCACGAACTGGCCCGTCCGGACCATTGTTTCAAACCGCGTGCCGGGTTCGATGGTCAACTGATACAGCGACATATGATCGGTTCCAAAGGACAAGGCGCGCTCCAACTCAGCCTTCCAGTGCTTCGCGGTCTGGTCGGGACGGGCGTAGATAAGGTCGATATTGACCCTGCCGAAATGCCGCTGCGCGATGGCAAGCGCGTCGAGGCTCTCCGCGACCGAATGCGCGCGGCCCAGAAAAGCGAGAGCATGATCTTCGAGCGATTGCAGACCGAGCGACACGCGATTTACGCCGGCCGCCGCCAGATCTGCAAAGCGCGCGGCTTCGACCGAGGAAGGGTTCGCTTCAAGCGTGATTTCGATATTGTCGGCAAAACCCCAATGCCGGTCTGCTGCGTCAATCAGTGCCGCAACAGTGGATGGCAGCATCAACGAAGGCGTGCCACCGCCGACGAAGATCGAGGTGAGCGGTCTTCCAAGTGTCAGCCCAGCCTCATACGCCATATCGGCGAGCAATGCCGCCCGCCATGCGTCCTGGTCTACACTATCGCGCACATGGCTGTTAAAGTCGCAGTAAGGACATTTGGAAACGCAAAAGGGCCAGTGGATGTAGAGGGCGAGGGGATCAGGCATCTGGCAATTTACCGCAGCCCTGAGCCGTCGGCGCAAGGCGCTGGCGAAAAGTCGAAGGGCGTTTATCGGTGGGGCGGTGTGCTTGGCCGACAAACGCCCTTCGACGGACGCGGCTGCTGCGCAACCGCTGCTCAGGGCTGCGGTTTTGGTGGCCTGTTGGTCTAGTCAAACAGCGCCCCGACCAGTTTCCGGAATGCGTCTGCTCGATGGCTCATCGCGTGCTTTTCTGCAGTGTCAAGTTCCGCAAAGGTCTGCAGCCTGCCAGCTGGGATGAACACCGGATCATATCCGAAACCCAATTTCCCACGCGGTGGCCAGGTCAGGTTGCCGTGCACGCGGCCTTCGAAAACCTCTTCATGACCATCGGGCCATGCAAGCGCTAGGGTGCAGATGAAATAGGCGCTGCGGTCAATGTCGAGTCCAAGCTCGGCAAGTTTGCCCTCGACCTTACCCATCGCCATATACCAGTCGCGACCGGGGCCGCCTTCGAAAGCCTGCTTCTCTGCCCAGTCGGCGGTGTAGACGCCCGGCGCGCCGCCCAGCGCCGCCACGCAAAGCCCGCTGTCGTCGGCAAGAGCGGGCAGTCCCGAGCTTTGCGCCGAGGCATGCGCCTTAAGCAGCGCATTTTCCGCAAAGGTTGTGCCGGTTTCCGCTGGCTCCGGCAGGCCGAGCTCGCCAGCCGACACCGGTTCGATGCCATAGGGGGCAAGCAGCGCACGGATCTCTCTGACCTTGCCCGCATTGTGGCTGGCGATGACGAGCTTGCCGGGTTGGAGTTTGCGGTGGTTCATATAATCTCCAACCTTACTTCCTCTCTCTCCTTTAGGGGAGAGAAGCGAGACTTGGCGCCGCAGGCGCCTAGTCGCAGCAGAGAGGGGGAGGCACGCAAGGCCCCTCTCCAAGTTCGGCTAGGTGACAGGTCACCAAGCCTTCCTATCCTCTCCCCTGAAGGAGAGAGGGATTCAAAATCACTTCACCGCATCTGCCTGGACCGCGAAAATCCGGTCGGTGCCCATACGCGCCAATCGAAGCAAGCGAAGCAGTGCTTCTTCGTCATAGGTTGCGCCCTCCGCCGTGGCCTGAACTTCGGCGATCTTGCCGCCTTCGAGCAGGACGAAATTGGCATCGGCATCGGCGCTCGAATCTTCGATATAATCGAGATCGAGCACCGGCGTGCCATTGTAAATGCCGCATGAAACCGCTGCCACGCGGCCGCTGATCGGATCTTCCCTGACCGCGCCGGATGCCATCAGGCCATCGACCGCCAGCCGCAATGCGACCCACGCGCCCGAAATCGCCGCCGTCCGCGTACCGCCATCGGCTTGCAACACGTCGCAATCGAGTGTGATCTGGTGCTCGCCAAGCTTTTTCATATCGACGACCGCGCGCAAAGAACGCCCGATAAGGCGTTGAATTTCCTGGGTCCGTCCCGATTGCTTGCCCTTTGCTGCTTCACGCTGTCCCCGTGTATGCGTGGCGCGGGGCAGCATCGAATATTCAGCCGTTACCCAGCCTTCGCCTTTACCGCGCAGCCAAGGCGGCGGGCGGTCTTCGACGCTGGCGGTGACCAGCACGCGGGTGTCGCCAAAACCGATCAGGCAGCTGCCCTCGGCATGCTTGGTGAAATGGGTTTCAATCGAAATGGGGCGCATTTCGTCTGGCGCACGGCCGGATGGACGCATGATAGTCTCCTGATAACGGGTTGACGGCCGCCATAGCCGCCCCCGCTTGCTTTGCAAGCCTGCTGCGCTACATCTGCTTGCGTGAGCCACACCCCAATCAACGAACTTAACGACCGCACGCGCAACATCTTCCGGATGGTGGTGGAAAGCTATCTCGATAGCGGCGCGCCGGTGGGATCGCGGACGATATCGAAGTTTCCGGGGTTGAACCTGTCGCCTGCTTCGATCCGCAATGTAATGCAGGATCTGGAGGAAGCAGGCTTGCTCGCCGCACCGCATACCAGCGCCGGGCGGATGCCGACCGAGAGCGGCTTGCGGCTGTTTGTCGATGGCATGATGCAGGCAGCCGAGCCTTCGCCCGAAGAACGCCGCGCGATCGAATCGCAGATCGAGGGCGAAGGCCCGATCGAGGAAGCGCTCGCGGCGGCCACATCGGTGCTGTCGGGACTGTCGGCCTGTGCAGGAATCGTGTTGGTGCCGAAGCGCGATGCGGTGATGAAGTCGTTCAGCTTTGCGCGGCTGTCGGAGCGCCAGGTGCTGGCGATCATGGTTGGAACCGACAACAGCGTCGAAAATCGCTTTGTAGGAATCGATGCATCGGTTAGCGACGGCGCATTGGTCGAGGCCTCGAACTATATTTCGGCGCGGTTGTCGGGGCTGACTCTATCCGAGGCGCTGGCGCAGCTTGACAGCGAGATTCACCGCGAAAAGGCCGAGCTTGATAATGTCAGCGAGAAACTCGTCCGCGACGGTCTTGCGATCTGGTCGCTCGACGCCAACGACCGGCCGGTGCTGATTGTTCGCGGGCAATCGAACCTGATCGACGAGGCTGCCGCCGCAGACCTCGACCGCGTCCGGCAATTGCTCGACGAGCTGGAGAGCAAGGAAGAAATCGCGCGCCTTGTGGATAGCGCACGCGATGCGCAATCGACACGGATATTCATCGGGTCGGAGAACAACCTGTTCTCGCTTTCGGGCTCGTCAGTGATCGCCGCGCCCTATCGCGAGGCCGGCGGTAAGGTCGTAGGCGTGGTAGGCGTCATCGGCCCGACGCGGCTCAATTACGCGCGGATTGTACCAATGGTCGATTTCACCGCGCAAACGCTCTCGCGGTTGATAAAGTAGATTTAACGCGAAGTTCGCAAAGATTTTGAAGAGGTTAGCCGTTGATCGATCTCGAAGCATTAGCTAGTCAAGTTTTGGACACCGCATTTGCCGTTCATATTGACCTCGGCCCGGGGCTGCTGGAAAGTGTTTATGAGCAGGTTCTAGCTAACAGATTGTCGCACCAGAAGCTCAAAATCGACCGGCAAATGCCGGTCGGGGCATGTATTGATGGTCTTAATTTCCCTGAAGCTTTCCGTTTGGATTTGCTTGTAGAACAACGGTTGGTGGTCGAGGTGAAAGCTGTGGAGAAACTCGCGCCAATCCACGCTCGACAGACGCTGACCTACTTACGTTTGATGAATCTGCCACTCGGGCTATTGATTAATTTCGGCGGCATAACCCTCAAAGAAGGCGTCAAGCGAGTTGCAAATAACTACCGCCAAAACAACGCCTGACGTCTTGAAAACCTTTGCGCGCTTTGCGTTAAAAATCATACTATGGTGATCGGAACGCACAAAGCTTGATGAAATAGAATTGCTTTCTATATGCGCTTGGCACGGTGCGGCGGAACCAGCCGCCGAATTTATGGATTAACGGGGTTATGACGGAAAAGAACAACGAAGCCGCCGACAGTGCGGTAGAACAGGAACTTGAGGGCGTGCCGGAGCATCTTAAAGAAGGTGTCAGCGATCCTGCGGGCGCTGCCGACGCGAAAATCGCCGAACTGGAAGAGGCGCTCGCGGTGGCACGGCAGGAAGTACTCTACGCCAAGGCCGAGACGCAAAATGTTCGGCGCCGGATGGAGAAAGAGGCGCAGGACGCGAAGGCATATGCCGCGACCGGCTTTGCCCGCGATGTGCTGTCGGTGTCGGACAATCTGACCCGCGCGCTGGAAGCCATTCCCGCCGAGATGCGCGAGAGCGAGGCGATGAAGCCGCTGGTGACCGGCCTTGAGGCCACCGGCCGCGAGCTTGAAAGCGTGTTTGCAAAGAATGGTATTACGCGGATCGCCGCAATGGGAATGCCGCTCGACCCGAATCAGCATCAGGCGATGGTTGAAATCCCGAGCGCCGATGCCGAGCCGGGGACGATTGTTGCCGAAATGCAGGCTGGGTATATGATCAAGGACCGGTTGCTGCGGCCTGCCTTGGTCGGGGTGGCGAAGAAGGGGGAGTAAGAACCGCGTTTAGTTTTACCGTCACGTCGTTGATAGCTTCGATTGCATTTGCAAAGTCGTCAAAGGTCATAACGAAATAAACGGGATGGTCCGCTGCTGCATCGTTGGCCTTTTGGAAAAAAGCGACGTCTTCGCCTGATTTTGTTCCAACAAACATTGTTGCGTGAGCCATTCCATTACGGATATTTACCTGCCGTGATAGGTCGCGGCAAACACTGTGAATTTGTTTTGCGATAGTTTTCGAAAGAGTGTGGCTCGGTCTCAAGATGCTCAATTCGCCGATTTTTTGGCCCACGCTGCTTTCCGGCTTTTTAAAGTCGAGCTTGAGATAGAGTTGAGCGAGGCGAAGTTCTGTTTGTGAGAATATGTCGAGATAGCGACTTCTCATACGCGCAAAATCGTCGGCTTGACGACGCTGAACTGCCTTACCAAAAGTTCGGGGTTGCTGCATGAAGCTCATTGCATTGAGTTACCCACAAAACATGAATAAGCTGTAAAATTGCGACCCTAGCTTCGCGCCCTGGTCTAAGCTATCCACCCCATCCCATGACCACAGCGGCACTCCCGATGGACCGCCCATCCCCCTGGCGCGATGAGCTTCGTGCGACGCTCTTGCTCGCCTGGCCGATGATATTGTCCAATCTGACGATGATGCTGATTGGCGTGACGGACGTCATCCTTTTGGGCTGGCTTGGGCCGCGCGAGTTGGCGGCAGGGGCATTAGGCCATAATCTGGCGATATTCTGTGCGATTTTCTGCATGGGGCTGGTGACGGCGACCGCCCCGATGATGGCATCGGAAAAGGGCCGGATGGCCCATTCGGTGCGCGATATCCGGCGGACATTCCGGCAGGGGTTATGGGTATGCTGCACCGTGATTATCCCGGTTTGGGCATTTCTGTGGAACGCCGAAGCCATCTTGATCGCCACCGGTCAGCAACCCGATCTTGCCGCCAACGCCGCTGTTTTCGTGCGCGCGTATATGTGGTCGATCCTTCCCTTTATCGGCTTTCTGGTTTTGCGAAATTTTGTCGCGGCCCTTGAAAAGCCGATCTGGGCAACGATGGTAGCGATCGGCGCGGTTATCCTGAATGCAGTCGTGAATTACGGCCTTATTCTGGGCCATTACGGGCTGCCCCAACTCGGGTTGTTGGGCGCCGGTATCGGCAGCACGATTACAAATGTTGCGCAGTTCACGGTGATGGCGCTGGTGGTCAGCCTTCATCCGAAATTCCGCCGCTATCATTTGTTCGGGCGTTTCTGGCGTGCCGATTGGGCGCGGTTCAGGCAAATCTGGCGGCTCGGCCTGCCAATCGGCCTTACGATGGGATTTGAAGGCGGCGTGTTCGCCATTGCAATTCTGCTAATGGGGCTGATCAACGAGGCCTCGGTCGCGGCCCACGCAATCGCTATCCAGATTGCGTCGCTGACGTTCATGGTCCCGATGGGGCTGGGACAGGCGGCAACGGTTCGCGTGGGTCTGGCCTATGGCAGGCGGGACACAACCGCGATCACGCGCTCTGGCTGGACGGCGTTCTGTCTCGGCACCGGGTTTATGGCCGTCATGGCGCTGGGCATTTATGCGTTCCCTGAAGCGCTGATCGGCATCTTTGTCACACCGGTCGATGCCGAGACGACTCGGGTTTTCAATCTGGCGGTCAGCTTCCTGATGGTCGCGGCGATCTTCCAGATTGTCGATGGCGCCCAGGTTGTGGGCGCCGGGATGCTTCGCGGTCTGCATGATACCACGGTGCCGATGTACTTCGCGGCGTTCGGCTATTGGGTGGTCGGTATCGGTGTCGGGGCTTGGCTTGCGTTCCGGGCAGACTGGGACGGTGTCGGCGTGTGGACCGGCCTTGCGACAGGCCTTGCAATTGTATCGGTCCTGATGCTGGTGCGCTGGTCGATGCGTGAGCGGCTCGGGCTGCTGCCGTCAGAAGGGTAGCACGCCGTCATATTGCGACAATGGCGGCGCGCCCGCGACCTTGGCTCCCTTGCGAAGCAAAAAGACATGCTTCACGATTTCGGCCTGCTGCTCGATGCCATATCGGCCAAGTTTCCAGCCGGGTTTCAAGCTGTAATCATATCGGCAAAACGGGTGGCGCTTTAGCGGCAGGAAAATCCCCTGCTGATGCTGCCAGACATGCACGAGTTCGTGGATGAACAGACCTTGCAGGTCGAGGCTGCGGTCGCAGAAATCATCGCAGAACAGGTCGTTTTTGGGGTGGAACCACAAATGTCCGTTGGGCGCCATGGTCACGCGCCTCGGCTGGAACCACCAATATTTGCGGTTGTGAATCCGGATGCTGTGATAATCTAGTGCATTACCGAACACCGATTCCGCCAGCGCGCGCTCTCGCACGGTCAGCGGTCTTCCCGAAGGGTGCGGCCCGAACATGCTCAGCCGTCGATCGCCTTTTTCTCATCGGGATCGGTGCCGTCCATCTCCTGAACCTTCGCCTTCACGAGGATGCGTTCGTTGTTGGAAAACAGAAATTCGGTTTCTATTTCGCCCAGTTTGCGCGGGATCAGATTTACCCCCCACATCATCACATGCTTGCCGCCGCGTTTGAATTCGATTTTCTCGCCAGCGGGAATCAGCACGCGGTTCAGCGGCGCCATCGACACTGCTCCGGTTTTGGAATCGACACCGACGTCGTGCATTTCTGTGCGGATCGCAGACGGCGAGCTCACGCGAAGCAAATAGACATCCTCCGGTCCGCCATAGACGTTAAAGTGATACGCAGACGGATTGCTATCGACAGGTGACAGCGTCAGCACCGCTTCCTTGACTTTCAACTGCGGTGTTGGCCCGCACGAACCAAGCAGCAAGGCCGCGCCCGCAGCACCCAAGGCGAATAACCGTCTGTCCATTTTCATCTTCATTCTCGCCTTCCATCAAATTGTGCAAAAGCGGGGCAGGCCGTCACTTTTTGCCTATCTAGGAAGCCCCAAGCCTTGTGCCAAGCGATTTGGCACCTATATCGCCGCTACAACGTCGTTTCGCGAGACAACCGGTGCCTGATAGGGCTGGTTGGCGAAAGGGCAAGTTCAAGTTCAATTTAGTATTTCGGGGTAAGTTTTTATGGCTAAAGTTATTGGTATCGACTTGGGCACGACGAACAGCTGCGTCGCGGTTATGGACGGCGGCAAGCCCAAGGTCATTGAAAATGCAGAAGGTGCGCGCACCACGCCATCGATCGTGGCCTTTGCCAAGGATGGTGAGCGCCTGATCGGGCAGCCCGCAAAACGTCAGGCAGTGACCAATCCGGAAAGCACGATTTTCGCAGTGAAGCGCCTCATCGGCCGCCGCTTCGACGATCCGATTACCAAAAAGGATACCGAGCTTGTTCCTTACAATATCGTCAAGGGCAAAAATGGC
Organism: Sphingomonas paucimobilis; assembly: GCA_943369235.1. Taxonomy (GTDB): domain Bacteria; phylum Pseudomonadota; class Alphaproteobacteria; order Sphingomonadales; family Sphingomonadaceae; genus Sphingorhabdus_B; species Sphingorhabdus_B paucimobilis_A. The sequence continues at coordinate 8,718 of CALRMO020000082.1, forward strand.
GATGCTTGGGTGAAGGCGGGCGGCGACGATTATTCGCCATCGCAGATTTCGGCGTTCATCCTTCAGAAAATGAAGGAAACGGCTGAGGCCTATCTTGGCGAAACTGTAACGCAGGCGGTCATCACCGTTCCAGCCTATTTCAACGACGCCCAGCGTCAGGCAACGAAAGACGCTGGCCAGATCGCCGGCCTTGAAGTGTTGCGCATCATTAACGAGCCGACTGCGGCTGCGCTTGCATACGGCCTCGACAAGGACGAGAACAAGACCATCGCGGTCTATGACCTCGGCGGCGGTACCTTCGACATTTCGATTCTCGAAGTCGGCGACGGCGTGTTCGAAGTGAAGTCCACTAACGGCGACACGTTCCTGGGCGGCGAAGATTTCGACAGCAAGCTTGTCGAATTCCTTGCAGCGGATTTCCAGAAGGCAGAAGGCATCGACCTTACCAAGGACAAATTAGCGCTCCAGCGTTTGAAGGAATCGGCCGAAAAGGCGAAGATCGAGCTGTCTTCGACGCAGACGACCGAGGTCAATCTGCCGTTCATTACCGCTGATCAGAATGGTCCGAAGCATTTGGTGAAAACAATTACCCGCGCCGATCTGGAAAAGCTGGTCGACGATTTGATCAAGCGCACGCTTGAGCCATGCAAGAAGGCAATCGCTGATGCTGGCATCAAGGCCGACGCGATTGATGAAGTCGTCATGGTCGGCGGGATGACTCGCATGCCCAAGGTCCGCGAAGTCGTGAAAAGCTTCTTTGGCAAGGAACCGCACACCGGCGTGAACCCGGACGAAGTTGTTGCCATGGGCGCCGCCATTCAGGCTGGTGTTTTGCAGGGCGACGTCAAGGACGTGTTGCTGCTCGACGTGACCCCGCTGTCGCTGGGTATCGAGACTTTGGGCGGTGTTTTCACTCGCATGATCGATCGCAACACGACAATTCCAACCAAGAAGAGCCAGGTTTACTCGACTGCGGAAGACAACCAGAATGCGGTGACTATCCGCGTCTTCCAGGGTGAGCGTGAAATGGCGGCGGACAACAAGCTGCTCGGCAATTTCGACCTGGTCGGCATTCCGCCGGCACCGCGTGGTGTCCCGCAGGTCGAGGTGACTTTTGACATCGACGCCAATGGTCTCGTCAGCGTGACTGCCAAGGACAAGGGCACCGGCAAGGAGCAACAGATCAAGATCCAGGCTTCGGGCGGGTTGTCCGATGCCGACATCGATCAGATGGTCCGCGACGCCGAAGCCTTTGCCGAGGAAGACAAGAAGCGCCGCGAGGCGGCCGAAGCGAAGAACAATGCTGAAAGCCTTGTCCACACAACCGAGAAGCAGTTGTCGGAGCATGGCGACAAGATTGACGCTGCACTCAAGTCTGAAATCGAAGCAGCTGTTGCCGAAACCAAAACCGCCATCGAAGGCGGCGAGCCCGAGGCGATGAAGGAAAAATCGACTACTCTGGCTCAGGTCGCAATGAAGCTTGGCGAAGCGATCTACAAGGAAGAGCAGGCTGCGGCTTCGCCCGGTGCGGGGGCTGAAGAGGCTCCAGCCGATGACAATGTAGTCGACGCCGAGTTCTCCGAAGTCGACGAAGACAAAAAAGACTGATGTTTACAGTTCTCGGCCGTCGCCTTCCGAAACGCAGCGACGGCCGGGGAACGAGGGGTTAGTCGGTCATGAGTCTTGACGCTGATTATTATGAATTGCTTGAGGTTGAGCGGACGGCGGACGAAAAGACGCTGAAGTCGTCCTATCGCCGGATCGCGATGGAATGCCATCCCGACCGCAATCCGGGCTGCGCCAAATCAGAGGCGCGGTTCAAGGCGGTCTCGGAAGCTTATGATGTCCTGAAAGACCCGCAAAAGCGCGCCGCCTATGACCGGTTTGGCAAGGCAGCGTTCGAAAACGGCGGAATGGGTGGCGGCGGTCATGGCGGCGCGGGCTTTGGCGATTTCTCCGATATCTTCGAAAGCTTTTTTGGCGATGGTTTCGGCGGTCGTCAGCGCGGGCCGGCGCGCGGTGCCGACCTTCGCTATGACCTCGAAATCTCGCTCGACGAAGCGTTTCACGGCAAGGAAGCCGAAATCACCATCGACGTCGCCACCGCCTGCGGGACGTGCGAGGGTTCGGGTGCGACACCTGGCTCGGGCAAGCGCCGATGCAACCTGTGCGCCGGACATGGCAAGGTGCGGGCGCAGCAGGGCTTTTTCGTGGTCGAGCGGACCTGTCCGACTTGCCACGGCAGAGGCGAGGTTATCGAAGATCCATGCAAAGTCTGTCGCGGCGAAGGCCGGGTGGATGAACGCAAGACGATTTCGGTAAACGTCCCGCCGGGCGTCGACGAAGGCACACGTATTCGTGTCGCTGGTAAGGGCGAAGCCGGACCTTATGGCGCGGCGGCGGGCGATCTGTATATTTTCATCCATTTGTCGCGGCACAAGGTGTTCGAACGCGACGGTACAACGTTGTTCTGCCGTGCGCCGGTGAGCTTTACCACG
>CALRMO020000083.1:0-11188 GCA_943369235.1 Sphingomonas paucimobilis
GAAGCGTAGCGAAATGCCCGGACATCGGCGCGCAGATCAACAACTTCGGTTTGTCGATGCTGCCTTCATAGGTGAAATGCTTGAGCTGCCCGAATGGCTTGCGCGCCTCGTTTACTTCCGTAACGGGCAAATGTTTGCCGCCGATATCGACGAAATCCAGCCCGAAAGCAGGCTTGCCGCGCGGCAGCACCGAATGCGCAAAAACGTCGAGCGCCGACGCCGCCACCGGAGCAAGGCCGCCATAATTAAACGGTCCATTGGTAAAGTTATTGAGCCAGTCGGCTTGCTTCTGCGCAATCCAGCCCGCGCCTGCGAGCCAACTGCGTTGAATGTCGTACCCGGTGTAAAGCATAAACGCCCCTAACAATTCCAGTCCGGACGAACCGGCCATATGTACAACGCACATAAGCGCCGATTGTGCATTGCACCATAAAAAACTTAGGTCCGTCTTTCGTCTCCAATTGTGAGTATCGCTGCGCACTGCTAGGCGGCACAGCATGAATGACATATCCGCAGAAGTGCAGAATCCCGGCGTCGCGCCAGTGCCCGTTGAAAAGGCCGAAATTGTGCAACCGGCCAATGTCAAAAAGCTCGGAAATTTGCGGATGGTATGGCAGCACACGTCTGCCTATCCGCGCCAGATATTGTACGCATTACTGGCGCTAACCGTTGCCGCGCTGGCAACGCTCGCCATTCCGGCAGGCTTCCGGCTCGTCATCGATCGTGGCTTCGCGGCTGGCGGCAATCCTGATGATATCGCGCGCTGGTTCGAATATCTGTTGATGATCGTTGCCGTGATGGCGGTGGCGACTGCTTTTCGCTTTTATTTTGTTTCCTGGCTTGGCGAGCGGACAGTTGCCGACATCCGGCTCGCGGTTAATCGCAACCTTTTGCGCCAAAGCCCCGCTTTTTTCGAACATAACCGGCCCGCCGAAATCGCCAGCCGCATGACGAGCGACACGGCGGTCATCGAGCAGGTCGTCGGGACGACCGTCTCGGTTGCATTGCGAAACATCGTCATGGGCATTGGCGGCGTCGTTTATTTGTTCACGCTCGCGCCGCAGCTTGCCATCGGTCTTATCGTCGCCATTCCGGTGATCGTGCTTCCCATCGTGTTGATTGGCCGAAAATTGCAATCGGCGTCGCGCGCCAGCCAGGACCGGATCGCCGATGTCGGTGCTATGGTATCGGAAACGCTCGGTGCGATGCGGATTGTCCAGGCCTTCGGGCAAGAGGGCCGCGAGGGGGAAAGGTTCAGCGGCAGTGTTGAGGCAACATTCGCGACTGCCAAAAAACGTATCCGCCTGCGCGCTTTCATGACCGCTATCGTCATGGCACTCATTTTCAGCGCGATTACGCTATTGATGTGGAAGGGCGCCATCGACGTGATCGAGGGCCGACTGACGGGAGGCACGATCGCGGCATTCGTGCTGACCGGCGGGCTGGTGGCGGGCGCGTTCGGCGCGTTGACTGAGGTCTATGGCGACCTTGTGCGCGGTGCGGGCGCGTCGGGTCGCCTTGCCGAGCTTCTTGCTGCCACGCCCGATATCGCCCCGCCAGCGAAGCCCGTCGCGCTCCCCACGCCGCCGCGCGGGCAACTCGAGTTCCAGAATGTCGGCTTCCGCTATCCGACGCGTCCCGAGGTATCGGCGCTCGATAATTTCAGCCTCAAGGTCAGCCCGGGCGAAACTGTAGCTGTCGTGGGTCCGTCAGGGGCGGGCAAATCGACACTCTTTCAACTCGCGCAACGTTTCTACGATCCTGAGATGGGTGCAATCCGCATCGATGGCGTCGCGCTGACCAGCGCCGACCCTGCCGAAATCCGCGCGCGCATGGCCTATGTACCTCAGGAAACGGTGTTGTTTGCATCATCGGCTCGTGACAATCTGCGCTACGGCAACTGGCTCGCCGACGATGAAGCGATTTGGGCTGCGGCCGAGCAGGCGAATGCGGCGAGTTTCTTGCGCGAACTGCCGCAGGGTCTCGATACCTATTTGGGCGAGGGCGGGGCGAGGCTGTCCGGCGGCCAGCGGCAGCGGATAGCGATTGCCCGGGCTGTCCTTCGTCAGGCACCGATTTTGCTTTTGGATGAAGCAACCAGCGCACTCGACGCCGAAAGCGAACGGCTGGTGCAGGATGCACTCGACCTGCTGATGAAAGACCGCACGACCATTGTCATTGCACACCGGCTGGCAACGGTTCGGTCGGCTGACCGCATCATCGTTATGGATCAGGGTAAAATCGTCGAAGAAGGCGATCATGCCGGATTAAGCGCAGCGGGGGGCCTTTATGCCCGTCTGGCAAGCCTGCAATTCGACGCCTGAAGCCTCGGCGTCTAGAATGAAGCGCGAAGCCGGTCCATCATGGCGAGAGGTTCGGACGTCGGCACCGCCATCACGCGCATTTTGGCGCTGAAACGCTGCAACCGGAAATACAGGTCTTCGCTGGCCGCAATCAGGGCCTGCGCCTCGCGCGGGAAACGGCTGACCTGAAAACTGTCGCTTGCTGGCGAATAACCCAGTTCGCGCGCATCGCTATAAGCATCATCGGTCGAGATTTCACCGGCGCGCAAGGCTTTTTGGTTCAGCAACCAGGCAATGCTGTGCATCAGCCGAGTGGTAACTTTCAACGATTCACACGAGAACGCGACCGAAATTTCTGCGGGCAACACGCCACTCATATGACCACGGTCGAAATAAGACCGTGCCTCGTCCGCCAGCAACATTGCTTCGGTATAAAGCGAATCTACCAATTTCGGCGTCAATTCGTGGCGTGCAGTTTCCATCGCAACGGATATGCCACCGCAACTTGCGAAATGTTAGGGGGAATTCGCTCCGTTCGGGGCCAATCCGGACATTGTGCCGCTATGAAACGAAGAGCCGGAAAACGTGAAATGGTTAATGCCGGGATTACGAACGTCAGGCTATGATGTCGGGGATAAGCTGATCCTCCAGCCGCATGATCCGGTCCTTCAATATCAGCTTCTTTTTTTTCAGCCGCGCAATTTGGAGCTGGTCGACGATAGGTTTGGCTGTGAGCGCGTGAATGGCGTCATCCAGATCGCGATGCTCGATCTTCAATTGCTCGAGCTGTTGCTGATACCCCTCATCGTTCATGACCTCTTCTAACCCCATTGCCGTAAACAAGTCATCGCCAAAAACATGGTTCATATCGGAGTTATGATGGCTTGGCCCGATAACCCGAAAATTTCGGGGAAGACAGCCCGTCCAAATCATGATTTACTCATGCCGTTAAGTCGTCGAGTCTCACAACAAGGAGAATGAGGTGAACAACAACCATTTGTCCGCGCTCCGCATGAAGCATGCCGAATTGGAACAAAAACTGGATCGTGAGGAAAGCCGTCCGCTGCCCGACAGCAACCTGATCCTTTCCTTGAAAAAGCAGAAACTGCTGCTCAAGGATGCGTTGAACCAAGAAGCGCTTCCCGCCTGAAAACAAATAAATTTTGAGCATGGGTCTCGCTTGCCCAAAACGCATCTGCTAGGTGCGGATGATGGAACGCGCGACCCAATCTGCTCGTAATATCTTGACTGGCCTGCATGAGGTAATGGCATCCAAAAACCATGCGCAGGGCAAGCTGAACCACGTCGTTAACATAATCGGCGAGGCGCTTTCGAGCGAGGTTTGCTCGATCTATCTGCTTCGCGACGGAGCACTCGAATTATTTGCAACGCGCGGTCTGAACGAGGCGGCTGTGCATATAACACGCCTTGGGCTCGGCGAAGGGCTGGTCGGCACGATCGCTGAAAATGTCGAAACATTAAACCTCGACGAAGCTGCAGCACATCCTAATTTCCGCTACGTTCCGGAAACCGGCGAAGAGCGCTTTCACAGCTTCGCAGGTGTTCCCATTGTTCGGCTCGAGCGCGCGGTCGGCGTGCTCGCCGTTCAGCATGTCGAGCCGCGCAGATATGAAGAAGTCGAGATCGAAGCCTTGCAGACCGTGGCAATGGTTCTTTCCGAACTTATCGCCAATGCCGACCTGATCGATGATCCCAATGCAGGCGACGGCAACGAAACAGGCACCATCAGTCTGACCGGTTTGCCGCTGGTGAAAGGTGCCGCCGCAGGTGTCGCCATCTTCCACCAGCCCAATGTGCGGATCGAGCACACCGTTGCCGAGGACACCGAGGCCGAGCGACATCGTGTCTATTCCGCGTTCGACAAGATGCGCGAACAGATCGACCGGATGGCGAGCCAAATCGATTTCGGCACGGGCGGCGAACATGAAGAGGTCATCGCGACCTACAAAATGTTTGCCTACGACGAAGGCTGGAGCCGCCGCATCAATGAGGCGATCGACAGCGGCCTGACGGCCGAAGCTGCGATCGAACGCGTGCAGCAGCGCACGCGGATGCGGATGCGGCAGATTGACGACCCGTTACTCGCCGACCGGATGCACGATCTCGAAGATTTGTCGAACCGGCTGTTGCGGATCGTGTCGGGACAGATGAGCACGGCAGCGCAACTGGGGCTCAAAAAAGATTCCATCCTGATCGCGCGCAATTTGGGCCCGGCTGAGCTGCTTGAATATGACAAGCGACGGTTGCGCGGAGTTATTCTTGAAGAGGGATCGCTAACCGCGCATGTGGTGATCGTCGCGCGCGCGATGGGAATTCCGGTGCTGGGGCGCGTCCGCGGGATCCGGCACAAGGTGCGCGACGGCGATATGCTGCTGCTGAATGCCGACGAAAAAAGCGTCACGGTACGCCCGGCACCGAGTGCCGAAGAAATTTTCCAGCACGACCTCGTCGACCGGCAAAAGAAAAAGGCGCGCTACGCCGCAATGCGCGATGAGGCTTCAGTGACCACCGACGGGATGCCGGTCACCTTGATGATTAACGCGGGGTTGCGAGACGATATGTCGGCGCTGGCAACAACGGGAGCCGAGGGAGTCGGGCTGTTTCGCACCGAATTCCAGTTCCTGATTTCGGCCACCCTGCCGCAGCGCGAACGCCAGCAGCGTTTCTATCGCGATGTGCTCGATGCGGCTGGCGACAAGCCGGTGATATTCCGCACGCTCGACATTGGCGGCGACAAGGCGCTGCCCTATTTGAAAGACGAAACCAGCGAAGAGGAAAATCCAGCGCTTGGCTGGCGCGCACTTCGTCTCTCGCTCGATCACGCGGGGTTGATGAAGGCGCAAGCGCGCGCCCTTATCGAGGCGTCGGCCGGGCGAACATTGAACGTCATGTTTCCGATGGTGTCCGAACCGTGGGAATTCGACGCGGCGAAGGCGATTTTCGAGGGCCAGATGGCATTTCTCGGCAAGCAGAAAAAGCAGTTGCCAAGCAAAATCCGTTACGGCGCGATGCTCGAGGTGCCTGCGCTTGCCGAAACACTCGATATCTTGCTCCCCAAAATCCAGTTCCTGTCAATCGGCACCAACGATCTCACTCAGTTCCTGTTCGCCGCCGACCGCGCCGATCCCCGCCTTGCTGAGCGTTATGACTGGCTAAGCCCGGCGATACTGCGGTTTATCCGGCGCGTGGTGAAAGCAACCGAGGGCCATGACGTCGATGTCGCCGTCTGCGGGGAAATGGGGGGACGAAGCCTTGAGGCGCTGGCGCTCATCGGCGTGGGTATTCGTCGTCTTTCGATAACCCCGGCAGCGGTGGGCCCCGTCAAAGCGATGATCCGGTCGGTCGATCACGCCGCCATTACCGCCAAGATGGACGAGTTGCTCGCCTCGCCACCGCCAAATTTCAGAAATGCGCTTTCGGTTTGGGCCACGGCGCAAGGTATCGAAACTGGCTGAAACGTTCGCGTTTGGCGATGTAAAATGGTCTTGCCGCCATTGACATTGAGCGGCAGACTGCCATTGTCCGGCATCCGCCCGGCAGAGGTGGCTGGACACGGGTCGTGGAGATTGCAGTGGGCGAAGATTCCCCGAGCGAAGAAGAATTTCGGTTTGACACAGTTGGCGAACAACTGAAGGCCGAACGTGAGCGTCTCGGTCTCACACTGTCGGATTTGGCAGCAAAGACCCGGGTCCCAATGCGTCACCTGGAATCGATAGAGCAGTCCGAATTCGTCGCATTGCCCGGCTCGACCTATACCCTCGGGTTCGCGCGGTCCTATGCGCGGGCGCTGGGCATGGATTCAGCGAAGATCAGCGATGACCTGCGTATTGAGATGACGCAGCACGGCCATGGCGGCTACACGGCGCCGACACAAAATTATGAACCTGCAGATCCGGCGCGTGTGCCCTCAAGGGCGCTGGCCTGGACAGCTGCGGCAATCGGTGTGCTGCTCGTTGCCGCTTATTTTGTCTGGCGGAGCATGACGCTGGGCGACGCCACAGATGGCGCACCGCCCGTTGCGGCGGTTCCGAAAACAGCACCTTCGCAGGCTGCTGCGGCTACTTCCACCGCCGCTGGTCCGGTCGTATTGAAAGCCACCGACAATGTGTGGGTCAAAATCTACGACGCGGACAACAAGCGCCTTTATGAAAAGGAGATGGCGGCCGGGGACAGCTTTACGGTTCCGCAAGACGCAAACAAGCCGATGATCGTCACCGGGCGGCCTCAGGTTCTGACGGTGACGATTGGCGGACAGGCCGTTGCTCCTCTGGGCGAGGCCGACAAGACGATCGCCGATGTCGAAATAAGCGCGGCCGCATTGCTGGCACGCTCGCCTGCCGCAAATACAGCAACGACGCCACCCGCCGGTACGAAGACGGGCACCTGACACAGAATTGAAACTTTACACCGAAATGGCGCAATGGACCTTTATTGCGCGAGTCCGACAAGCTATAAGCCGGATTAGGATTGGTAAACGGGGGAGTAACCCAATGAAATTACGGCTCGTTTTGCTGGGCAGCTTGGCATGTGCGCTGGCCGCGCCTGTGGTTGCTCAAGACGCAAATGTCGAGGGCCGCGTTGGCAAGCTCGAAAAAGAAATGCGCGCGGTCCAGCGTCAGGTCTTCCCCAATGGCGCGGGCAAATTCATCGAGCCCGATATCCAGTCGCCGAACGCACCCAAGACCATCACCTCAAGTTCGACAGCTACTGCAGACTTGCTCGCCCGTGTCGATGCGCTGGAATCGCAGCTGGCGACCCTGACCGGTCAGGTGGAGCAGCATGGCAACAGCATGCGCGGTATGGAAGGACGACTCAAGGCGCTCGAAGCGCAGCTTGCGCAGGCTCAACCCGTTGCGGCGATAACGGCTGCGCCGGCCCCCGCCCCTGTTGCAACGGCGGCAACGCCCGCAAAGCCGAAGCCCACTGTTACGCCGCCGGCCGCGAAGCCGACCGCTGCACGAACTGCGGCTGTGGCAGCGATCGAACGCCCGGCAACCGGTGACGGTTTTGAAGATGGCTACAATTACGGCTACCGCCTTTGGGAGGCCAAATTCTTTCCCGAAGCGCAAGTAACGCTTGAGGAAACCGTTGCCAAATATCCAAAGCACAAGCGCGCCAGCTTTGCGCGCAACCTGCTTGGCCGTGCGTGGCTCGACGACAACAAGCCTGCGACTGCGGTCAAGGTTTTTTACGATAATTACAAAACCGACCCGCGCGGCGAACGGGCAGCTGACAGCCTGTTCTTTCTGGGTGCAGCGCTCACCGACCTCGGCAAGACGGCCGAAGCCTGCGAAGCGTTCGGGGAGCTTGCCAAGGCATATCCCGATGCCGCAACGGGGCGGTTGTCGGACCGCGTGGCTGCGGGCAAGACCCGAGCGAAGTGCAAATAGCCGTCAATCCGGCATATCTTCAACGCTTCCGGGATGCATTGGCCAATCTCGGCGATGCCCGAGAGACGCGGATTTTGCTGGCAGTGTCGGGCGGCCCCGACAGCATCGCGCTTCTGGTTTTGGCCAATGAAGCGGCTGCAGGCCGAATTCATGTGGCAACCATAGACCACCAGCTCCGCCCGGAGGCCGCCGCAGAGGCTGTTTTTGTCCGCGACATATGTGCAGCGTTGGGGGTACCCCATGTGGTTTTGTCGCCCGCACAGAAAATCACGGGTAACATCCAGTCTGCAGCCCGCGCGGCGCGATATGCTTTACTGGAAAGCGCCGCCGATGAATATGACTGCTCGCTGATCGCCACCGCACATCACGGCGACGATCAAATCGAAACGTTGGTAATGCGCCTGGCGCGGGGCAGCGGTGTCGACGGTCTTGCGGCCATTCGCCGCCATAACGGGCGCGTAATCCGGCCCCTGCTTGGCTTTTCCAAATCAGAGTTAGAGGAAATTTGCATCGGTGCCGGGATCGCGCCCGTGCGCGACCCGAGCAACGACGATGCCGACTTCGACCGGGTCAGGGTGCGGCAATGGTTGGCGGAGACAAAACACCCGCTCACCGCCGATCGCGTTGGCCGCTCTGCCTTGGCGATGGCAGAGGCAAGCGAGGCGCTGCAGTGGGCGACGGACACCCTGAGCGCGACACGTATCATTCTGAAAGATGATATAATTCAATGTGATGCCTCATCTTTACCGCGCGAGTTACAGCGCCGCCTGCTTCTGCGCTGCGTATCGATTTTGGAGCCTGGCTTACGACCAAGGGGCGATGCCATCGACCGCCTGCTTGATCGGCTGGAGGCGGGGGGGGGCGGAATGATTGGCAATATTCGGTGTAAAGCCAACGCCTCTTGGGAATTTTCGGTCGCGCCTTCGCGCGCGCGCGCCTCTTAACAGCTTTGAATTTCAAAATTCGTTATATTGCCATTCACGCATTCGCGCTTACATTGCAGGTCATATCCCGGTGCACGTCGCACCGGGGAGCAAATTCGAGGCGTGATTGATGAACGACGAACAGGAACCCAAAGGCAACCCGATGCTGCGCAATATGGCGATCTGGTCGGCGATTATCGTCGCGCTCTTGCTCGTTGCATCGATTTTCAGCGGGACGTCTGAAACCGCCAAGGGCATCAGCTACTCCACGTTCCGCGACAAGGTTGCGGCGGGCGAGGTTAAATCCGTTGCCATCGCGCCCGAACGCATCACTGGTAAGACCCAAACCGACGAGACATTTGTCACGGTGCCGGTCCCCGGCGATAGCGGCCTTTATCCTCTGCTCGACGAGAAGGGCGTGGATGTTCAGGGCAAGGCCGAAGAACAGCCAAGCCTGTTGCTCATCCTGATTTATCAGGCGCTGCCGTTCCTGCTTATTCTTGGTATTGCTTTCTTCGTGTTGCGGCAGATGCAAAAAGGCGGCGGCGCGGGCGGAGCCATGGGGTTTGGCAAATCAAAAGCGAAATTGCTCACTGAAAAGCACGGCCGCGTGACGTTTGAGGATGTTGCAGGCATCGACGAAGCGCGCGAAGAGCTTCAGGAAATCGTCGAATTTTTGAAGGATCCGCACAAATTCTCGCGACTTGGCGGCAAGATTCCCAAGGGCGCTTTGCTGGTCGGCTCGCCCGGTACAGGTAAAACTCTGCTCGCCCGCGCAATTGCCGGCGAGGCGGGCGTGCCCTTCTTCTCGATCTCGGGCTCCGACTTTGTCGAAATGTTCGTCGGCGTCGGCGCAAGCCGAGTCCGCGACATGTTCGAGCAGGCCAAGAAGAACGCGCCGTGCATCGTCTTCATCGACGAAATCGATGCCGTTGGCCGAAGCCGTGGTGCAGGTCTCGGCAATCAGAATGACGAGCGCGAGCAGACGCTAAACCAGCTCTTGGTCGAGATGGACGGGTTCGAGGCCAATGAAGGCATTATCATCGTTGCCGCGACAAACCGCCCCGATGTGCTCGATCCCGCGCTTCTGCGTCCGGGCCGCTTCGACCGTCAGGTCGTCGTGCCCCGCCCCGACATCGACGGACGTGTCAAGATTCTCGAGGTTCATATGAAGAAGGTGCCGCTCGCACCTGACGTCGATGGCCGCGTCATCGCGCGTGGTACGCCCGGTTTCTCGGGCGCCGATCTTGCCAACCTCGTCAACGAGGCGGCATTGCTTGCGGCTCGTCGCGGCAAGCGCCTGGTTGCCATGCAGGAGTTTGAGGACGCCAAGGACAAGGTGATGATGGGCACCGAGCGCAAGTCGATGGTCATGACCGACGACGAAAAGAAAATGACCGCTTATCACGAAGCGGGGCATGCGCTGGTATCGGTTCACGAGCCTGCATCGGACCCGATCCATAAGGCGACGATCATACCGCGCGGTCGCGCCCTGGGTATGGTCATGCGCCTGCCCGAACGGGACAATTACAGCTATCACCGCGACAAAATGCACGCCAACCTGTCGGTGTCGATGGGTGGCCGCGTCGCCGAAGAGTTGATTTTCGGCTATGACAAGGTCAGCTCGGGTGCGTCGAGCGACATCCAGTACGCCACCAGTCTGGCACGCGATATGGTCACGCAATGGGGCATGTCGGACGAAATGGGCCCGCTGCAATATGAAGAGCGGCAGGACGGCTATCTTGGCTATGGCATGTCGCAGCGATCGGCGATGTCGGACGAAACCGCCAAGAAGATCGATGCCGAGATCCGCAAGCTGGTCGAAGGCGGTCACAAGCGCGCCACCGATTTGCTGAAGAAGCACAACAAGCAGCTTCATTTGCTGGCGAACGCCTTGCTCGAATTCGAAACGCTGTCCGGCGACGAGATCAAGCAGCTGCTTGAAACGGGCAAGTTTGAGCGCGACGATGGCAAGGTAGCCAAACCGTCAAGCATACCTGCGATCGGTACAGCGATTCCAAAGGCAGGTCGCCGCAAAACCCCTTCAGTTGGCGGAGCTACTCCCCAAGGCGCATAATTTTCGGCTATCCATTGCAACCTCACCACCCTAGACCGGTTATGGGTGAGTTGAGGTCGCAATATAATGAAATGCAAATTGTTAATCGCGGGCGGTGCCTTGTCGTTCTGCGCCGTTCCGGTGTACGCAATGGATGCCGAAACATTTTATGTAAAGGCCGTAGCACTCAAGAAAAAGGGCATGGCGGCGATGTTTTCAAAAGATTTGAAGCCGATGGCGCGGTTGTTTGAAACAGCTGCGGACGCGGTAAAGGCTGAAAATGAAAAGGCGCGTGCTTTAGGAAAGCCGTTATTCTGCGCGCCCAAAAAATATCACCTGACCGCAGACGAATTTATCGCGGAATTTAGCCGGATACCTCGGGAACGTCGCCGCACCCAGACGGTGCGCGAAGCCTGGCGGGAAATAGTCATCCGGCGCTTTCCTTGCTAACGCCTCCTCAAAGGGGGGCTTATGCCGATTTATTGTGATGAATCC
>CALRMO020000084.1:0-11187 GCA_943369235.1 Sphingomonas paucimobilis
CACCCACGCCGAAAGCACCCGCGTTTTGCCGAAAGTCCGGGTGGAAAACGCCCCGCCCGCGCCGCTTTGCCAGTGTGGTATATTGAACCGGGTCTGGTCCGTTTCATATCGGTTAGCGTTGAGGCCAGCGGCAAGTTCATTGCTTTCGCTTGTTCGTTCGACCGTGACATCACCGGTATACCAGCCCGTTGGCCCCTGGTTCGCCAGCGTCCCGGCACCATTCGCCTTGCCAGCGGCAAAACCGTTCGAAATAAATCCGTTCGATCTGGCGATCTGATAGGTTGAAAGCGCGACCCGGGCCGACCATTCATCGCTTAGCAGCGCGGCGAGTTTTACGCCGGCCAGAAATTCATCGCGCACCGTGCGCGACAGGTTGGCACCCGATGCGGTGTAGGTCTGACCGGCAAAGGTCACGCGTCCTTCGCACACGACATTGCCTGCGACGTCGCGTAAATAGCAGTCAGGACCGAACTGGTTATCGCCATTGTGCCAGTACGCGAACAACGCCTGCCCGGTTATCGCGCCGTCGTCATAACCGACCTTCACCTTCACCTGATTTTGCGTAATCGCGGCGGGCGACTGGGCGGCGAATATCGGATTGGTCGCAGTTCCAGGCGAGCCCGGGATTCCGGTTCCTGCAGCAGTCGTTCGCACCTGTTCGGGATCGATAACTGCGCCCTTAACGACTGTTCCAGCTGCGCCGGTCGCAGGCACCAGCCCCAAAAATGTTTGAGGGTGGCCGTCATTGCGGAAATAGCGACCGGTTAGCCGAAGCGAAAAGGGGCCATCCTTTTGCTTCCAGCCAAAGCCTGCTTCGGCGGAATAGCCGTAATAATCGTCCTTCGTCGAGAACTGCTCATAGGGTTGAACGAACCCCTGTGCAGTCACAAACGCCTCTGTCTCCGCAGGATCACGGGTGGTGATGTTGACGATCCCGCCCATCGAATTGCCGCCATAGCGCGCGGAATATGGGCCATAGACAATATCGAACTGCTTTACTTCGCCCGGTCCGACCAGGCCCCATTTCGGCGCGAAGCCGAACGAATTGCCCAGGAAGTTTGATACGACAAAACCATCGACCATCACCAGCGTTCGCGCACTTTGCGTCGAATGTGTGCCGCGAAATCCCGGCACGCCGTTGCTGTCGCCGGCATAGCGTTTGCGGACGAAGAAGTTCGGCGCATATTTCATCAGATCTTCGGTGTTGAACGCGTTGACCGCCTCCAGTTGCTCCGCGCCGAGCGAGACAGCAAGGCCGCGCGGTTCGATTTCGATGGGCGCATCGCGTTGACCGATGACGATGATTGCGGTGTTGCCAGCACCGGAGTCCGCAACCTCCTCCGCAGAAGCAGCTATGGGAATGAAAAGAGCGGTAAGGCACGCAGAAGCGCGCAAACATTGTTTGACCGACATGATGATGTCCTAACTTTTGAAACGGTAAAAGGCCGCGAGGCAGCCTGAAGTTTCAAATGAGGACGGGTGGACCTATTGATGGCGGGGGCGGGGCGGCAAGGCCATGACCGACAGACACGGCCTGCGCAACCATGGGCGCCTCGATCGAAACAAGCGAGACAGAAGCTGCGGCAAGCGTCGCAATCGCCAAATCCGCCGGAGCCGCCGCGCCCGCAAAAGCACAAGGCGAATGCTCGACAGACTTGCCTTTTGCCGGGTCTTCCTTGTGCAGCTTGCCCGATTTGTCCATCCAGACGGTCTGGGTATCCATGCCGGTGCAGATGGTCAGCGCAAAGCCGCGTTCGGCAGACGGCATCCAGCCTGACGGTACAAGCACGCGCATGGCAAGCGCCAGCACGATCAGCGCTGCGGCAATGTTTCGAAGGGAAGAGTGTGCCCGAATCACGCGCCGCCTATGCGCTTGTGATGATGGCGACGCAAGGCTCTAGCCCTTCCACTCCCGCCGCTCTTCGGCAACGCGAAGCACGTCATAGGCCGCCTGCCCCGCCTGAAACGCCTTGGCCGCATCGGCGTTACCGGGGTTGACGTCAGGGTGGGTTTCCTTGGCGATTTTGCGCCAGGCCTTTTTGGCATCGTCGAAGCTGGAATCGCTTTCAAGGCCCAAAATGTCGAGCGCGTGCATTTCGTCGCGGCTTCGGCTGCCGTCGCCGGAACCTGCCCAGCCGTAATGCGCGGATTCTTTGTACCCTGAAAAATCCCGTTTCTCGTTGGCTTCGCGTTGCTCGGCCTCTTCCTTGGTCAGCCCTTCGAAATAGTCCCAGCCGCGATTATATTCGCCAGCATGTTCCTCGCAGAACATCCAGCGGTCGGGACTGTTGGGCGATTTCGGCGCGGGGCAATTGCCGGCCTTGTTGCATCCATAATGGTCGCACAGGCGCACCTGCTGCGCCTCGCTGCTGCTGCCATAGCCGCGCCAGCGGGGGAATCCCCAGTCGTTTCTGCCCGTGTTTCGCGCCATGCCGCCGACTTAGCGACGGCATGGCGATTTTGCTAGGGGTGTAAGCGCAAATTATGCGCCGGACAGTGCGCCCGACATCATGGCACCGCCGAAGAAGGTCGAGAATAGCAGGCCAACAATGATGCCCGAGACAACCAGCGAAAGTACGATGTAAATGAGCACAATGACGACCGTGAAGCCGGCAACCTTTTCCTGCGGGACACCAAGTACTGGCTGCAACCCGAGGTAAATCAAATACACGACATAAGCGATGGCCGCGAGCGAGATGAGCGCGCCCAAAATCGGAATCCAGCTAAGCAGCCCGGCAACCCAAGTGGGCGTCGATGCATAGGTCATAAGCTTGGTCGCCTGCACCATGTCGGATTTGCCGTTAAAGCTGGGCGATACCGCGTTGACGATAAGTGACATCAAATAAAGCGTAACAAGCGACAAGACATAGCCGATCACGGCCAGTCCGGCGACTGCGGTGAATCCCATTGCCATAGCGCCGCCGCCCATTCCGCCCATCCCGGCGGCGGACATTCCTAATGCGCCTGTGAATATGATGGCAGCGGCCACCGGAAGCGCGGCTAATATCATCGCATAACCCGTAAACAGTCCGCTTACGGTGGCGGGCTCCTGGGCAATAACCTGCCATTCTTCGGCTGGCTTCAATATGATGTTCTTGGCACGATCGACAATCGACATCGAATTACCCCTTTTCAATTTAATCCTGGAGCGGACAGACCATAATCGGCGCCATATGTAAATGTTGACGTTTTCGTAAAGCAAACGCGGGGAAAATGCGCCAGAGGGTCTGTAAGCCGGGTTCTGTCCTCCATCCTTCGACAAGCTCAGGACGGACGTGCGACCATTCATCTAGGCGACGCATTGCTGCGTCGCTCATGCAACCAACCCGGGCGACTGGCAGGAGGATGCCATATGCCGCCCCTATTCGGTTTTGCTCCCGGTGGGGTTTGCCGTGCCGTTGCTGTTACCAGCAACGCGGTGCGCTCTTACCGCACCGTTTCGACCTTACCGTATCGAAATACGGAGGTATGATTTCTGTGGCACTTTCCCTTGAGTTGCCTCAGCCGGGAGTTACCCGGCACCGTTCCTCGCTGGAGCCCGGACTTTCCTCCCGCCTTCGCCAAGGCTTCGGCGGGCAAGCTCCCGAATCATACGGAAAGCAGCTTGCGCGCCGAAGCTTCAGCGAAGGCGGGCGGTCGCCCAACCCTCTGGCGCGGGTCAGATAGCAGGTCCGCCCTCAACCTCCAAGAGCAAGCTCAACAGGATCGCGCGGCATTCGCCGTCAATTACGCCGTCGATATTCTCGGGGCGGAAACGTCGCTGGAACGCGACAACCGCCGCCCGCCCGTCATTAATGCCATAGCCATAGCGTTCAAGCGCCAGCAAAAACGCGGCATCAGGCCATTCCGGGTCCACCAGGTTTTCCTTTGGCCGCGGCACCGCCAGGCCGAGTTTGGCCAGTCTTTCCCAATCGAACAACTCGCCCGGGTCCTCCTTGCGCGCGGGTGCGACATCGCTGTGCCCCACGACGTTTCGTGGCTCGATGCTGTAGGTTCGCACAAGCTCGGCAACCAGCCGGGTTACGGTGTCCATCTGCGCTTCGGGAAAAGGGCGATAGCCAAATTCATGGCCTGGATTGACAATCTCGATACCGATGCTGGCACTATTGCAATCGGTAATGCCGCGCCAGTAAGACAGCCCCGCATGCTGCGCGCGCTGTTCTTCGCGGACCATGTGAACCAGTTGCCCGTCTTCATCGACGACATAATGCGCCGACACTTTCGATACCGGATTGGCAAGCCAGTCAATGGCCTCCGCGCCCGACTTCATTCCGGTATAATGAAGCACGAGCATAGTAATCGGCAATGTGCGTTCGCCAAAATTCGGCGACGGGTTCCAGATCATGGTCATCGGCAGACCCTTAGCAGGTCGGCAGTTCGACGCAATATCAGGCAGTTCTGCGTTGTGCCGCGAAGCTTGCAGGCTTGTCCGCGATCGCCGGTTCGTAAAAACCCCGGAACTCCTTGCTCGCACGAAATTTGTCGGTCTGGCCGATAACGGTCTCTGCCGCCCCCAGCATCAATATGCCGTCATCGGCAATGAGCGGCGCGATCGCATCAAGTACCTGCGATCTCTTGTCGTCACTCAGATACATGAGCATGTTGCGACACAACACCACATCGAATTTGCCGAAATGCCGTGCAGGCTGGAGCATGCTGTGCTCGGCAAAGGTCACCATTTTGCGCAAATTGTCCTTCGCGACCCATTCTTCGCCCTGCTGCTCGAAATAGCGGAGCATCTGCATCACGGGCAGCCCGCGCTGGATCTCGAACTGCGAATAGCGCCCGGTCCGCGCCTGTGCGAGCGCCGATGTCGAAACGTCGGTTCCCATGACCTGGATTGTCCAGCCCCGCCATTTCTCGGGATTCTCCGCTATGGCGATGGCGAGCGAATACGGCTCTTGCCCGGTCGAGCAGGCCGCCGACCAGATACGCAGCCTTTTTGCCGCCATTCGATGTTCGCGGATAGTGTCCAGCACTGGCCCTGTCAGCAGCGCAAAGTTTGCCTGGTCGCGGAAAAAACATGTCTCGTTATTCACCATTGCCTCCACACAGGCGATTGTCAGTTTCGGGTCGGCATCGATTTCGATCAGCGAGATAAGAGTTTCGAGATCGGGTATCGAATTTTGCCGCATAACCGGCTTCAACGCCATGTCGATCCGCCAATGCCGGTTGGCGAGCAATGTCTGCCCAGTATGTGCTTCCAAAAGCGCAGATAGCGCCTTGTGCGCCTTGGCGTCGGAAATGCTCACGACGCCCGGGCAATTCGGCCGAGCAATTCGGTCATCTGCTGGGGCGCCAATATAGCAGTAGCAATCCCCTCGCGCGCAACCGCGCCGGGCATTCCCCATACTACCGAGCTTTCCGTGTCCTGAACAAGTAGCGATGCCCCGGATGCATGAAGTTCGCGGGCACCGATAACGCCGTCATTGCCCATGCCACTCAGGATTACGCCCATTCCATCGGCGCCATAAACCGACGCCACCGAGGCAAACATGGCATCGACCGACGGGCAATAGCGGCTCGCATGATAATTGGCCTGATGTTCAATAATGATGTTTCCCCGGTTCCGTCGACACACCAGATGCGCATGCCCCGGTGCGATATAAATGTGATTATCCCGTGCGCTTTCCCCTGCTTCGGCGACCTTTACCGTGCGCGAGGTCAGGCTTGCCAATTGCTTGGCAAAAAAAGTCATGAACGCCTCGGGCAAATGCTGCGTAACAAGCACCGGGCACTCGATGGAGGCATCGAGGTGCCGGACAATTTCATAAATGGCCGGTATGCCGCCCGTCGACGATCCGATTGCGATGCAGCGCGGCTTTGCAATAAACTTATGATCGACCGCAAGCTGCGCCGCATATCCGGCGTCGTTGCGTTCTCTCGCCGATCGTCCGAGACGGACAACCTTGTCGATCAGGATTTCGGAAAAGCGCCCTGAAAAGCCCGATCGTCCCGGTTTCGCGAGCGTGTCGCACGCGCCGAGCGATAGCGCCTGGATCGCCGCAGGGCCATTCTCTTCTGCAAATGCAGAGACGACCAGAATGCGCGCGCCATCGGCCTTGGCCTGGATATCGGGCAAAGCCTCAAGCCCGGATCGCTTTGGCATTTCGATGTCGAGAAGGATGATATCGACCTTGATGGTCTCAAGGCTGTCGATGGCAACCTCGGTGTCTTCGGCCTCGCAGACAATCTCGATATCGTCATGCTTGCTCAAAACCCGCGCGAAAATCGAACGCGCGACAACGCTGTCATCGACGAGCATGACCCGTATCTGCGTTCGGCCCGTACCACTTTTCGGTATCGTCAGGGTCTGGAGGGCGTTCACTGCCTCGCTACCCGCTTATAGACAGCCGACGATTTGCAACTTGGCTTCAAGCGTCTCGCGGTCGAACGGTTTCATGACATATTCATCAGCTCCGGCATCGATGGCCGCCTGGATATGGCCGATGCCATTTTCGGTCGTGCAGAAAATGACTTTTGCCGATGGCGAAGCAATCGTCGAGCGATAAGCGCGCAGAAAGTCCATGCCGCTCATGATTGGCATGTTCCAGTCGAGCAGAATGACATCCGGGCTGCTTTCGGCAACATGATCCAGCGCCTCCTTGCCGTCGGCAGCTTCAGCAACATCGAATTGCATCGTTTCGAGAATATGCCTCGCGACCTTACGGATCACTTTGCTGTCATCGACTATCAAACAGGATTTCATGCGCCACACCTTTAAACTTGGTCCGTCCCGAACTGTATCTGTGTCATGTTATCGACACGTTAATAGGAGCGGCGCCGGTCAAATTTTTATGCGGCCAAGACGTCGCGGCCGCAGACCAGAGCGCCTGTATCCAATATCATTATCAGCCGGCCGTCGACCGACGCGGTTTGAAGAACCAGGCTCCGCCATTCCGGCGATGGCTTGATATTGCTTTCGAACTGTTCATCGCCAATCGGAACAACATCTTCAACCTTGTCGACCAGCAATCCATATTGATGGCCGGAAATTTCGACGACGACGGCTAGCGCGCCTTTTTCCGCCTTTTGCGAGGTTGCACTCACGAGATATTGCGTGTCGATCAGGGTCAGCACCCGGCTTCGCAAGGCGAATAATCCGGCGACCGACGAATCACAATTCGGCACCGGCACGATATCCTGCACATGGACTATCGATTCAATCGAACTGCTTTCAATGCCGACACATGCGCCGTTCACATGCGCAACGAGATAAAGCGACCGCATATCAGGCCCTCCCTGCAAGCTTGGCTTCTATAGCCGAAATCAGCCCGACGCGATCGTAGCGGTAAATGCTCGGCACCGCCCCCGGCATAACATGAGTCGTATCGCGCAAGCGCAACGCCTTCGGATCGTCCGCTGCGTCGGTATCCTCGCGAAGAAGCACAACCGACGCTTGCTGTCGATCTTTGGGGTCGAAGCTTACACGATAGCCGGTTGCCCTTAATAAGGGCGCGAGAATGGCCTGCTCCCAATGCATGTCGGCACTACCGTCGATGTAGCATAACGCGGCGTCGGCGCCATTATGCCCAGCGTCAGACAGTTCGAAATACTGGAATGCATTCACTAACTCGACCGGCTCACCCTCCGCATAAATGATGCCTTCATGCCGCTCAGGATGCGCGCTTGGGACGATATCGCCGTCAATCGAGAATATATCGAGCACATCCTCGACGGCTAGATAGACGCTGCTCTGCCCGTCGGTCAGTTTAAGCAACTTCACCTGACCGTCTGTCGGGGCCGAATCAAGATCGGCTACCTCAAACAAACCGTCATCGATTGCCAGCCGCATTTTGCCGCCGATAAACTGGACCTGCGACGCGTCAACATCTTCCATGCGATCAATTGCGGACAACCGGATTGCTCGCTTGCGTCCGTCCATTGCGACAAAAAGCAAAGCCGACGGACGCTTGGCCGCCGGTTCTGCGCGGCTTGTCTGCGCATTTCGTTCGCGGCTCGATTGTTCGACCATATCGACACCAACCGCTGCGGCCAGCCCGCTTGCATCGAGCAACAGCATTGGGCGGCCATTGTCGGGCAAGGACGTTCCAGCAAACAGTCCGCTTGCCATCACCAAGGGTGCGCCGGGTTTGACGACAAGTTCTTCATTGTCGATTACGCCAGCGACATCGAGAACGAATACCGAACCGATCGCCGGGCGCATAACGATCAACGTCCGGCTGCTTCCGGTGGCATTTTCCGTCGCTTCGATATCGAGCAAGCTTTCAAGCGTCGCCACAGGGAAACGTTCGCCGCGGATCGAGGCAACCTTTACGCCGCCAAGTTCTTCGATTTTCACGTTCGCGTTCGACACCGAGAGGATTTCAACCACCGAACTCCGCGAAATGCCGAACAGCTGATCACCGGCGCGTACCGACAGTCCAGCGATGATAGACAGTGTAAGCGGCAAACGCAGGGTCATTTTAAGGCCTCGGCCTTCGACATTTTCAAGCTCTATCGTGCCACCGATATTCTGCAGGTTGGTGCGAACCACGTCCATCCCCACACCGCGCCCTGAAATCGACGTAACCTGATCGGCGGTCGAGAGCCCTGGCGTGAAAATCGTGTTAAGCTGTGCCCGTTCTGACATTTTTTGCCATTCGGCGACGGTCACGATCTTTGCAGCAATGGCCCGCGTGCCAAGCTTTTCCAGATTGATGCCGCGCCCGTCGTCGATCACCTCGATTAAAATCTGGTTGCCCGATTGCCGCGCAACGATGCGGATGTTGCCAACGGGGTCCTTGCCCAATGCGCGGCGTTCAGCGGCACTCTCGATGCCATGGTCAGCCGCGTTGCGCAGGATGTGCGCCAAGGGATCGCGCAAAGCTTCCACCATTTCGCGGTCGACTTCGACTTCGCTGCCTTCGATTTGAAGTTCGATTTCCTTGCCGAGTTCTATCGAAATGTCCCGCAGCAATCGGGGCAATGATGCAAACAGACGGTCGATATTCTGCATCCGCATCATCCCGACAGCATCGCGCATTTCGGCAACCGATGCCGAAAGACGTCCGAACGAATGCTCGACTTCAGCGCTGATGCCCGCCTTTCGAAGCTGACGCGAAACCTCGTTACGGGCCAGCACCATGTCCGAAACACCGCTCATCAGCTTGTCGAGCAAAGCCAGCGAGACGCGTACCGTTCGCGTCTTGCCCTTGGCAACGCGCTCGTCCTGTTCAATTTCTTCAATGAATTCATTCAGTGACTGAATGTCATTTGCATCGGCACCCCGATCGTCCTGCGGCAAAAAGCCCAGCATGGCATCGATAAGATCAGCGTCGTCGTCAAACACCGCATTGCCGGTTTCAAGCGCATCGGTCAGCAGCATTATCCGGTCGATGACCGCGAGAACGGCCGATACCAACCCGGTGGATGCCGCCAATGTCCCGGCGCGCGCAGCGCTCAGCACATCCTCGGCGGCGTGGCTAAGCCGAAGCAAGCGCGGTAGATCCAGAAATCCGCAGCTGCCTTTGACGGTGTGCACGAAGCGGAATACGCTATCGAGCAAGGCGCGATCCTGCGGGTCGCGTTCCCATTCGACAAGCTGGCTGGTCAGCGCCTCAAGCGTTTCGCGGGTTTCCGCGATGAAATCTTCCAACAAATCGTCCATGCACGTTTTCCCGGTCTATGGCCGTGCACCGTTGACGTCATATGGTTAAAAAGTCGTTGAGAGCTCGCCTGTGTTCAAGTTTTTCAGATGTCGCGGATCAGCGCGCCGATGACCAGATGTTCGGCATCCGGCTCTGCAATCTGGACCAGACCACCAGCGCGGACTGCCAGATTCCGCGCCATCCAGGCCGCGGCCGTGCGCGAATCAACCATCGACGGATCAAGCCCGCCGGTAAGCGCCTGACGGATCGAAGCGTCCATGACGATCTTTGGGCCATTTGCCCGGATGACGATTTCCTGCTCGCCATCGCGGCTTTCCGCGCCGACAAACAAGGTGCCACCACGCACCAGCGCATCATTGGCAAGAAAAACCAGATTGAGCAGGATTTTGATCGCGCGTTTGGGCATCAACGCCGCTGGCACCGCCCAATCGAGTTTGGTCCTGCCGCTTGACGTCACCAGCGGGCCAATAACGGCCTTGGCCTCGGCTGGATCGACTTCGGTGCCAAAGCCGCCCGCGGCCCCGAACGCCAGGCGAAAGAATTTGAGCTTGTCGGCCGCAGCTTTGGCGCTTTCTGCCAGCAAGTCCATGCAGCGCTGCCGCATCTCGGGATCATGCTCGTCGGCAAGCAGCTCGAGGCCGTTATTCATCGCGCCTACCGGGCTTAACAGATCATGGCAAAGCCGCGAACACAACAGGCTGGCAAGATCCACTTCGGTTTCAGTCATGATACCCTAAATTCCAAAATCGTCGGTTGGTTGCGCTCTTGGACGTTGTTACCGCGCGTTTCAACCCTGCACCGCCAACAAGATGGGTTCAAAGCGGCGAACGGCTCCATCTTGCGCCACCGGGAGCCAGGCCGAAATCTCTCCACCAGCGATTATCAGCCAGTATTTGCCGTCCGCCGCTGCATGTTCGGCATCGGTCGCCGAAGGCCTGTCGAAACCATTGGGGTGCGAGTGGAAATAGCCGATAATGCCCGGCCCGCCGCTGCGCACTTGTTTGTGCACTGCGATCAGCACCGCTGGGTCGATTTCGAAATGCGCGCAGGGGTTGGCGGCCACATTGTCCGCTCGTAACACTACCGACACGGCCATATCATTGCCAAGCAACAATCCGCAGCACTCCTCAGGTGCCGCCTCTTCGGCCCACGCCAAAAGTTGTACTTGATGTGCGCTTGATAAATACACGGTCATCACCCATTTCTAGGTCATGGTCGGGGGAAAAGCCACATTGCGAGGTGTTTTAGGCGAAGGTCGCCTCGACAGCGCATTAGCTGCGGCTTTGCCCGAGCTTTCGCGTGCGCGGATTCAGGCGCTGGTGGCCGAAAAGGGCCTTTGCATCGACGGTGTTGCGGTCACCGATGCCTCGGCCAGGAAATTCGCAGGGTGCGCGTTCGAACTGTTGGTGCCTGCACCGATCGCTGACAAGGCCGAGGCGCAAGATATCAATCTCGATGTTGTATATGAAGACGAGCATCTGATTGTCGTTGACAAGCCGGCGGGGCTGGTCGTTCACCCTGCTGCCGGCCACGCTGACGGCACGTTGGTAAACGCGTTGCTCCACCATTGTCGTGG
>CALRMO020000085.1:0-11143 GCA_943369235.1 Sphingomonas paucimobilis
GACCCCTGCGGTGCATGGCCGTGGCCATGCCCCTGATCAGTAGGTCCAAAATCATCCACGGCGTGCGACGCAACCATGCATATCCCCCGGCAAGCGGCCCGCAGCCAGCGATAATTCACCAAGCGGGCGGCGGGCGATAGCATGCTGTGGCACCTGCCACAACAAAGCAATAGATGACCTCAAAGCGCCCGTTTATTTCTATATTTCAATTATTTGATGGTGGGGGGCGAGGCGAGTTTGCCGCTCGCGCTTGTAATGCCTTCAACCCTGCCAATTGCGACTCAAGCCGGGGCCGCCATTTTGCCTTTGGCGTCGCCAGCGACAGCGTCTTTTCCCACAGCAAAACCGCGCCGTCCAGGTCGCCACCAAAAAGCCTTGCAAGCCCCGCAAAATAATAAGGCGCTGGATAATTCGGTCGAAGCGCGCGTGCCTTGTCGAATGCCAGTTGCGCAGGTGGCGACATTTGCCCCTTGCTCGCCAGCATCAGCTGAAGGCCAAGCGCGGACCAAAGTTCGGCGTTTTTAGGCTCGTTACGCAGGCCGGACTGGATATAGGCTGCTGACAATTTGTAATCGCCCTGCTTCGCAAAGGAATCGGCGGTAACCAGCCATCGTTTCGCCGACCCGAAGCTTTGGTCCATATCTGCCCGCATTTCGACAAGCTGCACGGCAGCATCCTCGGTCGCCGCCAGCGATTTTGCCGGCCCCGATTTGGCCGTCGGACGGCCTTGCAAGGCATAACCAGTCATCCCAAGCAAAAGCGCCGAGGCCGCGACTTGCCAAAGCCCCTTGGGCAACCGGCCAAGCCCGTATATCGCGCCAAAACTTGCAACCGCAAGCAGCGCTAGGGCAATCCAGCCGTTCACGCCCGCCTCCGGAACAGTCCGCGCGCGAGCCAGAGGCCAAGAAGCAAAACCAGCAACGGCATTGCCCAGAGCAGCAGGCCTGCGCCTTTCATCTCTGGCTCAAAGCTTACCCATTCGCCATAACGGTCAACCATCCATTGGCGAATTGCATCAGGCTTCTGCCCCGACGCGATTTGCTGGCGAACCTCTGCGCGCATCGTGGCCGCCATTTGGGCATCGCTATCGGCGATCGACTGCCCCTGGCACTGGATGCAGCGAAGGCTATGCATGAGTTTGGTGGCCTTTGCTTCCTGGGCGGGGTCAGGCAGTTGCCGGTTGGCAAGCTCGGGCGTGGGGCCAGTGCCTTGGGCAAAGACCGGCGTTGCCAAAAGCAGAACTGACGCAGCAACGCCCCTCATTCGGTCGCCTGCAGTTTCTCAAGCAGCATCGGAATATGCTCTTTCCTTATATCGCCGATATGCTGGTACAATATGGCCCCGTCACCGCCAATGACATAGGTCTCAGGCACCCCCGATGAACCAAGTTTGAGCTGAATCGCCATTTCGTTGTCAGCGCCGATCCGGCGGTAGGGGTTGCCGAATTCACCAAGAAACGCGGCGACGTCTTCGGGCTTGTCACGGATCGCGATGGCGTCGATCTCAACGCCTGCCTCTTTGAGCGCTTCAAGCTGTGGTGCCTCCGCCTTGCAAGAGATGCACCAGCTGGCAAAGATATTGAGCAGTCGCGGCTTTCCGTCCGCCATATCGCTGCTTGCCAGACCTTCGACACCCGCTGTCGCTGGCGGAAGCGCGAATTCAGGCAGTTTCTTGCCGATCATCGCCGAATGCACCAGATCGTCCTTTGGAACAGCCAACCCATAAATAAACCAACCGCCCAGAAACGCCACTATCGCAAGCGGCACCCAGAGAAGCCACGGTCGGTTCACGCCGCACTCCACTGGTTTTTTGCCGGCTTTTTGGCACGCCGGAACATGCGTCCAAGCAAAGCAATCGCGCCGCCCAAGGCAATAAGCACACCGCCGAGCCAGATGAAGCTGACAAACGGCTTCCACCAGAGACGCACCTGCCACCGGCCATCCCCATTTTCGTCAGGCTGCGCAATTACGGCATATAATTGGCCATTCCAGCGGGTAAGCAATGCCGCCTCGCTGGTCTGCATCTCAGGCTGGAAAAACTGCCGCGATTGTGGACGGAGAACAAACGACATGTCGCCAGTTCGCGCCGCCAATTTGCCTTCGATTGCGACCCAATTATCGCCAACGACGGGATTTACATCGGCGAGTGTAACCTTCCAGCCTGCAACTTTCGCGCTTTCGCCCGGGGCAAGTGCGGTCAGCGTCTCGCTGGAAAATCCGGACTCGGACGCCATGCCGAAGACACTCACCGCAAGTCCGAAATGCGCAATAACCATGCCGAAAACCGGCAGTGGTGTGCGCAGCAGATTTCGGCCCCGAAGTGGAACCCACGCAGCCACTGCGAGCGCCAATGCAATTGCGAGACCAAGTAACGGGAATATCCCGATACCGGGCGCAAACTTCCACACGATCACGCCGGTCCACAAGATAATCGCGAACAGCGCGACAAGCCAATATTTGTGACGTTGGATGTCGTCCCGCCGCCAGCGCAGCATCGGCCCAAGCAGCAGCGCAAGCATCAGCAGCAGCGCGATCGGCGCGGTGGTCTTGTTGAAATACGGCGGGCCTACCGAAATCTTGTCGCCCATTGCCTCGGCAGCGAGCGGATACAATGTGCCGATAAGAACGACGGCGAGAATAACGCTGAGAAAAATGTTGTTCGCGACGATACCGCCTTCTCGGCTCAAAAGCTGGAAAGGCTCGCCCTGTTTCACAGTGCCTATGCGGAGCGCAAAAATGACGAATGCGAGGCCGGTATATAGAAGCATCAGTGCGAGGATGAACGAACCACGTTCTGGATCAACCGCAAACGCGTGGACGCTGGTCAGGATGCCCGACCGCACAAGGAAGGTTCCCGCCATCGACATCGCAAAGGCGACCAGTGCAAGCATGATCGTCCACGCACGCAGCGCATTTCGGGTGGCGAGCACACTGACCGAATGGAGCAACGCCGTTGCCGCAAGCCAGGGCATCAGCGAGGCGTTCTCGACCGGATCCCAGAACCACCAGCCGCCCCAGCCAAGCTCATAATAAGCCCAATAGCTTCCGGCTGTGATACCGAGCGTCAGGAAAATCCACGCGCCAAGCACCCAGGGCCGCATGGCGCGGGCAAAGGCAGGCCCGACCTGCCGCGTGAGCATCGCAGCGACGGCAAAGGAGAACGCGACCGACAGCCCGACATAGCCGAAATATAATGTCGGAGGATGGAAGGCGAGGCCGATATCCTGCAGCAACGGGTTCAGCCCCGCGCCTTGCATGGGGGCTGGCAACAAACGCGTAAAAGGGTTCGAAGAGAACAACAGGAACGCGAAAAAACCAAGCGCGATGAAAGCCTGAACCGCGAGCGTGACTTGAAGCGTTCTCGCGTCAATGCGCTTTTCGATAAGCGCGATCGCCGCGCCCGACACCGACAATACTGCGACCCACAACAGCATCGAGCCTTCGTGATTGCCCCACGTTCCGGCTATTTTGAAGATCATCGGCTTGTCGATGTGGCTGTTGCTCGCAACCAACAATACCGAGAGGTCGGTGATTGTGAACAAGTACATCAGGGCCAAAAAGGAAAAAACGCACAAGGCACCCTGCACGATTGCCGCTGGCTTGATGAGCGGGGTCAACTGCCCTGCCCCGCCGCGCAATAATGTAAGCCCGCCCGCGAGTTGCAAAAGCGCCATCGCCGCCGCGAGCCAGAGCGCGGCCAGTCCTGCCTCGGCCATCATTTCGCTAACGTGTCCTTGGTATGCTCGGCGGCGTTCATGTCGATGTCGGCGAGTTCCTTGGGCACGTAATTCTCGTCATGCTTTGCGAGCAGGCTGTCGGCGACGAACAGACCGCCGCTAGTTAGCTTTCCGTCAGCTACAACTCCTGATCCCTCGACGAATAAATCTGGCGTTATTCCGCGATAAATGACAACCAATTCAGTGTTACGGTCCTGCACAATAAAGCGTTTGGTGACTCCATCTGGCCAAAGGTTAATCGACCCTAGCTTAACCATTCCACCGAGGCGAACTGCTTTTCCTTCTGCTACCTGCGCCTTGGCCAAAGTGGTTGGTGTATAGAAATAGGACGCTTCGTCGCGCAGGGCGGCGGCTGCCATAAAACCAGCTCCAGTTAAAGCAACGACTGCGACGAGCGCAAGAATGAGGCGCTGATGCTTTGGTTTCACTGGCCTTGCCTCAAATCCTCGGCCAGCGCCTCCGAACGGCGCATGCCTAAATAGCTGGATACGACCAGCCACGTCATGCCAACGCCGGTGACGGCAAAGGCGGCGATGATGAAGGGCAGATGCGGCATCAGCCGTCCGCCATCCGGCGCATCCGCGCCTCGATCCGCATTTCGGCGAGTGCCGCGCGCATTCGCATCAGCACCAGTGCGCCGAACAGCAGGCTGAAGCCCGCCACCGCCACGAACAAGGGTATAAGATACGCTTCATTGATCGACGATCCGCCAAGCGTAATGCTCGCCTTTTGATGCTGGCTTTCCCACCAGACGACCGAGCGGTTGATGATCGGAATGTTGACCGCGCCGATGACGCCGAACACGGCGGCGACGCGGCTGGTATCACCCTTTTCGCTGCTGGCGTTGCTAAGCGCGATATAACCCAGATAGAGGAAAAACAGCACAAGCATCGATGTCAGTCGCCCGTCCCAAACCCACCAAGTGCCCCAGGTCGGGCGGCCCCATATCGATCCCGTGAGTAGGCAGATAGCAGCAAAGGTTGCTCCCGGCACGGCAACGGCCCGCGCGGCGATGCCGGCCAGCGGATGCCGCCAGACAAGCTGAACGATGCTGGCAATGGCAATCCCAGTCCAGCCGCCCATGCCGAGCCAGGCAGATGGGACGTGCACGAACATGATCTTGACCGTGTCGCCCATCAGTCGTTCGGTCGGTGTTGCAAACAGACCCCACAGGCACGCGCCAAGCGCCAAAACCAGCCCCGGCCAGAACAAGGCAGGGGTCAGCGGTTTTGCAAGGCGCAGAAAACGGGCAGGATTGGCGAAACGATGCATGGTTCAGCGAGCATCTAGCACCGACAACGGCTCACGCCAATGAATTTGGGGTCATCGCCCTATAAGCTTTTGTGCCATATTGTCGGCGACTTCGGCAGGTGTATTGCCGCCCGAGTCGCTCTCCGCCCAGATCGCGGCCAGACGGCCGGGAATGGCATCGATCCGCCGATTGATTTCGACATCGTCGGCGGTATCGATATGGCGAAGTACGTTGATGATACCGCCGGCGTTAATGACATAATCGGGTGCGTATAGAATTCCCCGGTCGGCCAGCATCCTGCCCTCCGACCCGGCGGCCAGTTGATTGTTCGCGCCGCCGGCAACGGCCTTGACCTTGAGCGCCGCGACGCTCGATTCGGTCAGGATGGCGCCCAAGGCACATGGGCTAAAGATATCGGCCTCGACATCCATGATCGCATCGGCGGGTACGGAAACGCCGCCAAGCT
Source organism: Sphingomonas paucimobilis (assembly GCA_943369235.1). Classification (GTDB taxonomy): domain Bacteria; phylum Pseudomonadota; class Alphaproteobacteria; order Sphingomonadales; family Sphingomonadaceae; genus Sphingorhabdus_B; species Sphingorhabdus_B paucimobilis_A. The sequence goes on from CALRMO020000085.1 coordinate 5,455, forward strand.
CCGTGGCCAACTCGCCAGCCCGCTTTGCGTCGACATCGGCCAGTGTGAGCTTTGCACCCTGCTCGGCCAGATAGCGGGCCAGTCCGCCGCCGACGCTGCCGACACCCTGAATGGCGACATGCACATTACGCATGTCGTCGGTACCAAGTGCATGCTTTGCTGCGGCCTGCACCCCGAGGAATACGCCGCGTGCCGTATAAGGCCCGGGATCGCCGCCCTGATCGGGAAGACCAGCGACATGAGGCGTTATCTTTGACAGCGACACCATGTCAGCTTCGGACATGCCGACATCCTGCGCGGTTATATATCGGCCGCCAAGCGAATCGACTGCGCGCGCAAAGGCATCTAGCATGTCTTGCGGTTTCGTCCGCCCAGGATTGGCAAGGATTACCGCCTTGCCGCCGCCTGCCGGAAGACCGGCCATTGCGTTTTTATAACTCATGCCACGCGACAAACGTAGCGCATCGGTAATCGCCGCCTGCGAATCCGCATAATGCCAAAAGCGCGTCCCGCCCGCCGCTGGCCCCAAATGCGTCGAATGCACAGCGATAACGGCCTTCAGGCCGCTGGCCCGGTCTTCAAAGACATGCACGGCTTCATGAGAATCAAAATCGGGCAAGTCCCAAATTGCGGGCATGCTATTCCTCCAATGTCGGCAATGGAATCAAATTGCGAATTGGCGTAATAATATTGCGCTTGCGACTTGTCACGCCAATTAAGGGGGAGTGGGGCGACCGACGGGACTTGAACCCGCAACTTCCGGCATCACAAGCCGGTGCTCTAACCAATTGAACTACGATCGCCATAGCGCCACTGAGGCAGGCGCGCTCCTTGCAGTTACCGGTGGCCGGGGGTGAGTCCGGCGCGCCGAGAAGCTTATTTCTTGAGGCTTAGGCCACCAAAACGCTTGTTGAACTGAGCAACACGGCCACCCGTATCAAGCATCGAGCCACGGCCACCGGTCCATGCCGGGTGCGACGTCGGATCGATTTCAAGCGCCAGCGTATCGCCTTCCTTGCCCCAGGTGGAGCGTGTTTCGAAGACGGTACCGTCGGTCATCTGCACCTTGATCATGTGATAATCGGGGTGAATATCGGCTTTCATTTTCAATTCCTTTGCTCAGCCGCCGGTTTCCGACCGGCCGCCCTAAAATTCGGAAGCGCCGCCCTTAGCGACGATGATTGCCTAAAGCAAGACGCAATCAGGCAGGCGGGTCGGCGATCATTGCCATAAATTCGGCCTCGGTCGCAACTTGGTCGCCGATCATCGCCTTACCTGCAAATTTGCAGACGCGCGGGCGTTTCTGGATGAATTCGACTTCCAGGTGAAGCAAACAGCCAGGTTCGACTGGGGCACGGAATTTCGCATTGTCGATCGACATGAAATAGACAAGCTTGCCCGAACCAATAAGCCCAAAGCTTTCCATAGCCAAAACGCCCGCCGCCTGAGCGAGCGCCTCGACAATCATCACGCCCGGCATGATCGGTCGCCCGGGAAAATGCCCCTGAAAGAAGCCCTCGTTCATTGTCACGGCCTTTACCGCGCGGATGCGCTCGTCGATGACGAGTTCTTCCACGCGGTCGACCAGCAACATTGGATAACGGTGCGGCAGCACCGACATCACCCGGCGGACGTCATAGTTTCTGAAATCGTCCCCCGACATCGAAATTAGCGGCTGTCAGGCTGCGCTGCTGGGGCAGGTGCTGCCGGCTGGCCTGGCTGCGGCTGGGCTGCGGCCGCTTGGGCTGCCTGCATCTGCGCCGCGTTATTGAACAACTGCTGGATCTGCTGATACAGTGCCGCAACCTGACGCGACGACCGCCAATCGGCAGGCGGGGTAATGGCTACCGACGGTACCGTCCGGTCAAGCTCGGTCGTGATTGCATTCGTCACATCGACGGCGTCCGGCGCCCAGACAAATGCGTCCGGTGCGAGAATGACGTTGATCTTCTTGGCGGCGATAACCGCTTGCTGCGCTGCTTCATATTTCAGCGCGATCTGCTCAACCGCATAAAGCTGCGCCTTGATAATCGGGTCCTGAAGCGAATTGATTTCTTTCTGCTTGGCATCGATCTGCGTCAGCAGCGGATTTTTTGCCTTGATAGCCGCATCCAACTCAGCCTGGGTCAGCTCTTTATCTTTATTAGTGTCGAGCTGGACGTTGATGTCATTAATCTCCTTGCGCTTCTGCTGCATTTGCTGGGCAAATGACGCATATTGCGTTCCAATCTGCTGATAGGCAGTGCCGAGAGCCTTTGAACGCGCAATTGCGACTGCAGTATCTGCGGTAGCAATTCCAGCAACTTGGGCATTGGCAGGTGCGACAAGTGCCGCAGCCGACAACAAGGCGGCCGCAAAAGCGGTGTTACGGATTTTCATTAGAATTGAGTCCCTACGTTGAATGTAAATAATTTGGTGTCGTCGCCAGGCTCCTTAAGCAGAGCGCGGGCAATATCGATCCGGAACGGCCCGAATGGCGAATTCCAGTTCACCCCGAAACCGACGGAAAGGCGCGGCTTCCATGTGTCACCAAGGAAGCGTTCCTCGAACGAGAGGACCGGAGTTCGCGCGGACCCGTCAGGATTTGTCGCAATAATATCCTGTTGAGGAACGTCATTGGTTATTACACCTGTAAAATACAAAGGGCCGCCCGGTATGGCTGGCGTTCCAGGCGTATTTCCAGACGGCGGGACTGCGGCAACAGCCGCGCGCTGAGCCTGCAAAGTCTGCAATATCGGACGGGTAACATTAAACACAGCGCCTGCATCAATGAAAATCGAAGGCCGCAGCCCGAGTTCTTTGGCACCACTTCCGAGCGGAATTTGCACCTCGGCACGTCCGAGATAATAAGCCCGGCCACCAATCGCGTCGTCCTGGATTCTATTCCGGTCGAGTATCGGAACGTTCACAGGCACGCCATTTTCTACACCAGCCTCGAAACTCACGCGCTGGACGCGAGGGCCTACACCGCGAATATCGAAACCACGTATTTGTGGCTCACCAAGGTAAAAGCGATCCGTCAGCCGGACATCGTCAATGCCGTCCGCAGCAGAACCACGATTTTCAAGCGGATGGATATAGCCGCCTTCAAGCGATAGTCCGAGAACGAAATTGCTGTTGAACAAGCGCCAATATTTGTCGGCGTTCAAGCGCGTTTTGATGTATTTTACGCTTCCACCGAGACCGGCAAAATCCTGGCTGATACCAAAGCTCTGGCCGCGCGTCGGACGGATCCGGTTGTCACGGTTATCGAACAGCAAAGTATAACCAAGCCTCGACGTTAGGCGGCTGCCAATAGCATCGCATAAAAACCGGCCCGCCCGAAGCGGATCGCAGGTCGCAGGCAATGGTCCGGTACCGTCTGGGTCGGTGAAGAATGTCCCACGATCCAGCGTAATGTCGTCCTGACTAAGCCCGTAACGCGCCTGGAAATAGACAAATTCGTTGATTGGAACACCGGTGCGAACCTCCAACCCCGTCGTTGCCTGCTTATATGTCGTATTGCGTTGATTGTTGAAGAAGTTGAAGCTGTTCAAATCGCGCCGGAAAATGTCTCCGGACAGCGCAATCGAACGGTCGAACAGATAAGGCTCGGTAAAGCCGATTTCCGCCGACTTGGAATACGACGAATACGAGATATTCGTCCGTAATTCCTGACCCAATCCGCGGAAGTTCCGTTGCTTGATCGAGCCCTGGAAAATGAAGTTCTCGATCGACGAAAAACCAGCCGACAGCGACAGTTCGCCCGTCGCCTTTTCTTCGACATTTGTCGTCAGGACGATACGATCCGGTCCACTGCCCTGCGCCTGCTCGACTTCAAGATCTTCCTGGAAATAACCAAGCGACTTGATGCGTTCGGAGGTGCGTTTGACCTGAATGCTGTTGAAGGCATCGCCTTCGTTGAGGCGGAACTCGCGTCGGACGACCTTGTCCTGGGTCAATGTGTTGCCGTTGATGTCGATGCGCTCGACAAACACACGCGGACTTTCTGCGACATTGAACGTTATGCCCATTGTCAGCGTTTCTTTATCACGCTGAAAATCGGGGTTTACGTCAGCGAAGGCATAGCCGAACAGACCGGCGGTTTCGGACAGGCTCTCGACCGTATCTTCAACCTGCTTGGCGTCGTACCAGTCGCCCTTTTTCATCCGCAACGTCGTCGTCAACCGTTCGGAATCGAAATCGCGGATCTGGCTTTCGACTTTAACATCGCCGAATTTGTAGCGTTCGCCCTCTTCGACCACATAGGTGATGATGAAGTCCTGCTTGTCCGGGGTAAGTTCGGCAACCGCTGAGACCACGCGGAAGTCGGCATAGCCTTGAGTGAGGTAAAACTGACGCAGCTTTTGCTGGTCAAACGCCAAACGGTCAGGATCGTAGCTCGTCCCCGAGCTGAAAAACCGATAGAAACGTGCCTGCTTGGTAACCATTTCACCGCGCAGCTCGCCATCGGAGAATTTGTCGTTGCCGATGATGTTGATCTGCTGAACCTTCGACTTCGGCCCTTCGGTAATCTCAAACACAATATCGACGCGGTTCTGGTCGAGCTGGACCAGCTTTGGCTCGACCACCGCCGCAAAGCGGCCCTGCCGCTTGTAGAGTTCAACAATACGCGCGACATCGGCGCGAACCTTCGAGCGCGAATAAATCTGCCGAGGGGCAAGCTTGATTTCAGGTTCGATCTTGTCATTCTTGATGCGCTTGTTGCCTTCAAGAATGATGCGGTTGACCACAGGGTTTTCGCGAACTTCGATAACGACCGCGCCGGAATTGTTGCGCACGGCAACATCTGCAAACAGCTCTGTGGCATACAGATCCTTGAGCGCTTGGTCGGCAGAGACTTGAGTCCAGGGCTGGCCGATACGGAGCTTGATGTACGAACGAACGGTATCAGGCTCGAGCCGCTGCGTTCCAACGATTGTAATCGACTGAATGGTATCGGTCGGTGCAACAGCAGCAGGCTGAAGCGTTGGCTGAACCGGCGGCGGCGTGACTTGAGCAAAGGCGGGCGTAGCCAGAACCAAAGTTCCGGTCGCTGCAAGCGCGGTCGAGCCCATCAAATATATGCCAAAAGTCTTGATTTTCATTGTCATCCGATCCGATGTCCCGGCCCCCACCGGGTATTTGGCATTTCGCCGTCTAAACGAGTTTCGCGTCCCTGCCCCAAGAGGCGCGTTCAATCAACCCCTGCGTACCGCTATCCACTGCCAAATAGGCCGAACGAGGCGAGATCGTTGAAGGTCACCATGATCATGAATCCCGCCAGCATCGCAAACCCTGCCCTGAACGCCCATTCCTGTACCGCTGGCGTCGCCGGCCGTCGCCGCACAGCCTCCACCGCGTAGAGCAGAAGATGTCCGCCATCGAGCATGGGAATTGGCAGCAGATTGATGAACCCCAAGTTAATCGAGATGAGCGCGGCGAGGCTGATGAAGGTCAGGATCCCAAGGCTCATAGCTTCGCCCGAAACCTTGGCGATTTTGAGCGGCCCGCCCAGTTCGGACAAAGGCCGTCGTCCCGAGATAATCTGGCCAAGGCCGATTACTTGTTGGCGCAGAATGTTGCCCGTCTGCACCACGGCAACCCAAGGTGCTTCAAGCAAGCCGACTTCGCGAATCTCGACTTTATCCGCACCGATTCCGATCCGGCCGATCCGGTATTTGTTACCGAAGCGATCGACTTCCTCGAC
>CALRMO020000086.1:0-11138 GCA_943369235.1 Sphingomonas paucimobilis
CAGCCATTGGTCGACGGCGCGCGTAACGCCAGCGGCCAGCACGCCGCCGGGGCGGATGCTGTTACGCGAAAGCACGATGTCGCCTGCGGCCGGGGCTTCCTCAAGCCGGACCGTGCGGCGGACATAGCCCTCTGTCTGGGCATTGGCGATATTGTCGCCAACCACCGACAAGGCGCGACTATACGCCTTGATGCCCGACGCGCCGATGGCGAGAAGGTCGCTCATTTCTTAGGCTCGCCCTTTAGCACAATTCCGTTCGCCTCGAGCGGAGACGAGAGGCCCATCGGTTGTGCGCGCCTAATGGGTGTCTCGTCTTCGCTCGACACGAACGGATTTTTGGAAGCTGTTGCCAATTGTCTTTCGACCAGATCTGCAATACCGAACTGGCGCATTACCGACATGTTATCGGCAAGCTTGGCGTCCGCCATCTCGCGGAAATTGTCAGTCGCGCTGGAGCCGAACATTTCGTCGCCGAGCTTTGCCTTGCGCATGCTCGCCATCATCTGGCGCAGGATGACCGCTTCGAAAGCTTCGGCGGCCTTGCGCAACTCGGGGTCGCGTTTGGCTGGTGACGAGGCCGGAGTGGTTTGAATTTTGATCATATCACCACCAGTTCGGCGCTCAGCGCGCCGGCCTGCGACAATGCCTCCAATATCGCGACCAGATCGCCGGGCGAGACGCTCAATTTGTTGATGGCCTTGACGATGTCCGACAGCGACGCGCCCTTGTCCCACAGATAGGCGGGGTTACGATTCTCCTCGACGGCGATGGCGCTCGACGGCTCGATTGCGGTCTGGCCTCGGCTGTACGGTGCGGGTTGAACCACAGTCGGGTTTTCGTCGACTTTGACGGTTAGCTTGCCATGGCTGACAGCAGCCGGGCCGACCCGCACCGCGCCGTTGATGACCACCGTGCCGGTCCGCGCATTGACGATAACTCGGGCAGGCGGCTGCGCCTTCTTGATTTCGATATTCTCGATAAGCCCCATCATGCGGATCCGGCTTTCGCCGCCCGTTTGGGCATTGATGCGGATCGATGCGCCGTCGATCGCTTGCGCGATTCCGGCACCAAGCTGCGCGTTGATGGCATCGGCCACCAGGCCCGCATTGCTGATATCCTGTTGCGCAAGGTTGAAGATCAGGCTCTCCGACTGGGCAAAGCCGGTATCGACGCTGCGCTCGACCGTCGCTCCGCCGCCGATACGGCCAGCCGAGGGGATGTTGACCGACAGTTTGGAGCCGTCGGCGGCATCGACGCCAAGGCCGCCAACCACCAGATTTCCTTGTGCCATCGCGTAAATCTGGCCGTCAGCGCCGAGCAAAGGCGCCATGACGAGCGTTCCGCCGCGCAAGGATTTGGCCTTGCCGATGGCCGAAACGGTGACGTCAAGACGCTGGCCGGGCTTTGCGAATGGCGGCAATTCGGCGATGATAAGAACGGCGGCAGCGTTTTTGAGTGCGGGGTTAATGCCAGCGGGCAGGTTGACGCCAAAACGTGAAACCGCACCTTTGACGCCTTCGGTCGCATAGACCAGGCTATCGTCGCCGGTTCCTGCGAGCCCGACAACCACGCCGTAGCCGGTCAACTGGTTGGCGCGCAGACCCTGAAACTGACCCATGTCCTTGATCCGCTCGGCTTGGAGCGAGGGTCCAAGCACCAGCGCGAGCAGAATGACCAGCGCGCGCATCCGAACGGACTCACGCGGGAGAAGAAACGCTGCAACCAGCCTTGTTTGCTGCTGCGCGCGATTTCGCCCTTGCCGGTGTAGCGGATGCGCGCATCGGCAACGCGGGTAGAACGAATGCGGTTGTCGGTGCCGATATCGGCCGTGCGGACGATCCCTGAAAATTGCACGGCCTCATCGCCGCGGTTGAGGGTGACGATTTTCTCGCCGCGAACCAGCATCGTTCCATTGGAATATACTGCGGCAACGGTCACACTTACTTCTTCCGATAATGCGTTCGATTGGGTGGCTTCGCCTTTGCCCTTAAACGACTGATCGCCACCCATGTTTATATCGCTGGGGTTGAACAGGCTAAGTGGTCCGGTGCTGGGAGGCCTCAGGCCGACGCTGCCATTGCGCCCGGTCGTGGCGCTGTTGCTTTTCGTGGCGCTCGTCCGTTCGACGAGAACCACGGTAAGGATATCGCCAAGACGGCTGGCCCGCGCGCCCGAGGTGAGGGGGGTGTAGCTTTCGGCCTGAAATATTGCCCCGGCGGTCGGGGCGGCCGCAGGGGTTGCTGGTGCGGTGGGGGCGAAAGTTTCGGCGGGTTTGCGGTCTTTGGCGAGCGCCGAAACAGGGAAGACAAGTACTACAGACAGCAAAAAACACCGTAGTGCTGAGCCTGTCGAAGCACGCCTGAAGGCATGGCGCGACGCCGAAAAGCGCCCTTCGACAAGCTCAGGGCTGCGGTGTCTGGTTGCCCGACCCACCTTACAAACTCTGCGTGGCATTGCGCATCATTTCGTCGGTGGCCTGGATCATCTTGGAATTGACCTCATAAGCCCGCTGGGTTTCAATCATGTCGACCAATTCCTCGACGACGTTGACATTGCTCGCCTCCAGCGCGCCCGAACGAAGCGAGCCACGCCCTTCCTCGCCAGCGCCGCCGACTTGCGGGGCACCGGAGGCGGGGGTCTCAAGCAGCAAATTATTGCCGATGGACTGAAGCCCGGCGGAGTTGGTGAAGCGCGCAATCTCGATGCGGCCAAGCTCGGTCAGGTCGGACGCGCTGGCCACTTGCGCCGAAACCGTGCCGTCATTGCCGATCGATACGGCTGTTGCGCCTTCGGGAATCTGGATCTGCGGTTGGACGGCCATGCCGTCGCTGGTGACGAGCGTGCCGTCCGACGAAAGATTGAAATCGCCAGCGCGGGTGTAGCCGGTTCGGCCATCGGGCATCTGCACCTGAAAATATCCGGCACCTTCGATTGCGAGATCGAGGCTGTTGCCCGTGGTGGTCAGCGTGCCTTGCGTGTCGATCCGCGCGGTGCCGTTGATCGCGACACCGGAGCCAAGGTTGGTGCCGATGGCATATTTGTTTTCCGCCGAAGAGGCTGAACCCGCCACAGTCATAGCCTGATAGGCCAATGTTTCGAAACTGGCGCGGTCGCGTTTGAACCCGGTGGTGTTGACGTTGGCAAGGTTGTTGGCGATCACCTGCATCCGCATATTCTGCGCATCGAGCCCGGTGCGGGCGACGTGGAGGGCTCCGTTTGACATTGGCTGATATCCTTATTGGGGGAGTGACATGAGGTCGGCAGTGGCGGAATCCATATCGCGCGCATCGCCGAGCAATTTTAGTTGCGTGTCCCACGAACGGCTTGCATCGATCATCTGGACGAGCGCTTCGGTCGCGCTGACGTTAGAGCTTTCAAGGGCACGTGTGGTGACGCGGGCGTCGGGGTCATCGGGCAAGGTGCCGCCGCCGCGCACGCGGAACAGGCCGTCGGTGCCCTTGACGACATCGGACCCTGCCGGGCTGACCAGTTGCAACCGGTCGACTTCCTGAGGCTGGGTCGAATCGCCGCCTTGCGGAATGATCCAGACGCGGCCTTGCTCGTCGATGTTGATGGCATCAGCGGGCGGCAGGCTGACCGGGCCTTGCGAACCCTGCACCGGACGACCATCGCCAGTGGTCAGCAAGCCGCTCGCCGAAAGCATCAGGTCGCCGCGCCGTGTGTAGCCAATCTCGCCATTTTCTGCCTGAACGCCAAGCATCGCATCGCCCGACATCGCAATGTCGAGGTCGCGGCCTGTGCTTGTGATGGTGCCGCCGGTCATGTCCGCCCCGAGCACTTCTTCGGAAGCAAAAGCGCGACTGTCGAGCCTCGTTCCATCGAGCCAGAGCGATTGCGCCTCGGCCAGGTCGGCGCGAAAGCCCGGCGTGTTCGCATTGGCGAGGTTGTTGGCAATGGCGGTCTGCCGCGCCATCGCACCCCGCATAGCGGTCAGGCTGGTGTAGATCAAGCGGTCCATCAGCGGATCGAGACGATCGCCTGCGTCATATTGGACGCGGTCTCTATGGCCTTGGCATTCGCCTGGAAATTGCGCTGTGCCGAAATCAGCGCGACCAGTTCCTCGGTCACATCGACGTTAGCGCGTTCCAACGCGCCAGAGCGAATGGTCCCAAGCGGGCCGTTGGTAGCGGCGTCGATCGACGGTTGGCCGCTGTCGCCGGTCGATTGCCAGTGGCTGTCGCCCACGGGGCGAAGACCTTCCTGCGCGGTAAAGCTCGCCATTGCGACCTTGCCAAGCAACTGATCGGAACCATCTGCATAAGTTGCCGTGACCAGCCCGTCGATACCGACCGAGACATTAACGAGCGCCACAGTGGGATCGGCAGGCGAGCCGCTGGGCAGGACGAAATCGGAGGCGCTGGCGAGTGCGGTTGAGGTAATATTGCCTGCCGCATCGACGGGAAGCAATTGCAGCGTCGAGCCGATGGTATCGACCACCTGCCGGTTCGCGTTGACCTGAAACGCACCGTTGCGTGTGTAGGTAACGGCGGCTCGGGGCGGTTCGCCTCGCGTTACGAAAAAGCCTTCGCCAGCGATGGCGAGGTCCAGCGTTTTGTCCGACGCCTCCAGCGTGCCTTGCGTGAATTGTTGGACCACCGCGTTCAACCGCGTGCCCTGACCTGCGATCATCTTCGTGGTCTGCGTCGGCGCGCTGGCGAACAGGTCGCCGAACTGCGCACGGCTTTTTTTAAAGCCCGTCGAGCCGACATTGGCGAGGTTGTTCGAGATGACCGACAAATCGGTCTGCGCACCCTTGAGGCCGGATAATGAGGTGTAGAATGACATGGTTTATTCTCCTTGTATCGACAGCGCAGACGCCGCCTTGATGTCGGCGAGCAATGCGGTTTGCGCCGAAATCTGCTCGGCGATGGACTTTAGCGAGACGTTCATCTCGGAAATCCCTGCAACGCTTGAAAACTGCGCCATTTGCGCAACCATTGCCTGATTATCGACCGGATCGAGCGGGTCCTGCTGCTTAAGCTGCGTGGTCATCAGCCGAAGGAAATCGGTCTGGCCGAGTTGCTTTTGTGCCATGTCCTTCGACAGCACGGGCAGGCTTCGTGAATTGACTGCGGATATATCGACCATGTTATTGTCCTAATCTCAAGGTTTCGCTGATCAGGCCCTTGGCGGTTGCCAGTACCTGCACATTGTTTTGATATTGCCGCGACGTTTCGAGCATCTCGACCATTTCCGCCGCGCTATCGACGGCGGCTTCCCAGATATTGCCGTCCTTGTCGGCAAGCGGGTGGCTGGGTTCATATCGCTTGACCGGAGCTGTGGTGCTGGTGTCGATGCGATCAACCTGGACGGTCGCCTGACCGGCCTCTCCCATCACGGTGCGGAATACTGGCTTCATCGAGCGGAAGGCGCCGGCCTCGCTGCCCGACACCGTGCCGGCGTTGGCAAGGTTGGAGGCGGTGGTATTGAGCCGCACAAGCTGCGCGGACATTGCCCGGCCGCTGATATCGAAAATCGAAAGATTGTTCGCCATGCTCATTCTCCCTTCAAGGCGCGGGTCAGCGTCCCGATCCGGCTGTTGAGAAAGGAAAGGCTCGAGCGATAGGCGAGCGCGTTCTCCGCAAAGGCGGTTTGTTCGGTCGCAAGCTCGACCGTGTTGCCATCAAGCGAAGGTTGCACCGGCACGCGATAGCGGATTGCGGCTTCAGGCGACGCGCCGCCCTCGGCCATCTTCAGCGCCGAGGAGAAATCAAGATCGCGCGCCTTATATCCGGGCGTCGCAGCATTGGCGATATTCGACGCAAGCATAGACATGCGTTGCTCGCGCAGCTTCAGCGCGGTGGCGTGAACACCAAACAGATTGTCCATCGACGGCATGGCCGCTTCCTTTCAAATGCGCTATCGGGCACGTTCGAAAGAGGCACAGCAATGCGCGTGCCAGTTTTCATATTAGCTATATTTTAGAAATATTTGCGCGTGAACACCAACGCGTCAAAACACCGACCGTCAAATTACCGACGCAGCAAAAATACCGCGTGCTGCGCCAGCAGGTTCGCCATGCCCTCGTTGCGCGGCTTGTTCCCCGACAGGAACCACTGACCCTCGATGGTCACGCCGCGCTCTTTCAGAAAGCTGCGGAAATCGTCCACGGTCAGATGGTGGATATTGGGCGTGTCGTACCAGCGGTGCGGCAGCTGCTCGGTCACCGGCATCCGCCCGCCAAACATATGTGCAAAGCGGATTCGCCACTGCGCAAAATTGGGGAACGAAACAAACGCCTCGCGCCCGATCCGCAGCAGATGATCAAGCACCAGATCGGGCCGCTTGGTGGTCTGCAAGGTCTGGCTCAAAATCGCGTAATCGAAGCTGCCGTCGGGATAGTTGGCAAGATCGGTATCTGCATCGCCCTGCGCCACAGACAGCCCGCGTGCCACCGCCGTTGCCACATCGCGGGCATCAAGCTCAAGCCCGCGCGCATCGACCTGTTTATGGTCGCGCAGCGCCGCCATCAACTGTCCGTCGCCGCAGCCAATATCGAGGATGCGCGAACCCGCGCGCACATTTTTGGCGATGATCGCAAGGTCGGGGCGAAGCGCCGTCACCGGCTTTCCCCCGCGCGTAAAAATCCGTCGACGATCCGGTTCATCTCGGGTGCCTCAAGCAAGAAACTGTCATGCCCAAAGGGGCTGGAGAGTTCGACGAAGCTGGCGGCGGCGCCTGCAGCATTGAGGGCGTGGACGATCCGGCGTGATTCCGACGTGGGATACAGCCAGTCGCTGTCGAAACTGATCAGGCAAAAGCGCGCTCTGGTTCCTGCAAAAGCCTTGGCCAACGCGCCGTCATGCGGCTCGGCGAGGTCGAAATAATCCATGGCGCGGGTAATATAGAGATAGCTGTTGGCATCGAACCGGTCGACAAAGCTCAACCCCTGATAGCGCAAATAGCTTTCGACCTGGAAATCGGCATCGAAACCGAAGCTTTTTGTGCCCAAAGAACCATCAGCGCGGTTTTGCAATCGCCGCCCGAATTTTTCGGTCAGGCCTGCCTCGGACAAATAGGTAATGTGCGCCGCCATCCGCGCCACAGCCAGCCCGGATGCAGGCGCCTCCCGCCCATAATAAGCACCATTGTTCCAGCGCGGGTCAGCCATAATCGCCTGCCGCCCGACCTCGTGAAAGGCGATATTCTGCGCCGAATGCCGCGCAGTCGAGGCGATAACCACTGCCGAACGAACACGGTCGGGGTACAGCGCAGTCCAGCTTAGCGCCTGCATCCCGCCCATGGACCCGCCGACCACCGCTGCGAGCGCTTCTATGCCGAGATGGTCGAGTAATATTGCTTGGGCCCGAACCATGTCGGGGATGGTGATGACCGGAAACCCCATACCGTATGCGCCGCCCGTTGACGGGTCGATGCTGGCCGGGCCGGATGACCCCATGCAGCTGCCCATCACATTGATGCTAATGACGCAGTATTTATCGGTATCGATTGGCTTGCTTGGGCCTACCATGCTCAGCCACCAACCGGCTTTGCCCGTGGTCGGGTGATTGGACGCGACATATTGGTCCATGGTTAGCGCATGGCAAATCAGGATTGCGTTGGATTTATCGGCGTTAAGCGTACCATAGGTTTCATAAGCGAAATCGATAGGCGCAAATTCGGCCCCGCTGTCGAGCTTGACCGGCCCCAGCAGGCGTATCCTCCTATCCAGACCGAAACGCTCATCCCCTTGCATTAGCCTGCCATATCAGCGCAACGGCCCGAAACAATAGCTTACTTGGATTCCGGAGGCTTCGCCGCTATGGCGGCGCGCATGAACGCACCGCAAGCCAAACCCTGGATCGACGCCATCAACGCCTACACCCCCGGCAAAGCCAAGTCGGAAGACGGGCGGGTGCTGATTAAACTGTCGGCCAATGAAAATCCGCTGGGGTGCAGCCCGGATGCGGTAGCCGCTCTGGTCGAGGCGCGCACCACGCTCGCACGCTATCCCGATCCAGCCAGCAACGCCTTGCGCGAGGCGTTGGGCGCGCATTACGAATTGGAAAGCGACCGGATCGTCTGCGGCACGGGTTCGGACGAACTGCTGAACCTGATCGCGATGGGCTATGCCGGGGCAGGCGACGATATCATCTACGTCCGCTACGGCTTTTCGGTCTATGATATCGCCGCGCGGAAATGCGCCGCCAATGTCGTGGTTGCGCCCGACAAGGATTACGGCACCGATGTCGATGCGTTGCTCGCTTTGGTGACCCCCAAAACGCGCGTCGTGTTTGTCGCCAATCCAAACAATCCGACCGGCACATATCTCGACGCCGCCGAAATGGCGCGACTGTACGCGGGTCTGCCCACCGATTGCGTACTCGTCCTCGATCAGGCTTATGGCGAATATCTCGAAGATGACGGCCCGGCTGCGTTCGATCTTGCGCGCAAACATGACAATGTCCTCATCACCCGCACCTTCTCCAAAATCTACGGGCTTGCGGCAGAGCGGATCGGCTGGGCTTATGGACAGCCGGGACTGATCGCCACACTCAACCGAATCCGCGCGCCGTTCAACGTGACGGCGGCGGGACAGGCAGCCGCGATTGCTGCGCTCGGCGATGTAGAATTTGTTGTGAACAGCCGCCGACACAATGCCGAATGGCGCGAATGGATGGCCGCTGAATGTGCCGCGCTCTCCAATCATGGCCTGAAAGTGGTGCCATCCCGGGCGAACTTCCTGATGGTCATGTTCGACGGCAAGTGCAGCGCTGAGACGGCCTATAAGGCACTGATGGACGAAGGCTATATCGTTCGTTGGCTGCCGGGGCAGGGCCTTGGCAGCGGCTTGCGGATCACCATCGGCACCGAGAACGAAAATCGCGGCCTGATGGCGGCATTGCGCAAGATATTGGAAACGCACAGCTGATGCTACCATTTGCGCGAGTCACGATTATCGGCCTGGGCCTCATCGGCTCGTCGGTCGCGCGTGCGGTCAAGGCGCAGATGCCCGCAGTGCGCATTACCGGTCATGATGCGGATCCGGACGTTCGGGCAAGGGCGGTGACGCTCGGTATTTGCGACGATGTTACGGACACAGTAGGCGCGTCCGTCACCGACGCCGATCTAGTCATTTTGTGCGTCCCTGTCGGCGCAATGGGCGCAGTGGCCGACGAATTTGCCGACGACCTGCCATCCGACGCCATCGTTAGCGACGTCGGATCGTGCAAGCAAAGCGTTGCAAACGCGCTCGCCGCTGTGTTGCCGAACGCAACGATCATCCCCGCGCACCCCGTGGCAGGGACCGAGAAAAGCGGTCCTGACGCCGGATTTGCAACCCTGTTCAAGGGCCGCTGGTGCATCCTGACGCCCCCTGACGGCGCGCCCGAAATCGCGGTCGAACGCTTGCGTTCGTTCTGGCAGCGATTGGGTGCCGACGTTGAAATCATGGATGCGCGCCACCACGACATGGTGCTCGCGGTAACCAGCCATCTGCCGCACCTTATCGCCTATACCATCGTCGGCACCGCCGATGATCTCGAGGGCGTTACCCAAAGCGAAGTCATCAAATATTCGGCCGGCGGCTTCCGCGACTTCACGCGTATCGCCGCCTCGGACCCCGTCATGTGGCGCGACGTGTTCCTCGCCAACAAGGAAGCCGTGCTGGAAATGCTCCAGCGCTTCAGCGAAGACCTCACCGCCCTCCAACGCGCGATCCGCTACGGCAAGGGCGATGAGCTCGAAGCCCTGTTCAGCCGCACCCGCGACATCCGCCGCTCGATCGTCGAGCAAGGGCAGGACGACGACGCGCCTGATTTCGGGCGCAAGCATTAGGGGCGTTGGCGGGATGCGACGTAAATCGTGCAGATCAAGGTAATGGCAGGTTTGTTGTGGGGAGCGGACTGTCGGCTTTTAGGTGAAATTTCAGAAAAGCTGACGCTCCGGCGACGCGGTGTCGCATCTACGCTCGACGAATAAGTGATTTGATCCAAATCATACAGGAATCAATTGCCCAAGCGGTTTGCTGTGGGAGCAGCGATGGCAATGACTGTCCGCTGGCTGGTCCATGCCCAAACTGATTTCTGATTTCGCCAAAGAGCGTTATAAGAACTTCCTTCTCCCAAACTTGGATGAAGCGCGAACCGCTCCGCTCCTTGACCAAGTTGTCGATATAGTTGGCCGCTCCTCGCTCGTTTCCGGTCGTCCAGCCTTTGTCATTGGAAATGGTCTTGATGGTGCTTTCCAAGGCGTTGAGAGCATTTGAAACCGAATTGCGGTCGCCGCGATCCCGCTCGTCCAAAGACTCTTTCATTTGTTGGTCGACAACTGACCATTTTGGTTCACACACCAAAGACCAGAATGGACGTTCAACTTGCTGCTCAATCAGAGAGTCTTCTGACATTTGAATGAGGTTGTTGTGATAGGTTAACGGAATCTTTGCCTGCCGGAACCGCTCGTTTAATTCATGGGTATGGGCAGCAAACGCCTTCTCTCCTACCTCGCACGCACGTTTCTCCCTTTCTTGCCAAATATCACCAAGGGCAATGACAAGGGAGGCCTTTTGCATGGCCAGCTGATTGGCCCGTTCTTGGAATGCGAGTTCAATTAAGCTGATCCGGTATTTCATGAAAAGATCAGGAATGCGAGTCCTTGAACTGTTCTGTTAGATACATTTTTGTCTTGTTGTCTGTGGTCCTCGGGAAATTCTGGCTTATTGTATTGCCATTGGGAGCCTTCCAAGAATGTACGTAGGTCGGTGCCATCAAGTAAGGAACTCCAAGCTCCCGAGCGAGTTTGGTGTGAGCTATTTCCTGACCTTTCATTGCCGGGTCGTCTTTGGATTCCTTGTATCGACTCTTGTTACGTAAATACACGTCATCAGCGATCAGTTGTGCCGCCTGGCCCAGAAACCGGCGATCTCGCTCCGTAAATGTCAACCACAGGGTTACATCTTCGTAACGGCGAAAAAATGCGTCTGTAAGCAAGAAAACCCCTCAATCCCGACATTTGAACCTTACCTCTTTATAAGGTAGGCACCAACGAATAGCCAGATTGGCGTTCTGCCAGGCATTCTCCGCATCATCATTTAAACGGCGGCACTAAGCGTTTCGCTTTGCTAATCGAATGACAGTTATTTTAGCGAGCTGGTTGGATCTCGATTGCGACCAAAAGGT
>CALRMO020000087.1:0-11129 GCA_943369235.1 Sphingomonas paucimobilis
AGCACCAGAAAAGCGCCCTGACGTCCGATCCGTTCCCAATCGAGCAGAATGAGCGCGAGCACGCCCCAGATCGCAACATCGTCGAGGCTGGCATACCGTAAAATCCGCTGGCCGATGGGGTGCCGTAATATTTCCAGCTTTTCCATAAACAGGATGAGAATGGGCAGCGCTGTCACCGCACAGGCCATGCCGATGCCGATGACTACCTGCCAGTAAGCGCCCTTTTCGCCGACCCAGCCCGGCCCGGTTTGAAGCAATATGACCGCTGCAATCGCGCCGAGCATTAAAGGCGCCAGCAGCGCCATCCCAGCGGTGACGCCGGTCTCCCGCCTGCGTTTCCAGGCTTCGGATAGATCAAGCTCGATGCCTGCAATCCAGACAAAGATCATCACCGCCCACCACGCGATACCGTTCAGCGCGGTGATCACTTCGGGACGGAAAACGAAACTGTAATATTCGGGAAAAACAGCGCCCACGACGCCGGGTCCGAGCAGGATGCCGCAGATGATTTGCACGACGACCAACGGCGCATAATATTCGGTGCGACCGATCCGCCAGATCAGATACGGTACGGCGAAGATCAGAATCATCGCGATTAAAAAAACTTCAGTGACGGTTACATTAGCCACCTGTTTTATCCCCCAAGCCCAGCTTGGTAGCGGACTATCAGCATCCGCGACCTAGGGAAGCGCAAAACCGCGCGGGAATTCGAATGTTTACGCGGCGCGGCGTTGATCGGTCGATTGCAGCCATGCGCGAGCCTGTCGCTGTGCTTCGGCGATTTCGCGCGCGGTCATATCGTCCGAGATATCGGCGCGGCACATCATTGCCGCTTCGCTGCCGTTCAAGGCGGCGAGGTTGAACCATTTATGTGCTTCGATCAGATCGACGTCCACGCCGCCGCCGCCGGTTGAATACGCCATGCCAAGATCATACAATGCGTCGGCATTGCCGCACGCGGCATCGGCCAGACGGCTTTCCATCAAAAAATTCGCGCTTTTAAAACTGTTACCCATTTTTCTGCCCCCACACATCCACTGTGTCAGGGCAATCTCGCCGAACATGGCTAACAAAAGGTTAACCAAAAGCGAAAAAACTTCATCCGTTTCGAAGGAATGGTGACGGCATTAGATTGCTATATTGTCGATCAGCCGTGTTTTGCCGATTTTTGCAGCCGCCAGTAACCTCGCACTCCGTCCGTCAAAGCGATGAAGCTGCTCGAGAGTGGAGGCGTCGGCAAGCGCGAAATAGTCCACGCCGCCAAAGCCAGCTGCCATCAGATTTTGGGTGGCGACATCGGTAGCAGTTTGCACATCGACGCCATGTCGTATCGCCTCTGCGGCGGTGGCAAGGGCTTGCGGCAGCGCTAACGCTGCGCGCCGTTCGGTCGTGGACAGATAAGTATTGCGCGACGACAATGCCAGGCCGTCGGTATCGCGAACGATCGGGATGCCGACAATCTCGATTGCGAAATCGAGGTCGCGCGCCATTTGCCGGATAACCGCCAGCTGCTGGAAATCCTTTTCGCCGAACAACGCTATATCGGGCCGAACCTGGTTGAACAGTTTTGCCACAACCAGCGCCACACCGTCGAAATGGCCCGGCCTTGCCGCTCCGTCATAGCCCTCGCTTGGTCCCTCGACATGCACGCGTGTCGCAAAGCCGGCCGGATACACTGTGGCAGGATTGGGCGCCCAGAGAATATCGACGTCCGCCGCACACAAAATCTCATTGTCGCGCTCCAGAGTTCGCGGATAGGCATCGAGGTCCTCGTTCGGACCGAACTGAGCAGGGTTGACGAATATCGAAACAACCACAGCATCCGCAGTTTTTTTTGCGGCTTCGACCAGCGCCATATGGCCAGCATGCAGCGCGCCCATCGTCGGGACCAATGCGATACGAGCTTTGGTTTTTCGGGCCGTTGAAATACTGTCCCGCAATGCGTCAAGCTGATTGATGGTTTGCACGTGCCCGCCGCCTTGTTTATTGGCCTTTGAACACCGCCTATGAAAGATGCCGGCAAGGCATATCAAGGCAAATATCAAATAGGGGTAATTTGGCGCTATGGCCGGGGCACATCATATCGTTTTCGCCAATGAAAAAGGCGGCACCGGCAAATCGACCACTGCGGTCCATGTCGCCATTGCGCTGGCATCTCGCGGTGCACGGGTGGGCTGCATCGACCTCGACTCGCGGCAGCGCACACTTCATCGCTATCTTGAGAACCGAAGCGCAACGATTCAGCGACGGGGAATCACGCTGCCGATGCCGAGTTTCGAAGTGTTCGAGCATGAATCGCTGGCGCGGCTCGAGCAGCAAATGGAGCGGCTGGGCCGCGAGAATGATTTCGTGATATTCGATACGCCGGGCCGCGATGACAAATATGCCCGCTTTGTGGCAACGCGGGCGAACACATTGGTGACCCCCATCAACGACAGCTTTGTCGATTTCGATCTGATCGGACAGGTAGACGCCGAAAATTTCAAGGTGCGCAAACTGAGTTTCTACGCCGAACTGATTTGGGAGGCGCGGAAAGAACGCGCCAAGGCCGATGGCGTCACCATCGACTGGGTCGTGGTGCGCAACCGGCTGCACAATATGGAGGCGCGTAACCAGCAGCGCATGACTGATGCGATTGCCGAATTGTCGAAACGGGTCGGTTTCCGCTCGGTGCCGGGCTTGAACGAGCGCGTGATTTATCGCGAACTGTTCCCGTCGGGCCTAACGCTAATCGACAAGGGCCATCTTGGGCAGCTGGCCACCGCGCATATTGTTGCGCGGCAGGAATTGCGCGAGCTGGTGACTGGCCTGGCGCTGCCTGAACTGCACAGTGCCGAATTGGTCTGATGGCTTTCGTAATTGCCATCATCGTTGCTACGCTTGCGTGGGCGGTTTGGAAGGGCAAGCTTCGCAAACAGCAATTGCCGCCCTTTTTGCTTGGTATCGCAGGCGCATTTCTTGCGGCGCGGGGCAATCTTATCATAGGGGTCGTGGCGGTTGGCGTTGCCGTCACCTGGTATCGCGGCCTCACCTGGCGCCTGTTCGGCACCCGCGCGAAACAGAGCGATCAATATGGTATAGACAAGGCCCGCTTCATGCTCGGCGTATCGCGGTTTGATAATGAGGCAAGTATCCGCGAACGCCACGCGGCGCTAATCGCCAAGAACCATCCCGACAGGGGCGGCAGCGAGGAGCGTGCCAAGGAACTAAATGCCGCGCGCGACCTTTTGATACGTGATTTGCGCGACAAGGCAGGCTAGGCCTAAGCGCGTCAAGCGCCCTTCGAAAAGCTCAGGGCTGCGGTGATATTTAACAATGGAGTTCTCCCCTATGACTCATAATTTCCATCCCACGTCCTTGCGCGAATATGACATTCGCGGGATCATCGACGAAACTTTGGGCGCCGATGACGCTTATGCCATCGGTCGGGGCTTTGGCACGTGCCTGGTGCGCGCAGGCGGCACAAAAGCGGCTGTCGGTTATGATGGCCGAGTCAGTTCGCCGATGCTCGAAGAGGCACTGATGCGTGGGTTGAATGACAGCGGTATTGACGTCGTGCGCATCGGCCTGGGACCAACGCCGATGCTATATTATGCCGAGGCCATATTGGACGGCGTTGACGGCGGCATCGAGATAACCGGCAGCCACAATCCAGCCAATTATAATGGCTTCAAGATGGTCCTCATGGGAAAACCCTTCTTCGGAGCGGATATCCAGAAGCTCGGTACCATGGCGGCGGCAGGGGACTGGGTGGAGGGCGCTGGCACGTCCGAGCATCTGGATATCCTTGACCAATATGTTGCCCGCGTGGCCGAAGCAGCGCCCGAAAAGGCATTCCGTATTGGCTGGGACGCAGGCAACGGAGCGGCGGGACCGGCGATTGAAAAGCTGGTCAAGATGTTGCCGGGTGAGCACCATCTTTTGTTTGTGGATGTGGATGGCCAGTTTCCCAATCATCATCCCGATCCCACCGACCCAAAGAATCTGGTCGATCTGCAACGCCTTGTCGCGGACAAGAACCTCGATTTCGGAGTGGCTTTCGACGGCGACGGCGATCGCATCGGGGCTATTGACGGCGAAGGTCGCGTCATCTGGGGTGACCAGTTGCTTCAGATTTATGCCGAGGATGTGCTGGGCGATGTCCCGGGCGCGACGATTATCGCCGATGTGAAGGCGTCACAGGCTTTGTTCGACCGGGTAAGCGAGCTTGGCGGCGAACCCTTGATGTGGAAAACCGGGCATAGTCTTATCAAGTCCAAAATGAAGGAAACAGGTTCGCCATTGGCCGGCGAAATGAGCGGCCATATCTTCTTCAAGCATCAATATTATGGATTTGACGACGCTATCTACGCGGCGGTCCGCCTGATGTCGGCATCGGCGAAGCTTGGAAAGAGCGTCACGGAATTGCGCGGAGCAATGCCGGAGATGATCAATACGCCCGAAATGCGTTTTCAGGTCGACGAGAGCCGCAAGTTTGCGGTGATCGACGAAGTGCTCGGGCGGCTATCTGCGGACGGCGCCGACGTCAACAGCACCGATGGCGCGCGGGTCAACACGCCCGACGGCTGGTGGCTGCTCAGGGCGTCGAACACGCAGGATGTGCTGGTCGCCCGGGCTGAGGCGTCGAGCGACGAAGGGCTGGATCGCCTGATGGCGCAGATCGATGCGCAGTTGGCGGCGTCAGGGCTGGAGCGTGGGGAAACAGTGGGGCATTAAGCCCTAATGGCTTTAGCTACCATCATTTCCGACTGGTTTGCCCAGCGCGGATGGATGCCGCGCCGTCACCAGTTGGAAATGCTGAATGCAGCGGATGAGGGCCGACACGCGCTTTTGGTGGCATCGACCGGCGCTGGAAAAACGCTGGCCGGGTTTTTGCCCACGCTGACCGAATTGATTGCCAACCCCGTCGATGGCCTCCACACGCTGTACATTTCCCCGCTCAAAGCGCTCGCCGTCGATGTCCGGCGTAACTTGTTGATACCCATAGAGGAGATGGGCCTACCGATCCGCGTTGAAGCGCGGACGGGGGATACGCCGTCCGACCGCAAGGCGCGTCAGCGGGTCAAGCCGCCGCATATCTTGCTGACCACGCCTGAATCGCTGTCGCTGCTGCTCAGCCATGAGGACAGCGTGCTGATGTTCTCGACGCTCAAGCGCGTGATCGTCGATGAGGTGCATGCCTTCGCCAATGGCAAGCGCGGCGACCTGCTCAGCCTCAGCCTTGCGCGATTGCAGACGCTGGCGCCCGATATGCAGCGCGTCGCTTTGTCGGCCACTGTCGCCGATCCCGACGACTATCGCGCATGGCTCGCACCCGATGGCGATATCGACCTCGTCCGGCTGGTTGAGGGCGAGGCGGCGGCCGAGCCTGACCTAACCATCCTCCTCCCTGAAGGCCGTGTGCCTTGGGCGGGGCATAGCGGACAGCATGCGATTCCGCAGTTGATCGAAGAAATCGGGCGGAACAAGATTACGCTGATTTTCTGCAACACGCGCTTTCTGGCCGAATTCATTTTCCAGAAATTATGGGACGCGAACGAACCCAAATACGCCATCGGCATCCATCACGGTTCGCTGTCGATCGAGGCTCGTCGCAAGGTCGAAGGCGCGATGGCCGATGGCAGGTTGCGGGCTTTGGTCTGCACCGCGTCGCTCGATCTCGGCGTCGACTGGGGCGATGTCGATTGCGTCATCCAGATGGGGGCACCCAAAGGGTCGTCGCGACTGTTGCAACGGATCGGCCGGTCGAACCACCGGATGGACGAGCCGTCGCGCGCGATCCTTGTACCCGGTAACCGCTTCGAATATCTGGAGGCGCAGGCGGCATTTGATGCTGTGACTGAAGGGATGCGCGACGGCGAAGATTTTCGGGCTGGCAGCTATGATGTGCTCGCGCAGCATGTGATGGGCGTTGCTTGCGCCGGGCCATTCCTTGAAGCGGATCTGCTAGCCGAGGTTCAGTCGGCTTTGCCCTATTCGGCGCTCGATGCCGCGACCTTTGCGCGCGTGATCGAGTTCGTCGCCACCGGCGGCTATTCGCTCCGTGCGTACGACAAGTTCAAAAAGCTGGTCAAACGCGCCGATGGGAAATGGCATCTGGCCCATCCGCGGTTTGCGCACCAGCACCGTATGAATGCGGGCATCATTGTCGATTCGCCGATGCTCGATGTCCGTTTTCGCAACGGCCGCAAACTGGGCAAGGTCGAGGAGGGCTTCGCATCGACCTTGTCGCCCGGCAACACCTTCACCTTTGCCGGAATGGCGCTTGAGGTCGAATCGATCAAAGACCTCGATCTCATCGTCCGCGCCGCAACGAAGCAGGCAGCGAATATTCCGAGCTATATGGGTGCACGGCTGCCGTTAACGACGCATTTAGCTGACCGCGTCCGGCATATGCTGGTTGACCGCGCCGGCTGGTCCCGCTTTCCCGACGAGGTGCGCGAGTGGCTTGAGATGCAGGCCTATCGAAGCCAGATGCCGCAACCGGGGCAATTGCTTGTCGAAACCTTTCCGCACGACAAACGCCATTATATGGTGACCTATCCTTTCGAGGGCTGGAATGCGCACCAGTCATTGGGGATGCTGCTGACGCGCCGGATGGAGAGTCGTGGGCTGATGCCGATGGGTTTTGTTGCCAGCGATTATGCGCTCGGCGTGTGGAGCCTGAAGCCGATCACCGACCCCGCACCTTTATTCTCCGCCGACATACTGGCCGACGAATTCGTTGATTGGGTGGAGCAAAGCTATCTGCTCAAGCGCGCCTTCCGTGAGGTCGCGGTCATTAGCGGGCTGGTCGAGCGCCAGCATCCGGGCAAGCGCAAAACGGGCAAGCAAGTGACCTTTTCGACTGACCTAATCTACGACGTCTTGCGGAAATACGAGCCTGACCATTTGCTGCTTGAGGCGGCATGGCACGACGCGCGCGCGCGGCTAACCGATGTCGGTCGGCTGGGCGATCTATTGGACCGCGCCGCCGACACAATGCTTCATGTCGACCTTGAGCGCGTCAGTCCGCTCGCAGTGCCCTTGCTCGTGATGATCGGGCGCGAGAGCGTTGCGCAGGGTTCGGTTGATGATGAGTTGTTGCTTGAGGCCGAAAGTCTGGCTGGCGTTGCGATGACGCCGTGACCAGTGTCTAAACTCTCGCTTGTGTAATCAGCATTCGAAGCTGCTGCGTCGATGTTCGCTTTTGACGCGGCGCACGGTCCCGGAGGATGCACGCATGACGACGGTTTCTGTCGTCACCCGGCCATCGCGAAGCGTTTTTACCCCGGCAAGCAACGAGCCATCGGTGACGCCGGTCGCGGCAAAGATGCAGTCGCCTTTTGCCAGTTCTTCGAGGTCATAAATCTTGTCGAGGTCTTCAATACCCCAGCGACGTGCGCGCAGCCGCTCGTCATCGTTGCGGAACAACAGCCGACCCTTGAACTGGCCGCCGACGCAGCGGAGCGCGGCTGCTGCAAGCACGCCCTCTGGCGCTCCGCCCGTTCCCATATAGATATCGACGGTGGTGTCGGGGTCGGATGTCGCAATCACGCCCGCGACGTCGCCGTCTGGAATGAGCATGACGCCGCAGCCAAGCGCGCGCAATTCGGCAATCAGTTTTTCATGGCGCGGCCTGTCGAGAACGCAGACGATAAGGTCACCGGGCGCAACACCCTTTTCTGTGGCGACTGCGGTAACATTTTCGGTAACCGTCTTGTCGAGGTTGACGATATCGGGTGAATAGCCGGGACCGACCGCGATTTTCTCCATGTAAACGTCAGGCGCGTTCAGCAGATTGCCCTCTTCTGCGACAGCGAGCACGGCAAGCGCGTTTGGCCCGGCCTTGGCGGTAATTGTCGTTCCTTCGAGCGGATCGAGCGCGATATCGATCTTGGGGCCCTTGCCTATAGCCGATCCGACCTTCTCGCCAATGAACAGCATCGGCGCTTCGTCGCGTTCACCTTCGCCGATGACCACGGTGCCATCCATGTAGAGTTCGTTAAGCGCGGCGCGCATCGCTTCGACAGCGGCGGCGTCGGCCGCTTTTTCATCGCCGCGCCCGATCAGCTTCGCTGCCGCAATGGCAGCCGCTTCGGTAACGCGAACCATTTCAAGGACAAGCACCCGGTCAAGGATTTGGCTTGCTGCGGTCATGTGTATTTCCTAGATAATTGAATTGTCGGTTTTCTTGCGAGACATTCGGGCGTTCGAGAAGCGTAAGGGCTGCTTGCGGTCCTCCGATAAGGAAGGCATCGCCAAATGTCGAGATTGCTTGTCGCCGCGTTTGCATTTTCCGCATCTGCCGCTTTGGCCCAGCAGTTAAGCGATGCGGAAATCGCCGCGCAGATCGAAGCGGCACGTCGGCTTGTCGCCGTTGATGAAAGCGGATGCGTCAAATATCCGCAAGAAGACGAGATCGTCGTTTGCGGAGAGAATCAGGATAACATGTCGCAACGCGTTTTTCGCGACCGAGTTGAACCTGACGAAAATCGTTTGCGACGCGGTGAAGCCATATCGACGAGGCGCGCAGCGGCCTGTTTGCCGGGCGACAATATGTGCAAAATCTACATGCCCGGCACTGGCATCGGCTTCGGCTATGTCCCGCCGCCAGCGATTCCGTTAGAAGAAGTGCTAAGAGGACTACCGGAGCCCGACATGATCGTCACGAATGGCGAACCAGCTACAGCAGATTTGGTGGCACCTCCCTGATTTCGGCTTGATCTGCATCCTTTCGCAAGCGCAACAATCTAAGCCATTGTTGCAATATTATGCCTGTTGGCGCAGGGCTTATGCTTATCGAGTCGGAGTCAGGTTCATGAGGCAAATCGATCATTTTATCAGCGGCGGTGCGGGGGGCGCAGCGTTGCGTTTCGGCAATGTCATGGACCCGAACAATGGCGGTGTTCAGGCGCAGGTCGCATTGGGCGATGCGGCGGTGTTGGAGCGCGCGGTGCAAGCTGCGCTGGTGGCGCAACCAGCATGGGCTGCAACCAACCCGCAGCGACGTGCACGCGTAATGTTCGAATTCAAGCGGCTGGTCGAGGCCAATATGGACGCGTTGGCCCACATGCTGTCGAGCGAGCACGGCAAGGTGATTGCGGACAGCAAAGGCGACATCCAGCGCGGGCTTGAGGTGATCGAGTTCTGCTGCGGCATCCCGCATGTGCTGAAGGGCGAATATACCCAAGGCGCTGGCCCTGGCATCGACGTCTATTCGATGCGCCAGCCGATCGGCATTGGCGCGGGGATTACCCCGTTCAACTTCCCGGCGATGATTCCCCTGTGGATGTCAGGCGTTGCGATTGCGACGGGCAATGCCTTCATTATCAAGCCCAGCGAGCGCGACCCGAGTCTGCCGGTGCGGCTCGCCGAGCTGTTTGTCGAAGCTGGCCTGCCAGAGGGTATCTGCCAGGTTGTGCATGGCGACAAGGAAATGGTCGATGCGATACTCGACCATCCGGCCATCGGGGCGATCAGCTTTGTGGGTTCCTCGGACATCGCGCATTATGTTTACAATCGCGGCGTCGCCAACGGCAAGCGCGTGCAGGCGATGGGCGGCGCGAAGAACCACGGCATTGTCATGCCCGACGCCGATCTCGATCAGGTCGTGAATGACCTGGCAGGTGCCGCCTTTGGTTCGGCAGGTGAACGTTGCATGGCCTTGCCTGTCGTGGTGCCTGTTGGCGATGAGACGGCCGAACGGCTGAAGGCAAAACTTATTCCCGCCATCGAAGCTCTACGTATCGGTGTGTCAACCGATGCCGAAGCGCATTATGGCCCGGTTGTCACCGCGCAGCACAAGGCAAAGGTCGAAGGCTGGATCCAGACCTGCGTCGATGAAGGGGCTGAGCTGGTAGTTGATGGGCGCGGCTTTACGCTGCAAGGCCATGAAGAGGGGTTCTTCATCGGCCCAACTTTGTTCGACCATGTCACCACCGATATGGAAAGCTACAAGGAAGAGATTTTCGGCCCCGTCCTGCAAATGGTCCGCGCCGCGAATTTCGAGGAAGCCTTGGCACTTCCAAGCAAGCACCAATATGGCAATGGCGTTGCCATCTTCACTCGCAACGGCCACGCTGCGCGCGAGTTCGCCGCGCGCGTCAATGTCGGCATGGTCGGCATCAACGTGCCGATTCCCGTCCCTGTCGCCTATCACAGCTTCGGCGGCTGGAAGCGCTCAGCCTTTGGCGACACCAACCAGCACGGCATGGAAGGCGTCAAGTTCTGGACCAAGGTCAAGACCATAACCCAGCGCTGGCCCGATGGCGGAGTGGGCGATGCCGCCAACGCGTTCGTCATTCCGACAATGGGGTAAGACAACATGAAAATCGCATTTATCGGCTTGGGCAATATGGGCGGCGGGATGGCGGCGAATCTCGTCAGGGCCGATCACGAGGTGAACGCCTTCGACCTGTCGGCAGACGCGCTAATCAAGGCTAAGGTGAATGGCTGCGTGACCTTCTCGTCGGCCCGTGAGGCCGTTGCAGGCGCCGATGCCGTGGTTTCCATGCTCCCTAATGGCAAAATTGTGCGCGGCGTGTTTGAGACCGACATTATCGGCCACGCGCCGACCAGCGCGTTGCTGCTCGATTGTTCGACCATCGACGTCGATGCCGCCCGCAAGGTTGCTGCAGACGCTGAAGCGGCGGGGTACAATATGGTCGATGCTCCGGTCTCGGGAGGTATTGCCGCCGCCAACGGAGGGACGCTCACCTTCATGGTTGGCGGCACCGACGGCGCGTTTTTACGCGCCGAGCCGATTCTGTCCGCAATGGGCAAGGCGGTGATCCATGCGGGCGCATCTGGCGCAGGGCAGGCCGCGAAGATCTGCAACAACATGCTGTTGGGCGCGTCGATGATTGCGACGTGCGAGACCTTTAAAATGGCCGAGAAACTCGGCCTCGATCTCCAGACATTTTACGACATCTCGTCAAAAGCATCGGGGCAGAATTGGTCGATGACGAGCTATTGCCCGGTACCCGGGGTCGGGCCGCAATCGCCCGCCGATAACGACTATCAGGGCGGCTTTGCAACGGCGCTGATGCTCAAGGACCTAAAGCTCGCGATGGACGCCGCGCGATCGGTCGATGCGCATGTTCCAATGGGTGAGAAGGCAGCCGCGCTTTATGAGGCGTTTGATCGGG
>CALRMO020000088.1:0-10982 GCA_943369235.1 Sphingomonas paucimobilis
TGTCCTTGCCGATGATATGCACGCTGGCGGGCCAATATTTGCGCCATTCTTCGGTATCATCCGGGAAACCTATGCCGGAAATGTAAGTAGTGAGCGCGTCGAGCCAGACATACATCACATGATTGTCGCTGCCCGGAACCTTGACGCCCCAATCGAAACTGGTGCGCGAAACCGACAGGTCTTTGAGACCACCTTCGACGAAGCGGATCGTCTCGTTCTTGCGGCTTTCGGGGCGCATGAAATCGGGGGTGGCGGCATAGAAATCGAGCAGCGGCTGCTGATATTTCGACAGCCGGAAAAACCAGCTTTCCTCGACCGTCCATTCGACCGGCGTCCCTTGAGGTGAAAGTCTGGCGCCCCCTTCCCCATCGGTCAGTTCGCTTTCGTCATAATAGGCTTCGTCGCGGACCGAATACCAACCTTCATAACGGTCAAGATACAGATCACCCGCGGCTTCAAGACGCTTCCAGAGCGCCTGACTGGCTTTGTGGTGATGCTCCGACGTCGTTCGGCAGAAATGGTCGATAGAAATATCAAGTTTCTCGCACATTTCTTTGAAATAGAACGACATTTCATCAGCAAGCGCGATTGTCTCGATACCCAGCCCACGGGCGGTCTGGTCCATCTTCAGGCCATGTTCGTCGGTTCCAGTGAGAAAACAGACGTCGCGGCCCATCAGCCGTTGGAACCGCGCAATTGCATCGGTCGCGATTGCCTCATAGGCATGGCCGATATGCGGCCGACCATTGGGATAGGCGATTGCAGTGGTGATGTAGAAAGGTTCGGACATATGCACTCTTGGGATGGCTGTTCAGGCGGCCTTATGCGCTTGCAGCGACGCCAGCAAGCTGGACATTTGGAAAACGACGCTTTGCTTATCAAGGCTTAAGGCAACCGCGCGGTTGGCCAGCGAGCTGGCCGCGCTCCATGCATCGGTGGCGTTCAGCACCGCGCCCGAATCCATTCGCCGGGCATTTTCGGCGATCAAGGCAGGCGCGCGCCGCAGAAACGCCTCGTATCGGGGTTGCGCGGCTTTTAGCGCCAGTTGCTCGGCCAAGGCACTTCGCAGCTCGTTGTTGCGATCGCCCGATCGCATGATTGACGTCATGGTATCTTCCAATCGGCCAAGGTCAAGCCCAAGGAAATCAATGGCTTGGCCTGGCGCGCCATTGCCAAGTCGCACCAGTGTGTCGATGTCAGCTGCAGTTGCTTCCGGCGCGGCGTTTCGCAGCGCCGAGGCCATATCGGTATCGCTCAAGGGATCGAACCGCAATATTTGGCAGCGCGACCTTATGGTCGGCAGCAAGCGGTCGCTGGCATGGCTGACGAGGAGGAAATATGTGCCCACAGGCGGCTCTTCAAGCGATTTGAGCAGCGCATTGGCCCCGCCACGCTCGAGATCGTCGGCGGCATCGATGATGACTGCACGTCGGTCGGAAAGCCCGGGACGGGTGGTCAGCGAGGCCTGCAGGCTGCGAATCTGATCAACCGCGATGCTGCGCTTTAGTTCGGCCGCGGGATCCGCATCCTCGCCTTCTTTCGGAGCTTCCTTGGGCAAGCGTTTGATGGTCAGGATGTCGGGATGCGATCCGCGCTGAATCATGCTGGCGTATCGATTTTCGGGGTCGACCAGTGCGGCTGCGGCACGGAGCGCAAACGCTGCCTTGCCAATCCCGCGCGGGCCGACCAGTATCCAGCCATGATGAAGCTTTCCGCTTCCAAGGCCGTTGGAAAACTGTCGCCAGGCGTTTTCGTGACCGATAAACCCGGTCATTCGAGCACCAGTAAATCGGTAACTTCCGCCAATAATCGAGCGCTGACATCTGCCGGAGTGCCCGAAGCGTCAATCAGGCGGACGCGAGCGTCGCGTTCGGCATAGCTGACAAACGCGACGTCGACATCGTCATGATATCTGCCGTCGCGCCCCTGAATACGATCGGGCCGCTCGCCGTCGCGCTGTGCGGCGCGGCTGCGGGCTTCCTCGGGATCAAGTCTGAGCACTAACGTCCTGTCCGGCATCAATCCATGGCTGCCGATCGAATGAAGCGTCATGATGTCGGCATCGGAGAGGCCGGATCCGCCACCCTGATACGCCCGGCTGCTGTCGATAAAGCGGTCCGAGATTACCCACTTCCCGCTTTCCAAGGCTGGTTCGATCAGCCGTTCGACATGGTCGCTTCGTGCCGCCGCGAATAGCAAAGCTTCCGCCCGTGGCAACCAGCGATCGGTCCCCCCACCAAGCAACATTTCGCGGATAACCTCTGCGCCTTCGGTTCCGCCGGGCTCACGGGTGATGATGACGTCATGCCCTGCCATTTTTATGGCATCGGCCAACGCATTGATCTGCGTCGATTTGCCAACGCCCTCACCGCCCTCGATCGACAAAAACCGTCCGCGCTTGGTCATTGGCCAATCACATATCTAAAGCCGTTCAACAGTCGACCAAAATATCCAGCCTTCGCCACCGACTGCGCGGCCACCAGTGGCATGGTGCGTTCCGTCCCATTTTCAAATTTTGCAACCAATATAGCCACTTGCGTGCCTTTCTTTAGCGGCGCTTTAATTGGTCCGGTATAGCGCACGATTAGCTTGTACCGTTGCGCGTCGCGTGCTGGCAAGGCCAGAGCCAGCTTTCGCGGTGCAATTGCCTGGATTGAGCTCCGCTCGCCCAATTGCACGGGAAGTGTCGCAACCACCGCATGCGCGTTGTAAAGCGGCTGGACACGCCATGCGCTAAAGCCCCATTGCAAAAATCGCCGCGATTCGTTTGCCCGCGCCTCCATCGTTCCCAGCCCTGCGACGACCATCATAATGCGCCGACCATTTTGATCGGCGGTGCCAGTAAAGCAATAACCTGCCTGCCCGGTATGGCCGGTCTTGACGCCGTCCGCGCCGCTGACGAGGCCCAATAAAGGATTGCGATTGGGCTGCGTGATATTATTCCAGCGATAACGGGTTAAGCCGTAATATTTGCGATACAGGTCTGGAAAATCATGGATAGTGCGTGCGCCTAAAACGGCCAGATCGCGCGCAGTGGTTAGCGTCCGCCCGTTGTCAGGCCATCCATTGGCGGTATGAAAGTCGCTATCCCGCATCCCGAGTTGCTTCGCTTTGGCATTCATCGACTGCACGAATTTAGCTTCCGTTCCAGCTATTCCTTCGGCAAGAACGACCGCAGCGTCATTTCCCGATACTGTGATGACGCCATATAGGAGGTTATCGACGCTAACTTGCTGACCAGGTTTCAAGAACATGCTTGAACCTTTGTTATTCCACTTCTTCCAGGTTTCGGGGCGTACCGCGAATTTCTGATCGGGACTCAATTTTCCACGTTGTAAAAGATCGAACGTCACATAGGCGGTCATCATCTTCGCCATCGAGGCCGGCGGAATTTTGCGCGTGGAACCCTTGTCATACAATATGCTGCCCGACGTCATGTCGATCATATAGGCAATTGGCGCTGGGCTTTCATATTCCGGATGTGCGAACGCCTGAATGGGAAGCCCGAGAGAAAATGTGGCGAATAACCCCTGCACGATACGCATGCGCTGCCATAGCGAGCCATGTTCCAGAAATGCCAGTAAAATCAGTCGCGATAGACGCGTGCTTGCGAATAGCCCTTCTGGCGCGCTGCCGCCGCAGCTTCGGCTTCGGTTGCAAAGGGACCGAACCGGACGCGGAAAAGACGGCCATCTGCGCTTGCCGCGACCGAGGCACCGACTTTTAGGGCCAAAGCGTCGGCTCGCGATTTCGATGAGAAAGCGCCAATTTGCGCGACGTAATCACCACCTGCGGGGGGTGCCACGGATGAAGGCTGTGATCGGGAAACGGGGGCTTTACCGCCCTCGCGAATGAACCGGCCATCCTGAGTGGATGGCACACCGGCACGCGCTGGCTTTCCAGCGACGGGTTTTGGCGTTTGGACCGCCAGTGCGGGACGCGGCTGCTTACCAAGCTTGTCGCGAAGAACTTTCAATAATGGCTCGGGGGTTTCGATCCGTTCAGCCGCAGTCATGCCCTGCCGCAGCACGGCCTTTTCCTGCTCGGGCGGATTGACCCTGCGCACACGGACGCCGGCAACGCCGAGAGGGCCGATGCCAAGCTGACGGGCGGCACCTTCCGACAAGTCGATCAGCCGATCGTTGGACAACGGACCACGGTCGTTGATTCGAACCAATATTGTCCGTCCGGTATCGAGCGCTGTAACCTCAACATAGCTCGGAATTGGAAGCGTCTTGTGTGCAGCGCTGGCGCTTGCTGGATTGAAGATCTCGCCGCTCGCCGTAGCTTGCCCGACACGATCCGCGCCATAATAGCTGGCATAGCCCACTTCGTCATATTGCGCGGTGTCTGCTGGCGTGTAGGTGGTCGCGCCCACGTTATACGGGGCACCGATCTTTACGATTTCGTCTGTGACGCCGGAATAGGAAGGAATGGATGATGTCGCCGATTCCAGCCCTTTGCTCTCATTTGCGCCGTTTTGGCTGACGCACGATGCAAGCGCCACACAGGCTGCTAGCACCCCGATATTCCTAATTGCGTAGCTCATCAGCCAATAGCCCCACCGAAAGCGCGTAAAAGTTCGAACAATTATAGTCCAGTATCACACGGTAGTTGCCACCAAGTAAATATCCGGTGTTTCCAACGCCATCGGGTTCGATCAGCGACGCCATCATGCTATCCTTCGGCCAGAAGCCTCTTTGTGGTGCCACGCCGAGGCGCTTCCATTCGGCGATGCTCTTCCACTGGCTGTGCCGTGCAAACACCCGGGGGCAGCGGGGCGAGTTCATTCGGGATTTAATGCTTTCACGGTTCAGCGAAGCTGGAACATTGACGGCAAAGCCCCACTCCTCGCCGCGCCGCCAGCCAGCATTGACGAAATAATTGGCGATTGACGTCATTGCGTCGACCTCGCTTCTCCAGATATCGGCATAGCCATCGCCGTCGCCATCCTTGGCGAGACGGAGATAGACCGATGGCAAAAATTGCGGTTTACCGAGTGCTCCGGCCCAACTGCCGGTGATTGCATATTGTGGGACGCCGCGATCGATCATTTTGAGTACCGCGATAAGTTCGCCTTCGAACAACGATCTGCGGCGACCTTCATAGGCCAGCGAGGCAAGCGCTTCGGGGGCGTTGTAATTGCCGGTGACGGTGCCGTAGTTTGTCTCATGGCCGTAAATGGCAATCATGATTTCTTCAGGAACGCCGGTTTGCGCCTCGATCTGCGCCAGCGTTGGACGAAGCTCGGTGTATTTCGAGCGGCCACGCGTGATGCGCGATGAATCAACATGTTTGGCTTTATAAGGCGCAAAGGCGGGTATCGGCGCGTCAGATGCGCCTTCGGGTTGCGCCCGGTCCAGCCTGACAACCCGTTCATTGTAAGTTAGCGAAGGCAACACCCGGTCGAGCGTTGTTACCGACACTCCTTCGCGCAAGGCGCGCTGGCGAACCTGGGCGAGATAGACGCGAAAGCCGCTTTCCATCGCAATTGTACCCTGATCCGGCATGGGTGCCGTTTGCGCAGAACTAGTCTGAGTAAGGAAGGATGCGGCCAGCGGAAGAACTACCCACTTTATCAACTCATTGCTCACCCACTCGCCCTTTCACTTCGATGGAGAGAGTGTGACATATTGCTCAAGCAAAAGGAATCCCTATAAAATTCGGATGAGCGCATTTTACGTAGCTTGCCAGCGCTTCCCTGTCTGGCTAGTGGCACAAGCTTGAGCGGACAGGTGGCCGAGTGGTTTAAGGCAACGGTCTTGAAAACCGTCGTGGGTGGAAGCTCACCGTGGGTTCGAATCCCACCCTGTCCGCCAAGTTCAAATTCCCATACATCCATAGCGATCTTCTGAAACCCATGGAATATTGAGGGTTTTTGACTGATTCGTGTCCCCATAAATCCACTGGCATCCTGACCGATACAATTGCCAGTGTGGTACCGTCTGTGGGAATTTGGGGTATGAAAAGGCTATCGGTATCAGCAGTAAATGCAGCAACTCTTCCCGGTCGCTTAGGCGACGGCGACGGCCTGTATCTTGTGATCAGGCCGGGAGGCGCGAAGAGTTGGGTCTGTAGAGTTCAGAAACATGGCAACCGGCGGGATTTTGGCTTGGGCAGTGTCTCTAAAGTAAGCCTGGCTCAAGCCAGAGACCGCGCGCGGGAAATTCGGACCTGGATGGAAATGGGCCTCGATCCCTCGTTTGAGCGACACAAGGCGCGAGGTGAACCTATATTCAAGGACGCTGCGCTGAAGGTGTATGACATCCATCGCAAGACTTGGCGCAATGGCAAGCACAATGACCAATGGCTTCGAACCATGGAGGTTTATGCCTTTCCATACATCGGCAAGGTGAAGGTCAGCGAAGTTACCGGTCCGATGATTCGTTCTTTGCTTCAAGAGATATGGCTAGATAAACCCGAGACAGCCCGCCGTGTCCGACAACGGATCGGGCTTGTTTTGGATTGGGCCTACGCATCTGGATATCGTGATACAGAAGCTCCAATGCGCGCCATAACCAAGGGCTTGCCGCGCCAACCTAAGAAGGAAAATCATTTTGCCGCGATGCCCTACGACAAGGTTGCGGCATTTGTTGAAAAGCTTCGCCGGCGTGAATCTTTCAGTCGCTTGGCTCTCGAATTTGCCATTCTGACCGCATCGCGATCAGGCGAGGTTCGAGGCGCAGAATGGACTGAAATCGATTTGGATGCCGCATTATGGACTATCCCTAAGCACCGAATGAAGGCGCAGCGAGAACATGTAGTTCCCCTCACCCGTCGTTGTATTAGGATCATACAAAGATGCGCGGAGCTTCGTATCCGCGATTGCCCAATCATCTTTCCAGGAATGCAAGGCCGCAAGCCCCTATCCGATATGACCCTGACCAAATTGCTGAAAGAAATGAATGAGCCTTATACGGCGCACGGATTTCGGTCGGCCTTCCGAGATTGGGTAAGTGAAGAAACGGATCACCCGAGCGATGTTGCGGAGGCAGCACTTGCGCACACCATCCCAAACAAAACCGAAGCTGCCTACCGACGAGGCAATCTTTTAGAAAAACGCCGCGTTCTGATGAACGATTGGGCTGCATACTGCGAAGGAGAGACGAAATGATCCCCTCCCCTTTTCTCGCAATATGCAAATTCATTGCAAGATGGCGGCTAAAACGCGGTATCCATCGTACAATTCAAGCCGCGTTCGACACGCTGGATCCATTGGAACAAGCTGTCTTTTACGGACACCGGATCCAGAATTTGAGCTATCGCCAGCTGACCGAAATTCAGGGCGTAACTGTACACGAGATTATGCGCAGCTTTACCGCGATCTCGTGCGTTCTTGACGAAAAACACCTTAACCGGTGGCAGTTGCAAAACCCAAATCTGCAATGACGCTTGCCAATATCAGCGCAACATTACACTGTGGAACTGCACTATGAGAACAGATATTGATCATCTTCCAGCCAACAAGCAACGCGAGTTAGAGCGCGTTAGGGCGATCATCTTCGAAGAGTTCGAGGACGCGCTGGCGCTTGCCAAGCATGAGTGGAAGAAGAAAGGCCGGATCGAAAAGATCATTCTTTACGGCAGCTATGCGCGTGGCGGATGGGTCGAAGAGCCGCACACATCCAAGGGCTATCGGTCCGATTTTGATCTGCTGATTATTGTCAATGACAAGCGGCTGACTGACCGCGTTGATTACTGGCTAAAGCTCGACGATCGTCTCATACGCGAACTGGCCATCGACAAAACTCTGCGCACGCCGGTCAATTTTATCGTGCACACTTTGCAGGAAGTGAACGACGGGCTTGCACATGGCCGCTATTTCTTCATGGACGTCGCGCAGGATGGCGTTGCGCTATACGAGGCTGACGAGCGTGTTCTTCACAAGCCTAAACCGAAAACGCCTGAGCAGGCGCTTGCGATGGCAAGTGAATACCTGAATGAATGGCTACCAAGCGCACAAAGTTTTTATCGTGGGTATAGTCATGCAGTGGCTGACGGCGACCTCAAAAAAGCAGCTTTTGATCTACACCAAGCGACCGAACAACTGTACCATTGCGTGCTGCTTGTTTGCACCTTTTATACTCCACATGTGCACAATTTGGGCTTCTTACGTACCCAAGCAGAGCGCATCGATATGCGCCTCGTAGACGCCTGGCCTCGCGAACAGCGTGCAGATCGAGCGCGGTTCGAGAAGCTCAAAGAAGCATATGTGAAAGCGCGCTACTCGAAGCATTATCGCATAACTGAGGAAGAATTGAGGTGGCTCGTCGGCTGCGTCGAAGAGCTCGGTCGTGTCGTTCACACGATCTGCTCCGAGCGCATATCCGAACTGGAAAAGGACTTTCATCGAGCTAAATGACGGCACAGAATGTCGAGCACTCTCGAGAGCGCACCTGCTCGCAACATGGCGTGAATTTTAGATGGATTTGCGGCTATGGCGTAGGGTCAGCTACGAACTAAGGCATTGATAAAAATAGCAAAAATGTGAGGGCAAGATAAAAGCGATGCCATACCGGGGCATCTAAGTGGTTGATGACAATGACAGATTTCGTATGGCCACCGTTCGGTGTGGCCATACAGAAACTCAAAAAGCCGCAGAAATCAGTCTTAGAACGGTATGGCATCATGTCGATGGCTTTAATTTGGCCGTTCCATTCCAAACGTCAGCCAGAAGGATTTGAGAACAGGCAGCAGCGCTGCACGACCCATCCTTTCGACCACTAATGAAGGCAGACTCATCTGATCACGCCACGCCTCATCAGACCAATATTCTTCATTCACCACCAATCGATAAAGTTTGATGCCAGTGACTGTAACCAAGACAACCCACGGTCCTTCAACACCAAGTGGTGCGAGCTTTGCCGCACCGGAAATGGCGGCGTCCAGTACGCCCTCTTCAAATCTCTTTGGCCACACAAGAGGAGCTTCGCTTTTCCGAAGTTGGTTGACGATACGGCCAATCGTCCAAACCATGTCGATGCGCCCCGTTCGATAGGTTACGGCGTATGAGCGGACCGAGCCATTTTCATTGGGATTGGTGTGACCGAGGACGCCTTCGACCATACGGATGAAGTCGAGATGCCCCGATGGTTGGTGAGGCGCTAGCGCATTTTCAGGAGTGATTGCCAGATCGCGAGACTCACGGAAGATCGTCGTAGGCACGAGTGATAGAATCGCCTTTGGATCGTCGCCCAATCCGATTGGAAGTTCGCCCCGGACCGCCTGATCGACGGCCTCAAGGTGTAGCGCCCGAATGCGAGTTGGGAGTCCTTCGCTCGCAGTAAACGCGTCCCGCAGTTCCTGCGTATCCATCTCATATTTGCCGTTGCTCTTGCGACCGTAAAAGCGATTGCTCTGTTTAAAGATAACGCGGTGCGGGGCAATGCCGCTTGCCGGGATGCGGATCAGCAAAACACCACGTTTACCGCCAATGGCGATCCAACGAAGTCGAAGGCCTGGTATTCGGGGCTCGATGCCGGCAAGAAGAACTTCCTCCCATCGCAGGATCTCCTTATCGGGATCTTCAGCTTCAAGCCCGGGGATGTCAGCCGCAGTTCCTTGTGCCTCGGTAATTCCAAAAAGAAGGTCGCCACCTTGAGCGTTGGCGAAGGAAGTAACGTCGGCAAGAAACTCTTTTCTACTTGTGTCGTCTCTGCCGGGCAAATCCCGCTTATACTCGAGCGTTCGGCGTTCGGCGACTTGATTGGCGACAAGAGCGTCCAAATCGGCTTTTGCAATCTCGTCGAAAGACTTTGTAATCATTAAACGGCCCCCTCCAACGGATGAACTCCAACGCGTATGCCAAAAACGCTTATCGCGGAAGTCACCAGTTACGCTGAAAGAGCTTCCGCTCGCCGATCAAACCACGGGCGCATTTATGTGGTTTTCATTTATCAAACTTTTCGCGCTGGAACGACTGCTTTGGAAGTTCACATCGGGTAATGCCAATGTCTGGAATGTTGTGAATTCTGTTGAAAAAGTCGCTTGGCCTGCTCATTCGTCAGGTGGCCGTGGCGCGTGACCGGGAAACCTGCGTGAGACTCGAAGAAGCGTTTCACTTCCGCCTTCGAGTTGAAGCGCCCGCTGGCATAGCCTTCGAGGCCTTCCTGAATGATCGAGGCCACAGGTTCGTCGCGGACAAGGATGCTGCCACCCGCAGGGCTTTTTTCGTACCGATAGCCGAGGGGAGCCATAAATACCCAATAGCCGCCGAGCATCCGCGCTCTCATGCGATTGCGCGCCTGCTCACCATTTTTCTGCCGCTGATGCTGCGCTACGCTCGCCAGCAAATGCTCAATAAGGATGCTGTCGGAGTCGGAGCCAAATTCGATTGACGGTGATTCCAGCGTCGCGCCCGCACGGAAAATCGACTCTTTCAGATCGAAGTGATTGCGGACATCACGCGCCATGCGGCTGATGTCGTCTATGATGACGACGATACCGGCCTTGCGGCTTTTGCGGATGGAAGTCAGCATTTCGTCGAAGCCGGGACGTTGGGCGAGTTTTCCAGACACGTCGTCGGTGAAGACATTCACAACCTGATGGCCGCGATGCTTCGCATATTCGCGGCAACGGGTTTCTTGGCTTGTGAGGCCGTTACCCTCTCTCGCCTGCTTCTTGGTACTTACGCGGCAGTAAATGACTGCCTGCTGGTTCGTCTTTCTGGTCATGGCGCTAACTGCCTCTTGCGGCGGTTGGTGTCGATCGCGCCCTCGCTATGGAGGTCAACAAGCTCCGAAATATCGGATTCCGGCAGGTTAGCACGAGTTTCTGCGCCGTTGAAAGCAAAGTTTGCACGGTCGGCGAGAGATAGCTGAACAGAGCTTTTGCGGAACGACTGATGGATAAATGAGACAGCAATTGAGTCAAGAAAGCGAATGACTTCGTCTTTCCGGGATTCAGAAATGGCGAAGTCTGCGATCTCGTCGCGAAGCTCCTGCATTTCTTCCGGTGATAACATCTTCATCAAACCCGCCCCC
>CALRMO020000089.1:0-10757 GCA_943369235.1 Sphingomonas paucimobilis
AGGCCCCGTGGCTCGCTGATGTGCTGCAGCATCACGAACAAATTGATGCTGCATTTGCGGCAGTAAAATCAGGATCGAGCGCTGATCAGCGGCGGTCCGAATTGAAGAAGCTTGGCACATTGCTAACTGCGCATTCGATTGCCGAAGAAGCCGTCATCTATCCCGCTTTGTCGGACAATGGCGACAATGGTCACGCCACCATGGCGTATACCGAGCAATCGGCGGCCAAGATGCAGCTTGGCCTGCTCGAGCGGATGGATCCGATGAGCCAGGATTTCGACGACAAATTGGGCCATCTTGAAGGCGCAGTGAAACACCATGTGTACCAAGAAGAAGGCTCGTGGTTTATTGATCTGGTCGAATCAGCGCCTGACGCCGACCATCAGATGATTGCCAAGCGATATGCCGAAGAGTTCAACCGCTATATGTCGGGCGGACAGGACTTCATGTTGCGCGAAGGCAGATTCGGGAACACGGATATTGCTGGCGAATTCAATGCCAGTTCGGTGGCCGGGCCAGGCATGGTTTAATCGCTCGCAAAATGCGGATCAGCGGATGACCGTCGGCCACCCGCCCTTCCATTCGATGCGCGAGATGAGCATGGCGCGGCGCGTGTTAATCTCGTCATCCGCCTTGTCGCGGGGGCGGCCCGTATCGACGGCGTGATACAATATCCAGTCCTGACCCCCGCTGTCGCGGATGACACTGTTATGTCCGGGGGCAATCCATTTGTCGTCAGCTTCCAGTATAACGCTGCTGCCGCCCGTTATCTCGGCGCGGGTCTGGAATGGCCCGGTAGCGCTCCGCGACCGCGCGACCATTACGGCATAATGGGCTTTTGGCCCGCAGCAATTATCGCCAGAATAAAATAGATAATAAAAATCATCATGCTTGGTAATCCATGCCCCCTCGACCAGCCGCTGATAATTGGAAGGATCGTCGGTTTTAATAACATTGACAAGTGGGCGTGGTTCGCTTCCCGGTGCGAACGAAACGCGGTCATCGCCAAGTTCCTGAACTTTGATCGGCCCGAAGCCTGAACCCCAATAAAGCAGTTTTTTGCCCGTTGCGGGATCATCATAAGCCATCGGGTCGATGTTGATAAAGCCGTCGCCGCACTGAAGCGGTCTGCCGATGTCGGTAAACGGGCCTTGTGGGGTGCTCGCTGTCGCGACCGCGAGACAAAGGCCGCTTACCTTATCGTCCAGCGCAACATCGGGCTTTGCCGAATAATAGAGATAATATCGGCCGTCATGATGGGACACATGCGGTGCCCAAAAGTCCTGGGTCTGTTTTGCCCAGGCGGGCTTGATGGGAAGAGCATCGCCGACGCGCTCCCATGCCGCAAGATCGCGCGATCTGGCCACCTGGATATTCTGCATCTTGCCGCCGACTTCGCCTTGCGTGGCGTAGACATAATAATAGCCATCCGATGCCTTGAGCACGGCGGGATCGGGAAAATTGGCATCGATCACCGGATTTTGAATGACCGGGGTTGCCGGTGCGGGCTGTGCAACACTTGCGCATCCGCAAAGCATGACCAGGATTGCGGTCGCCGTAACCTTGATAGTCTTCATGGCATTTCCTCATTATCAATAATGCCGAAACGCCAGCAAATGATGTTGGAATAAACGTCGCCGGGCGCGAGTTCGATGGTGCCGAACGATGGCTGGTTCGGGGTATCGGGAAACTGTTGCGGTTCGAGCGCGATGGCGTCACCCATGCGGTAGAATTTGCCGGACTTGCCCGAAGTCGAGCCGTCGAAAAAGTTGCCCGAGTAAAACTGCAGCCCTGGCTGGTTCGACAGCAACGTCATCGTTCGCCCCGAATGCGGGTCCGCAAGATAGGCGATAGGCTGCGCTGCTTCGGTCGGACGCTCGCGGATAATCCAGTTATGGTCGTAGCCCCGGCCAAAGGCTATCTGGGCATCGCTGGCATCGCGAAGATGGGTTTTAATCGCTTTTGGCTGTCGAAAATCGAAAGCGGTGCCAGCCACGCTTTGCTGCTCGCCAGTGGGTATTAGTCCTGCGTCAACGGGAAGGAATTCTTTGGCATGAATCGCAAGCTCATGATCCAGCGCACCGTGCATCGATCCTTCGCCGGCAAGGTTCCAATATGCATGGTTGGACAAGTTGACCACCGTCGGCGCATCGGTCGTGGCGCTGTAATGAACGCTCAGCATATTGTCGTCATCGAGCGAATAGGTAGCAACCGTCGTCAGCGTTCCGGGATAGCCCTGATCGCCGTCAGGACTGATATATTGCAATGACACAGACAGGTTGCTCTCGTCACATGCTACAATTGTCCAGTTGACCTTGTCAAAACCGCAATTGCCTCCGTGCAGCGAATTTGGTCCGTCATTGGCGGGAACGATATACTCGTTGCCATCCAGCGAGAACCTTGCGTTAGCGACGCGGTTTGCTACCCGGCCGACGGTCGAGCCAAAAAATTGCGGCTGGCGAACATATTCGGCAAGCGTCGCATAGCCCGGCGTAACATCAGCAAAATCGCCGTTCCGGTCGGGAACGACTACCGACTGGATCGATGCACCGTAACCGATAATCCGGACTGACATGCCGTTGGCGTTTACCAGCGTCACCGCTTCGACAATACCGCCGTTATCAAAGGTTCCGAAGGTCTCTCTGCTCAGCCGCGAATGATGCAAAATCTGCTCCCTTTTCATTTAAGATGATTTATATGATAAAATAGACTAGGTGGCAACGGCGTGCTGGCGCCGGATTGAAAAATTCAGGCAAGCTTCATCGCCCTCAGTACAGGGAGAGAATGTGAAAAAAATCGGTTTATTGATTGCCGCGCTTTGCGCTACGGCCACGGCGGCATCGCCACCTTCCGAGCAGCTCTTCGTTCCTGTCCTGACTGTCGATTTTCCCGACCCTTTTATA
This sequence comes from Sphingomonas paucimobilis, assembly GCA_943369235.1. Classification (GTDB taxonomy): domain Bacteria; phylum Pseudomonadota; class Alphaproteobacteria; order Sphingomonadales; family Sphingomonadaceae; genus Sphingorhabdus_B; species Sphingorhabdus_B paucimobilis_A. Next base: position 2,904 of record CALRMO020000089.1, read on the forward strand.
TTGCGGAACGGCAACGAGTTTCTCGCATATGCCACCAACGCGACTGGCGACCGCGCCAACGTCCAGATGGCGCGTTCGAGCAATATGGTCGACTGGGCGTTGATCTCTGAAAATGGCAAATTGCACGATGCCATGCCGAAGATGCCAAGCTGGGCAAAGTCTGGGCTAACATGGGCACCGGAAGTCATCAAAACCGACACGGGCTTTGTCCTGCATTTCACCGCACGCGACCGAAAGAGCAACTTGCAGTGCCTTGGAGCGGCCTTCAGCCCCAATCCGCTTGGCCCTTTTACCTCCGAAGCCGATGCGCCATTGGTCTGCGAGACCGCGCTTGGCGGCACGATCGATTCGCACGCTTTCCGCGATGCAGACGGGCAGTTATATCTCTATTACAAGAATGACGGCAACAATCCGGATTTCAAAAAGCCCACCGATATATATGTCCAGCGGCTGACGCCGGATGGCTTGAAGGTAACAGGGGACGCGGTGGCGTTGCTGCGAAACGATACGCCATGGGAAGCGCATGTCATCGAGGCACCGACGATGGTGCGGCACGGCAACCGTTATACGATGTTCTTTTCGGCCAATCATTTCGGCTGGGAAACCGATCAGAAACTGTCAGTATACGCGATGGGCTATGCGGATTGCGACGGGCCGATGGGTCCTTGCAGGGATGCGCCGGGTAACCCGCTTCTATACAGTTACAAGGATCGCAAGGCCGGGTGCCTGAGCGGCCCGGGTCATCAGTCGGTGTTCGAGGCGGGCGGCCGGCAATTCATATCGTTCCATGCTCATGCGGCGCTGCGCAATTGCACCAACGCAAAAAAGGGCCGCTATATGTATATCGCGCCTTTATTTTGGCAAAATGGCGAGCCGAAGATCGGCAACAGCCTGCGTGCCCCCGCGAAAACGAAGGCACGCAGATAGCGGTTAAGAGCCGAAGCGGAAGCGCACGCCGAGTGACAATGTGCTTTCGTCATAGCGCCGGTAACGGATGAATTCAGCCTCAGGAGCGCCGTTGCGCGCCGAGGTGAAATCCTGCCGGAAGGTTTTCTTCGTGATGTTGGTCCAGTCGCCGAACAGGGTCACGTTGCTGCCGATATCGTAATTGACCGACAGGTCGAGGCGACCGGCGGGGCGTGCCCTTTCGGTATAGGTGTCGACGAACTCGTTGGCTGCGCCGCCGGTCCGGAACTGCTGCGTCGCACGATAGCTCGAGCGTCCGTTATAGGTTAAGCGAGTGGACAGGCCATATTTCTCATAAATACCAACAATATTGTAATTCCACTTGGACACACCGTTCAGCTGATCAGTGATCGGCTGATATGTAAGGCCACCAGCGCCGTCATTCTGCTGGGTTTCGGCATCGATATAGGTCAGGTTCGCTTGAACACCGAAACCACGCGCCCATTCGGGGAGCGAGTCAAAGTCAGCAAAGGCCTGGCCCTGCAATTCTACGCCGGTGATGCGTCCTTTGCCTGTATTCACAGGACCGGTGATTTCGATCACGCCAAGCGTGGGATCGGTAAACCGGAAGGTATTTTGCTGGATAAAGCCCTTTAGACTGCGATGAAACCCGGTGAGCGACACGAAACCTTGGGGAGCGAAATAATATTCTGCGGCGACGTCGAAGTTCCAAGAGGTAAACGGGTTGAGGAACGGATTACCGCCCGATCCGCGATAAGGATTGCTGTCGGTGCCAATGCCTCCAGGAGGAGGCGCGCCCAGAGTCAGTGCCGGATTCAGATCGGCATAGTTCGGCAGTGTGCGGGTCTTCGAAACAACTGCACGAAGCTGCAGCTGATCGTTAAGTCGGGCCTTGATACTGGCATTGGGCAGCACTGAAGTCTGCTCGCTGCCTTCGTCGATTTCGGGAATGCCAGTCGGATTGGGACCCGCGACGCGGGTCTTGACTCGAGTTACCCGTACGCCCAGCGAGCCTTCGAGGTCGTCATTGCCCAAGTTAAGCTGTCCGTATCCAGCAAGATTTTTCTCGCTCGCCTTGTAGAGCAAATTACGCGCCACGGGGTCGGTGCCAAAGCCCACAAGTTGCCGAATGGCACCGATATTTTCCCGAATGCTTTCATAAGTCGGAGCTGCAAATTCAGTGCTTCCACCAAAATTAACGCCTTTGAATACTTTGAACTCAACTGGCAGCGCGGTGGCGTTTGTAAGCACAGCAGGGCGGCTGAACCTGTTTGCATAAAGCCGCTCCGCATCGCGGGTGGTGTAACGAACCCCAAACTGCACATTCTTTACAAACGAACTGTCAAATTCATATTCTACATCAGCCCGAACCTGCCAGTCGTCGCCAGTCGATTTCTGGTTCTCTTCGAACAAGCCGTCGAAAAACTGCTCGGACGGATCGGCGAGATCGATGTTGGTGATCGTAAATTCCGGCCGGTTGTTATCAAAATTGATGACCGGCGCGTCCGTCCAGCGGCGATCTACCGACTCGGTCGATCCCTTGAAGGTCGAATCGGTGCGCGCAATGTCAAGGTGCACCTTGAACCGTTCGCCAGTATATTTCAGACCACCCGCAAACTGATAGGTGTCGGTCCGGTTGAATGTCGCGCCTTGAAAGGAAAATAGCGAGGTGGCCGGAGCGTTGACCGTGCCACCGGTAACGAGGTTCGTGCCTTCGCGGAACTGTAGCCCAGCTACCTGAGCGCCATTGAAAAGTTCTGCGGCAAGGAGGCGGTCGTCGATCTTGTTGCGGAAACCCTGCCATAGGCCTTCGGCGTAAAATTCCAGATCGGGATTGGGCTTGTATTGCAGCGCAGCGTTGATTGATGGCCGCACCCGATTACCCGACCGGTAAAACAGGCGCTGAATGTCTGGAAACCGCGCTGCGGTGCCGATGGCCGGATTAGCCGTCAACACGCCGCCAGCCGACGTGAACGTCTGGAGAAAATCGGTATTCGATGTTTCTGCATCGAGATAGGTCATTTCGGTGCGCGAGGCATTCACCAAAAGGCCGAGCTCGCCATCGCCGACGGCCCAGCGCTTGGTCGCGAGCAGGTTGAAATTGGGCGATATCTTGTCGCCCTGTCGCGTGTAAAGGCCCCAGACCGATCCGGCGATCTGCCCGTCGGTAAAATCGAACGGCTGGCGCGAGCGCACGTTGATGAGGCCGGCAAGGCCGGGTTCGACCAGATCGGCGCTCGATGTCTTGAACACTTCGAGAGCCGCGACGTTCGACGACGGGAAGTCCTGAAGCGCGACGACGCGGGTTTCTGCGGTGAAAATTTCACGACCGTTATAGGTCGTGGTGAAGTTCGGCAGGCCGCGTACAAGGACGTTTTGCGCTTCACCGCCCTGACGGTATACCTGAACGCCCGGAATGCGAGCCGCCGTCTGCGCGGTGTTGAGATCGGGTAATTTGCCGATATCCTCGGCGACGACGGCATCGATAATCTGCTCGGAATTGCGCCGGATATTCTGGATAGACTGAAGCGATCCACGGATGCCGGTAACGACAATGGCATCTTCTTCGGTTTCGGCAGCGGGCTGTTCGGGCGCGGCGTCCTGCGCCACAGCCGTCGTTGCAAACATTGAAAGCGCAGCCAATGAAGCCGTGCAGCGAGCGATCGTCTTGATACCCATATGTCCATCCCCTCAATAAACGACCGCATTCACGGTTCGGAAACGCAATGTATAAACGGCCTGAAAATGCCAATCAAGATATTTGTATGATTTATCCTATAGAAGTGAATTTGGCGTCGGGACTGTTACCATTCTGCCACGCTGCCATCGGCGTGGCGCCAGACCGGATTGCGCCAGCGATGGCGGTTTTTGTCGGCTTCGCGCACTTTGTCTTCGTCGATTTCGACGCCGAGGCCCGCACCCTCAGGGATAGGGAGATAGCCATCGACGGGCGTCAGCACTTCGGGATTAAGGCAGAAACTGTGCAGGTCGTGCGTCGCGTTGTAGTGGATGCCGAGCGACATTTCCTGGATGATGACATTGGGTGTGCAGCCAGCCAGTTGAAGGCAGGCACCAAGCGCCAACGGGCCAAGCGGACAGTGCGGGGCCACTGCAACATCGTAGCTTTCGGCCATTGCGGCGATCTTGCGGCACTCGGTCAGGCCGCCCGCATGGCTGAGGTCGGGTTGGATGATATCGACCGCGCCGCTCGCCAGAAACGGTTTGAAGTCCCAGCGCGAATAGAGCCGTTCGCCGACCGCAATCGGGGTACTGACCAGACCAGCGAGCTGAGCGAGCGCTTCCGGGTTTTCCGACAGGATCGGTTCTTCGATAAACAGGAGGCCGAGTGGCTCCAGCAATTTTGCAAGCTGTTTGGCCATCGGGCGATGCACACGTCCGTGGAAATCGACCCCGACGTCGAGGCCTTCGGCCTGAGCCGCCTGGACCCGTTCAACCACTTCATCGAGCTTTGGCGCGACAAGATAGTCGATTTCCGACGTGGCGTTCATTTTGACGGCAGAAAATCCCTGACTGTGGCGAAGCTTGGCCGCCGCCGCAATGTCGTCGGGCCGGTCGCCGCCGATCCACGCATAAGCCCGGATCTTGTCCCGAACGCGCCCGCCGAGCATTTCCCAGGCCGGCAATCCATTGGCCTTTCCTTTCAAATCCCATAAGGCCTGATCCAGCCCGGCGATCGCCGACATCAGTACCGGACCGCCCCGGTAAAAGCCGCCGCGATAGCCGACTTGCCAGATATCCTCAATCTGGCGTGGATCGGCACCGATGAACCTGTCGCGCAGTGCATCAAGCGCGCCGTCAACCGCCTCGGCGTGGCCTTCAAGGCTGGCTTCGCCCCAGCCGACACTGCCGTCGCTTGCCTCGATCCGGACGAACAGCCAGCGGGGCGGGACATGGAAGGTTTCGATTCGCGTAATTTTCATGAGGAAGGCTCGGTTTTTTTTATCATCGACAGTGCATTGCACATTTATATGATAATACATACAATGCAACATATAGTCGGCGCAGGCCTATAGCATGGTGTCCGGCCCGGGTCGTCTGTTTCTGGCGGAGCAATATGCATGTGGCGCGCGAATTACATCGCTGTCGATTGGGGCACAACGAACCGCCGCGCGTGGCTCGTCAATGCCGACGGCGAGGTCGTTGCCGATTTTGCCGACGAGATGGGATTGATGTCCGTACCCGGCGGCGGTTTCAAGAAAGCAGCGGCGGAAATCCACGAAAAACTGGGCGACCACCCAATGCTGTTGGCGGGGATGGTGGGATCTGACAAGGGCTGGCGACAGGTGCCCTATGTGTCCTGTCCGGCAAGTCCGAAATGTCTGGCGGACAATATTCTGTGGATCGATGCCCGAACGGGAATCATACCCGGTGTAAGCCAGATCAAAGGGCATGCCGATGTCATGCGTGGGGAAGAGGTGCAGGCACTGGGGGCTTTGGATGCGGGCCTTGTTTCACGCGACGCGCTGATCTGCCATCCGGGGACTCACGCAAAATGGATAAGAATGACCGACGGCGCCATTCAAGGTTTTCAGACGATGATGACCGGCGAACTGTTCAGCCTGCTTCAGCACCACAGCATATTGGCCGCGCAAATGACAGGCGAAGTCAGCGACGACGAATCCTTTGCTGCCGGGGTTGAAGCGTCGGCAAGCGACTCATCATTGCTATCGGCGTTGTTCGGAATTCGTGCGCGCTATTTGCTTGATCAAGACCCGACCCCCGATGCCTCGTTCGCCAGCGGCTTGCTCATAGGATCCGATGTCCGGGCCGGTCTGTCATACGCGCTTGCCGGCGAAAAAATTGCCGTAGTCGGGCGATCGGATCTGTGCGGCCTGTATGCCAGTGCAATCGGGAAAGCCGGAATCGAAGCTGACGTCATCGATGGCCATGTTTCCTTTCTCGCGGGTATCCGCTCGATTATCAGACATGTTGAGACGGGATCACCGATGTGACCAGGATTGAAGAAAGCTTTGCAGCCTATCTCGCCGAGTGCCCCGTCATCGCTATTTTGCGCGGGGTAACGCCTGCTGAGGTCGTGGACGTTGGTCGAGCTTTGATCGCTGCGGGCATTTGCATAATCGAAGTCCCGCTCAATTCGCCGGAACCGTTTGAGAGCATCCGGCGGCTGGCGAGCGAGTTTGGCGAAGCTGCGCTGATAGGGGCAGGCACAGTGCTCAGCGTCGCCGAGGTGGAATCGGTGGCACAGGCCGGGGGCCAAATGATCGTGTCGCCCAACAGCAATGGCAAAGTCATAGCGGCGACCGTAGGGGCAGGCATGATATCTGCGCCCGGCTATTTCACGCCGACCGAGGCGTTTGCCGCAATCGAGGCCGGTGCCCATGCGATCAAGTTGTTTCCGGCCGAGGCCGCTACCCCGGCCGTCGTCAAGGCGCAACGCGCCGTGCTCCCGCGCCATGTTCCGCTGTTGGTCGTCGGCGGGGTGACTGCGGACGATGTAGCTGCCTGGCGGTCGGCCGGGGCCGACGGGTTCGGACTTGGGGGTGCACTCTATCGCCCGGGTCAGTCGGCGGACGAGGTATCGGCAAAAGCTGTCCGGTTCGTACGCGCACTGAAAGAACGAGCGGCCCGATGACTATTCGCATTGCGCTTATCGGCTTCGGCAAGATTGCAAGGGACGAACATCTCCCGGCTATTACGGCAAGCCCGGATTTCGAGCTGGCGGCGATTGTGTCGCACAGTCCGCTGGCCGACGCGCCAGTCGCGTCCTATGCTTCGCTGGACGAGCTTTTGGACGAGATGCCCAATGGCATAGATGCAGTCGCGATCTGCACCCCGCCCGAGCCGCGCTTCAACATTGCGAAAGAGACGATTGCGGCAGGCCTCCCGACTCTTCTGGAAAAGCCACCGACGGGGACCACTGGCGAGCTCGACGAACTTGTCGTGCTGGCCGAGGCGCACAATGTCGTACTGTTCACGGCGTGGCATTCGCAATATGCGGCTGGGGTCGATGCAGCTACTGAGGCTTTGAAAAATGAGCCGATAAAATCGCTCTCGATGGTCTGGTGTGAAGACGTCCGCAAATATCATGCCGGGCAGGAATGGATTTGGAAGCCGGGCGGCTTCGGTGTGTTCGACCCTGGCATTAACGGGCTTTCGATCGCGACACGCATCATCGATGAACCCCTGCTTGTAAGTGATGCAACATTGGTTTTTCCCGCCAACCGGCAAGCGCCGATTGCAGCGGAAATTGTCTTCCATGGCGACAATCATGTTGCCAAAATGGACTGGCGTGGCGGCGAGCCCGAGCAATGGTCAATCCGGATCGAAACCGTATCGGGCAAGCTTGTCGACCTAATGGAAGGCGGAGCTAAGTTGACCATCGACGGCGAGGAGCAGCCGCTTCCCCCGCATGATGAATATCGGGCAATATATCGCGAATTTGCCAAAGTCGTTAAAAACGGCGGAAGTTTGATCGATCGCGAGCCGTTGCGGATTGCTGCCGATTGTTTTCTTGTGGGAAAACGGGAAATTGGAGAAGATTTTGACTAATTTTCCCGCTAGCACTTTTTGCCATCGGACGTATGCCTGTTGGCTATCGGCTGGGGGGCAAACAGGTGATTGAGCAAACCGGATTGAATATGTCGTCGGCTATGGGTCGAAACCTGACCTATGGGATGCTCGATATGTTGGGCAAGGCCATCGTCACGGGACAATATGACAATCAGATTTTCCCGACCGAAGCCGAACTTGCCAAGCAATATGACGTAAGCAGGTCGGTCGTCCGCGAAGCGGTGAAGATGCTTGGCGCCAAGGGATTGTTGACGGCGCGCCCGCGCAAAGGCACCACAATCCAGTCGACCGAGCGATGGAATCTGTTCGATATCGATGTGCTTCGCTGGTTGCTCGACCGGAAATTTTCGCTAAACGTATTGCGGCAGTTTTCGG
>CALRMO020000090.1:0-10714 GCA_943369235.1 Sphingomonas paucimobilis
TGACCATACCATCTGCGGCATGGCGTCGGTGAGGGTACGGAATTTTGCTTCGCTAGCCGCAAGCGCAGCATCCGCGCTCAACTGGCTCTCAACTTCGGTGTTGGTTCCAAGCCAGCGCACGAGGTCGCCGTCCCCATTAAAAACCGGTACGACACGCGTCAGGAAGCTCCGGTATATACCGTCAGATGAGCGCAAGAGACAGTTTATTTCAAACGGCGCACCCGTATCAATCGACCTACTCCATTGATCCTTAACGCGCGGCATTTCGTCCGGATCCTGCACATCGTGCCATCCGCATCCGACTATTGCTGCAGGCGTCGAACCACAATATTCATGCCAGCGTTTATTGTACCAAAAAATATCTCCGTCGCTGCGCGCCATCCAGCATAAAGTAGGAATATAATTGGCGAGCAAAGCAAACTCATCAGCACTCGGTGTGTCTTCCAGATTATCGCCAACCAAATTGTCAATAAATGCCGGCGATTGCCAATAGTCTATGGAGGGCTTTGCGCCTTGTTCGGTTTTACGATGAAGCATTAAAAAGTTCTGGCCTTTCCCCATTCACGGGAATATTTTCACACAGGCAATTTATCACTATATCAGCACATTGTTGGCTATAGATATGCTTCAGGTATATGGCAGATACGGATTAACCTGACATTGCGCAGACCCGGTTGCGCGCTTAGTTGATGCGAAATTGGCGCGCCCGATTATTCCGTTCCTCATTCATATCCACCTTTTCGTTAAGCCAAAAAAAACACCCCGGCTCAGGCCGGGGTGTTAGCTGAGCTGGTTTCAGGGGGGCACCAGCTCGGGGTTAGGTAATTTCAACAGTCGTCACAATTTTCAAACGCAGAAGCCGAAATTATGTTCCACAAAAAATTCAAGCCGCCTCTGCATTAAGCGAATCCTGATCGCGATGCATCAAAAGCACCTGACCAATAGTCGCAATTACCGTTTCCGGCTCGAACGGCTTTGTAATGAGATATGTAGGCTCGGGGCGCTCTCCCGTCAGTAGCCGCTCGGGAAAGGCGGTAATAAAGATCACTGGCACCGACTGTTCCGCGAGGATTTCTTTCACGGCATCAATGCCGCTCGATCCGTCGGCGAGGCTGATGTCGGCAAGCACGAGCTCGGGCATTTCCTCCCTCGCCGTCGCAACCGCCTCGCTGTGGGTACGAACGATCGCCATGACCTCATGCCCCAACTCTTCAACGATTTGCTTGATATGCAGCGCGATAATAGACTCATCTTCGATTATCAGGACCTTGGCCGAAAGCGCGTCCTCAATAGAATGTCGCGCTGCATTTACATCATCGCGCACGTCATCCGACGTCACGCCCAATATAGCGGCCACGTCGTCGGTGCTGAAGCCTTCGACAGTTGTCAGCAGTAAACTTTGCCGACGCTGCACCGAAAAAGTCGCGATAACCCCGCTGCGACCAGTTGTTTCCAACGGTCCAATCATATCGCTGTTCCAAATCCGGTGAAAAAGCCGAAATAGCTCAACCTTTACGGGCAGACTTTCGTCCCACTCATCCGGCGCTTCCAGCAGCGCTTCCAATGTTTCCCTTACTGCGGCGTCACCAAGTTTTTGTGAACCCGTTAGTGCACGCGCATACCGTCGCAGATACGGCAATTCCGATGCCAATTGTTGGCTAAATGACATGATCACTCCCTTTGCTAGCCTAACTATACGCACAAACGCCTTTTTTGTTCCGCTCTGGGAACAATTTTGCGTTCCTTGGCTTATCGGCACATGCCAAAATACATTCATCAGCGAAAAAATTAGTGGTAGGCCATGGAAAATTTGTCAAATCATGGCGTTTCCGTAGTGAATAGCGTTTCTGGGACGGGGTGGGGGTCAATGGCCAAATATAAGAGCAATCGTGGGGAGACGGCAATGCGCGGCGTGAACAGCCAACTGGATCCCATAACAGCTGCACTGCGGCAAATGCACGACGATATCGCCAGCGAACCTATCCCGGCCGATTTCATGGATCTGCTCGACAAAATCGACAAAAAAATGTCCGCCCGGAAAGATCGCTCGTGACGGCGGAAGTTATGTCCCAAGCGTCAGAATCCGAGCCAGCGTCAAAGGAATTTCGCGATCAATTGACAGCGATAATTCCGTCATTGCGCGCCTTTGCCCGCGGTCTTTGCGGCAATCGCGAGTTGGCGGACGATTTGGCTCAGGATGCCATGATGCGTGCCTGGGCAGCACATGCGAGTTTTACGCCAGGCACCAATTTTCGTGCATGGATTTTCATGATCTTGCGCAATCAGTTTTATACGACGATGCGGAAAAACTCGCGGATGACGAGCTGGGATCCCGAAGCGGCCGAACGGTTGCTGGTAGAGGCGGCCCCGCAGCAGCATCACATCCACATCTCCGACGTCGAAAAAGCCTTGCAAAAGCTGCCGACGGAGCAGCGCGAAATATTGCTGCTGGTTGGCGCTGGCGGTGCCAGCTACGAAGAAGCGGCGGAAATTACAGGCTGTGCAATCGGCACAGTGAAAAGTCGGCTTGCGCGCGGCCGGGTCGCTCTGGCTGCTTTGATTAACGGACCGGATGACGACGAATTTGAGAACAAAAATGCTGGCAAATCGAAAATGCCAAGTTCCAAAAGCGAAACCAAGGCACAAATTGGCATAACAAGATAGCGCGGTAGCGCGGTCGGGGGAAATCTGTTGCCGTTTTTTAGACAGCTAACGTTGCGCCAGGGGTTGATCTTGGTCGTGCTCGCAGCTTTGTTTCCCGTTGTCGTGGTCAGTGCAATTCAGGGTTTCGCGACTCTGGAAAATACCCGTAATCTAGCCGTTAGCCGTCTCGAAGCCAATGCACGCGCGGTGGCCGAACGCGAGCGCGACGCATTTGTCATCGCGCAACATCTTCTGATGACTGTCGCCGGCAATACCGATGTCCGGAATATGACCAGCGACTGCGACGACGCGCTTGCTACCGGCCTGCGCGATTATCGTCCGATTACAAACTTCGTCAGGTCTGACGCAAAAGGAACCGTCCGGTGTTCGGTGCTGCCTCATCCGGCAAGCATCAATTTTGCGAAGTATAATTGGTGGCAAAATGGAATAAGAGCAGACCGGCTGACGTTGTTTAAGTCGCCAGTGCTTGGGGATATTTCCAGACGGCAGATATTGATCATGATGTTGCCGCTGCGGGACAGTGAGGGCAATCAGGACGGCGCGCTTACCGCTGGTATCGATGTCGAACAACTGCGAAAGCTGTTGTTGAACGCTCCAGAAGCCCGGATGGGGAGCGTTGCGATTGTAACCGCTGAGGGCGGAATTGTCGCTGAAGGCAGAAAGCCACTGCAGTTTAAGCCGGATATGTCCTTAAAGCCCGGGATTGGAAAAATCGGCAAATCAGCATCAGGTACCTGGATGTACAGCGCGGTGCGATTGTATAGTGACGAGCTGTTTCTGTTATATGCAGAGCCGACAAAATTATTGATGTCGACTGCCGTTTCGCAGGTTCGCATCAGTATCTTGCTGCCACTTGTTTCGATTTTCCTCGCTTCGCTTGCGATCTGGTTTGGTACCAACCGGCTCGTGGTGCGGTGGCTTAAAGATCTTGGACGCGTCGCCAACAGGTTTTCAAAGGGCGAATATACCGGCGACCGCGAAAAGTTCGGTCATGCACCGCTCGAAATTGCCGAGCTGAGCGCAGACCTGCACGCGATGGCGGAGGTTATCGACAAACGCAGTCGCGACCTCACGACCGCGCTCGATGCCAAGACCGAATTGACGCGCGAGGTTCATCACCGCGTCAAGAATAACCTTCAAATCATAACCAGCTTGCTGACGTTGCAGTCCAGCCGGGTCGAAGAAGCCGGAGCAAAGCTGGTATTGGCGCAGACCCGCGCGCGAATTTCGGCGCTCGCTTTGATCCACCGGCTTTTGTACGAGCAAGATACTGAAAACAAGCAGGGTCATGTTCTTATCGACGGGCTGGTCGATGAACTGTGCGCGCAGCTGCGAACAGCCAACAAGACGTCAACCCGGGTAGACCTTAAGGCTGCGACCCAGACCATTCCAGTACACATCGACTTGGCCGTGCCATTGGCACTGTTTGTGGTGGAAGCAGTGACCAACGCCTACCGACATGCATTTCCTCCCGATACCGCGGGTACGATCACCGTGGAATTCAGTCGCAATGGCGCTGAGGCGAGTATGACGATTACCGATAATGGTCGTGGCTTCCAAACGGCCGGTGCCAGCGGGCAAATGGGTACCGAACTGATGAATGCGTTCGCCTCACAAGTGGAGGGCCGTTTCAATGTCGAAAGTGAGGTCGGTCGAGGCACGCGCGTTAGCCTGACCTTTCCGCTAAAAGAAAAAACGCCCCTGCCCGCCAGTACCGCCTGATGAGACTGGCGGGTTTATGCGGCACTCATTCTTCATTTGCAGAGCCGCATCGATCCGGATTATGCCTGATGCAGCCTGGAACCAGCCACCCCTATGTTGAGGATGAATAACGCACGTGTCGGGCAAATTCCTTATTCGAAAACTGAATGCGTTTAATCGCCTGACGACTGCCGGTGAAGAGGCCATCGAAGAACTGACCACGCACCGGATTATCGAAATCCCGCGTGGCCATGATATGATCAGCGAAGGCGAAGACCCGCGAACCGTCAACGTCGTGGTCGATGGCTGGGCGTGCCGATACAAAACGCTTGAGGACGGTCGACGGCAAATACTTGCTTTTTTCGTGCCCGGAGACCTGGCCGACCTTCATGTCTATATTCTGGATGCGATGGATCATTCGATTGGGGCGCTGACGTCGATGCAATATGCGAAAATCAGCCCCAAAGCGTTCGAGGAGCTCGGCGACAATCATCCGCGCGTGTTGCGCGCATTGTGGTGGGACAGTTTGCTGACGGCATCGATCCAGCGCGAATGGCTGGTATCGGTCGGGCAGCGCAATGCATTGGAAAGCCTTGCCCACCTCGCATGTGAGCTGTTCCTGCGGCTAAAAATGGTCGGGCTGGCTGAAAACAACCTGTGCCGCTTTCCCCTGACGCAATCGGACATTGCCGATGCATTGGGAATGACCCAGCCGCATGTCAGCCGGACTGTGAAAGAACTCAATGCCACGGGCCTGGCGACAATCCAGCGTGGCACTTTGAAGGTAAGCGATTTAAACGGCCTGAAAAAACTCGCGTTATTCAACCCGAACTATTTGCATCATTTGTACGATGCCGTCGTGTAAATGAAAAACCCGCCTTCAACGTGAAGACGGGTTTTTCGTTTGGCTTAAGCCGAGTTAGACTTATTTGTCGGTTGCGTCGGCTTTGTCTTCCATCGCATCCGCTTTGGCTTCGCCCTGCTCGCGAACTGCTTGAGCGTCGTCTTCTATTTTATTCTCGGTCGCCGAGTCTACACCGTCGACAGTGCTATCGGAAGCGTCAGCCTTTTCTTCCATGGCGTCAGCCTTGACTTCGGCATTATCCCGAACGGCATCTGCCTGATCTTCCTGCGCATTTTCCTTGGGGCTGTCGCAAGCGCCCAAGGTGAGCAACGACGCCGAAGCAGCGAGCGCAAATAATGTCTTTTTCATAATCTTCCCTTCCAGTGTTTAGCGGACGCGTCCGCGACGAAACAGGTTGACGATAGCAAGCAGAACTACCGCGCCAAGGAACGACGCAAGCAACGACATAATGTCGAACGAACCGCTTGTTATCGGCGCACCGCCGATGAGTGGCGTAATGATGAAGCCTGCGAGCAAGGCTCCGATAATTCCGACCACGACATTCAGAAAAATGCCTTGCTGACCGTCGGTCCGCATTACGATGCTGGCGAGCCAGCCCAATATGCCGCCGACAATCAATATGATTATGATATTCATGTTGTTCTCCCTTTCAGAGTGCGAAGAAAACACCATTCGTTCGATTTGGTTCCGTTGACCTTGCATACCATGGCGGTGAAAGCGTTTCGGGCTTGGATCCGGAACCTTGATGCAAGCCTCGTGTTTGCCAACGAGCGCATAATTCCGTGCGACAAAACAGGATTGTGAGGATGTAATGGCAACCGAGACTTCATCGAAGAAAGCAAAAGCGACTGATAGCCGTCCCGCAAACGCGGCACGGCGCCGTCCAACACAAGGCAGCAGCGCGTCGAAATCCAGATCGGACTCGCAGAGACAACGCGGTAGCTCCGACGCCCCGCCATGGCTCGCGACAGTCATGTCGGTCGTCGGAGTGGGCGTAGCCGTCGGTGCAGGCCTATACGCATCGCGTCACCAGTGGCTACCGAAAGCCAAGGAATGGCGCGACGATTTTTCGGCGGCTTATGCTGATGATGAAACCGACTATGAGAATTTCGACCAGACCCGACATGCGGGTGCCGATTCCATGCGCGACCATCCTGGCGACGACTGGGAAGACATCGACGACATGTCCGACGCATCCTTCCCTGCAAGCGACCCGCCCTCGTTTAATCCCGGAACGGCTGGCTAACTGTTCTGGCTACTTAAAAATTAAGCTGCGGCATGACATCGTGCCGCAGCTTTTTTGTTGGCCGTTCAAACTTCCGGCTGGGGATCGACCGGCGACTGGCCGGGAATTGTGCCGGGATAATCGGTGTCGCCCTGGTCGGGCGTCACTTCGTCGGGCGTTGTGCCCGGAACTTCATTGGGTGCCTGGTTCGGCTTGGGATCGGGATCGGGCAGCATTTCATATTCCTTTTCATCTGGCGATTCTGTTCGGGCGAGAACGCCCAGCTGAATAACGCGCGGCTGGACCGGATGTTGCGTATCCGGTCGGCTTTACGTTTGCGGTCTGTGTAAAAGCAACGCCATCAGCCGACGCTCATCCGCCGTCAGCCCCCGTGTCGAGATAGTAGGAAGTTGCTGCAAAAATTCGGCTATGTCCTTTTGTTGCAAAAGCTCGAATATTACTGGGTGAACATAGCTCTTTCGGGCAATGGCTGGCGTATTGCACAAGATTTCGGCCGCCGCTTCGCAAGCTACCTTAATCGACGCCGCCTTTGCCGACCGCACCGCCTGCAGGGCAGCGGCGCTGCCATGCCATGTCCGGAACATCTTGGCGCTGATATCGTCCATTGCAGCCGTCTGCTTCAGCCAGCCATTTACGTCGCTGCTATCCAAAGGGTGGATAGCCCCGTCACTACCAATATACTGAAACAACCGTTTCCCGGGCAAATCGTGAATCTTCTCCAAAATGCGTTGCAGCCGCTTGTCGCTCACGGTGGTCTGCACCTTCTTGCCGCCCTTTGCCACGAACCGGAGTTTAAGGCTGCCTTTCCCATAGCTGATGTTTCGAAGGGTAAGCGTCGTCGCGCCTTGGCTGGCTTTCGAGCGACCGCCGATACGCATTGCGGTATGGTCGAGCAATCTCACCAGGCTGGCGATTGCGACTTCCTTGGAAAAAACCTCGTCTCGCCTGGCTTCTGCAAGAATAGTATCGACGCGGCGGCGCAATCTGGGAAGCTTGGCGCCGAATTCGGCAAGTTTGTCGAACTTTGCCTCGCTCCGAAATTCCGTCCAGTCGGGATGATAGCGATATTGTTTGCGATTTGCATCGTCGAGGCCGGTAGCCTGGATATGACCATAAGGATCCGCGCAGATCCATACATTTTTGTACGCTGGCGGCACAGCGAGGGCCTTTATCCGCTGTAGCTCCTCGGTACGGCTGATGACCTTGCCTTTGGCATCAAGATATCGAAACCCTTTGCCACGTTTTATTCGGACTATGCCCGGGTCTTTATCCGATACGTACGTCAGCCCCACCATCATGCAGTGCCAATCCCCCTTCTCGCGCCGAATGGACCGAGCGGCCTGAAAACAGCCGAAAAGTCGGATTGTTCCGTGAGGATCGCGCTCGCACGACCGGCGGAAAACGATTTAATCGATATTTTCAATCATGTGGGATTTTTGTGTTCAAGGACCAAAAACTACGGCATCGCGTTACCCTGCTAATCCGATCCCCTCCTGGTGGTAAATGTACAAAAAAACAGCTTTTCTTCTCATTTTGAGCTTATCCGCCTGTGGGAGTGGCGAAGAGAAGCGTGACCGCCCTGCCCCGCTTGTAACGGTATCTGCTGCCGTCCCGCACGAGTTCGTCGACCGCTATATCGCGGTCGGTACGGCGAATGCCAACGAACAGGTTTCGGTGCGCGCTCCCGTGACCGAGCGGATAACGCGTTTAGGTTTTTCCGATGGCGACTTTGTTCAGCGGGGCCAAATGCTGGCGGTACTGGCACAAGGTCAGGAGACAGCATCGCTCGCCAGCGCGCAGGCGAGAGTGCGTGAAGCCGAACAACAATTGGCGCGGGTGACCGAACTTCATCGGCGAGGCTTTGCAACAAATGCGAGCCTCGATGCGCAAACGGCAAATACCGCCTCTGCAAGGGCCGCAGCAAATGAAGCCAATGCCTCAATCGGCGACAGGGTCGTCCGCGCACCGTTTTCCGGACAGGTTTCGCTTCGGCGGATTTCGATTGGCGCTGTGGTATCTGCAGGTGATGAAATTGCCACGGTCAGCGATCTTAGCTCAATCAAGCTGGATTTTACCGTTCCCGAAACGATGCTCGCGAATGTGCGGACCGGCCAGACCGTAACCGCCAAAGCCGCGGCGTTCCCGGACTATGTTGCGACGGGGACGATTCTGGCGATTGATCCGGTCATCAACCCGCAAACCCGCACGGCGACCTTGCGCGCGGTGCTGCCCAACCGGAACGGAATGCTTAAGCCCGGCATGCTACTGTCGGTGACGATTGAGTCCAAGGCACGAACAGCGCCCGCCGTTCCCGAACTCTCACTTGTCCGCGAAGGCGACAGCAGTTTCGTATACGTCATCGGTCCGGACCAGAAAGCCAAGCGTTTGCCGGTCAAGACGGGCGGCCGCGATGGCAACCTTGTGGAAATTGTCGAGGGGCTTCAGGCAGGCGACCGGATCGTTACCGAAGGAGTCGTGAAGCTGTCGGACGGTGCGAAGGTGCGAACCGGCAGGGGTCCGGCAGGCGGTGGGCCGGCAAAAGCCCGTCAATGATCCGCTGATATGACCATTTCCGATCTTTCGGTACGCCGCCCGGTTTTTGCTGCGGTTTTGGCCATCCTGATGGTTCTTGTCGGGATTGTCGGGTTTCTGAGTCTGTCGGTGCGCGAATATCCCGATACAGAACCGCCTATTGTTTCTGTGGATACAACCTACACAGGCGCAGCAGCGACAGTCGTAGAGACACGCGTCACACAAGTCCTCGAAAACGCGCTTGCCGGAATCGAAGGCATACAGACATTGACCTCGCGATCACGTGACGGTCAGTCGCAAATCACCATCGAATTTGCACCCGGCCGGTCGGTAGACAGCGCCGCCAACGATGTTCGGGACCGGGTTGGCGGGGCGATAGACGATCTGCCCGAAGAAGTATTTGCTCCCGAAGTCCGCAAGGTAGACGCGGACGCATCGCCGATCCTGTTCCTCGTCGTCTCCAAACCGGGCTGGTCCCGGCTTGAGCTGAGCGACTATGTCGACCGCAACCTGGTTGATCGGTTTTCAGCGATCGACGGCGTTGCGCGCGTCTTTGTGGGCGGCGAAGCGCGACCGTCGATGCGGGTCTGGCTCCAACCCGACCGACTTGCCGCGCTCGGGCTGACGCCTGCAGATATTGAAACTGCGCTTCGCGAACAAAATGTCGAGTTGCCGGCAGGCCGGCTTGAATCGTCGGACCAGAATATCACGCTGCGGGTGGCTCGTCCCTTTGCCAATGAAGAGCAGTTTCGACAGCTTGTCGTATCGCGCGGCGATCAGGGCTATCTGGTAAGGCTGGGCGATGTCGCCAGGGTCGAAACGGGCGCGGAAAATCCGTATTCGGCGTTTCGGCTGAATGGGGCGTCGGCGGTCGGATTGGGCATCGTTCGGCAATCGGGGGCGAATACGCTTGCGGTCGCTGAAAGCGCAAAGAAACTGGCCCAGGATATAGCGCCCACGCTGCCCCAGGGCATGACGATTACCGTTGGCTCCGACGACTCGCAGTTTATCAGCCGCGCCATTGATGGTGTTTGGGTAACATTGGCCGAGGCGGCCGTGCTGGTGGTGCTGGTCATCTACCTGTTTCTGGGCAGTTGGCGCGCCACGATCATTCCGGCAATCACCGTACCAATTTGCCTTTTGGCTACATTCGCCGTGCTGTGGCTGTTTGGATTTTCGATCAATCTTTTAACCTTGCTGGCGCTCGTTTTGGCCATCGGGCTGGTGGTCGATGACGCGATTGTCGTTCTGGAAAATGTCTATCACCGGATCGAGCAGGGCGAGCCTCCGCTGAGTGCGGCAGTGACCGGCACAAGACAGGTTGCTTTTGCGGTCGTTTCTACAACCATCGTCGTATGCGCTGTTTTCGTGCCCGTCATGTTTCTCGCTGGTCAGACCGGTCTGCTGTTCCGGGAGCTGGCTGCAGCGATGATCGCCGCTATCGCCTTTTCGGGTTTTGTCGCGCTGAGTTTGGCGCCAATGCTCTGCTCCAAATTGCTGCGCCATGAAGAACGGGGCCGATTGGCGAAGTGGGTAGATTCCCGATTTGCAAGGATTGAGGAGCGATACAGCCGTCTCCTTACCCGAGTGATTGCCAAGCCGCTGCTAAGCCTGTTGGGCGTGATTGCGTTTTTGATCGCTGCCGGATTCTGCTTTACCGTCCTCGATTCCGAACTTGTACCAGCCGAAGATGTCGGTGTCTTGAA
>CALRMO020000091.1:0-10683 GCA_943369235.1 Sphingomonas paucimobilis
GAGTAGTCGCATGAGCGTCCTCGTTTTTGTAGAACATGACAATGCGTCGATGAAGGACGCAACTTTGGCTGCGGTGACCGCTGCGGGCAAATTGGGTGAGGTCCATGCGCTGGTGGCAGGTTCGGGTTGTGGCGCGGTTGCCGAGGCAGCTGCAAAGATAGCTGGTGTGACCAAGGTCCATGTCGCCGATGATGTGGCCTACGTCAATCAGCTAGCTGAAAATGTCGCGCCACTGATCGCTGGCATGGCCGACCATCATGACGCGTTCGTCTTCCCGGCGACCAGCCACGGCAAGAACATCGCCCCTCGCGTTGCTGCCTTGCTCGACGTGATGCAGATCTCGGATATCCTGTCGGTCGAAAGCGCCGACACCTTCACCCGGCCGATTTACGCGGGCAACGCAATTGCCACGGTGCAATCGTCCGACGCCAAGAAGGTCATCACCGTTCGCGGCACCGCTTTTGCCAAGGCCGAAGCCACTGGCGGCTCGGCATCAATCGAAGCGGTTTCGGGCGCTGGCGATGCGGGCATCTCCAGCTTCGTCGGCAGCGAAATCGCCAAGCAGGAACGCCCCGAACTTACCAGCGCGAAGATCATCGTCTCGGGCGGTCGCGCGCTAAAAGACGCCGACACCTTTTCGGCGACGATATTGCCTCTGGCTGACAAGCTCGGCGCTGGCGTCGGCGCCAGCCGCGCGGCGGTCGACGCTGGCTTCGTCCCCAACGATTATCAGGTCGGCCAAACCGGCAAGATCGTCGCCCCCGAAGTCTATATCGCCGTCGGCATCTCCGGCGCGATCCAGCATCTGGCGGGCATGAAGGATTCAAAAATCATCGTTGCTATCAATAAGGATGAAGACGCGCCGATCTTTCAGGTGGCCGATATCGGACTGGTGGGCGACTTGTTTACAATCGTACCGGAGTTGGTGGCAAAATTGTAAATCGACCGCGATTGAACAAAAGATATTAAAGGGCGTTCAGCGATGGACGCCCTTTTTTATCGACTTTTTTCAAAGCTGGGGACTGCGGATATGTCACATCGTTCTTTTGTCTTGATTGCAATCATTTCTGCGCTTGTCGTTCCGGCGGCCCATGCTGCCCAACCGCCGCTTCGGCTGAAAAAAAGTTCGGCATGGAACGTTGATTATGCCGAAGACCGCTGCCGCCTGATGCGGCAATTCGGCGAAGGCGAGGAAAAAGTTTACGCGATTTTCGACCGCTATGGACCCGGCGAGCGCTTTCGCATGACCATCACGGGCAGGCCGGTTCGCACCTCGGTCCAGAATGGCGAGGCGACGGTGCAGTTCGGACCGGATGAACGCGAGCAGCAGCTGGCATTTTATAAGGGCAATCTGGGAGATAATCCTGCGCTTGTCTTTCAGAGTCAGGCACGGGTGGCTTCTGCAAGTCTGGAAGAGCAAAAGCAGATTGAAAATCGCCGGGACGATGATTGGATCGATATCGCGCCTGTGGGTCGGGAACGCGAAGCCGCAATCCGCGAGCTTGTGATCGGCAAGCCGCTTCGTCGCACGGTCATTCTTGAAACCGGGCCAATGCGTAAACCGCTGGAAACGCTTGACCAGTGCGTCGACAATCTGATGGCGTCATGGGGCGTCGACGTGGAAAAGCACAAGCAATTGAGCCGCCCGGTTCAACCGCTGACGCCTCCCGGAAAATGGGTCGTTGCGTCCGATTACCCGCTCAAAATGCTGTCGGTCGGGCAGCCTGCAATCGTCGAATTCCGCATGAGCGTCGGAGCGGATGGAACCCCGGTTAGCTGCCACATCCAATCGACGACCCGGCCCAAAGAGTTTGACAAGGCCGTATGCGGTTCGCTGATGCGCCGGGCGCGTTTTTCGCCCGCACTGGACGCGCAGGGCCAGCCACTCGCGTCTTATTATCAGAACACCGTCAGGTTTGCGCTGCCCTGACGCAGACGCCCAACCATCGCTTGCGCCCCTCGTTTAAATCGCCGAAGGGCGGCGCATGAATACTGTCGATATTACCGCCATCCTCAATTATCATCTACCAAAGGCCGCCGATGTGCTGCTGGCCGTCGAGGCCATTCCGATGGACGACCAGCGGCTGGTCACCGACTTGCTGAAGGTCAAGGGCGACTGTTCGCCGCTCAAGACGATCGAAGGCATGGACGGTCTCGGACGGCGGACATGGCTGCACGCGACGGGGCGCATCGACATCAGCTACACCGCCACCGTCGCGATCGATCGCGCCGCGACCGACATCGCCGGGCTCGGGACTGTGCCCCATTTAGACCTGCCACCCGCCTATATCGAATATCTGATGCCGAGCCGCTATTGCCCGTCGGACCGGCACGAGAATTTCGTTACGACGCGCTTCGACGCACCGACCAAAGGCGGCCAGATTTTGCAAATGGCCGAGTGGATTTACGATAATGTGGAATATGCACCCGGTTTTTCCCCCATCGGAGCGACCGCGACCGACACGTTCATTTCGCGCCGCGGCGTGTGCCGCGATTTTGCGCATCTGCTGATCGCCTTCGCCCGCGCCGCCGACGTGCCCGCCCGGATGGTCTCTGCCTACGGCCTCGGCGTTGACCCGCCCGATTTCCATGCAGTAGTGGAAGTCTACCTTGAAGGCCGTTGGCACCTCGTCGACCCCACCCGCCTTGCGCCCGAAGAAAATCTGGTGCGGATCGCCGTGGGCCGCGACGCCACTGACATCAGCTTCATGACGATCTTCGGCACTGCCGACATGATCTCCCAGTCGGTACAGGTTACAGAAGCTGTCTTGCCAAGCTGATGTACCGACGTTATAACGCTAGTATGAACAGACCGCTTAAAATCATCAAGGTTGGAAACAGCGCAGGCATGATCCTGCCTAAGGAGATACTCGCCAAGCTGCGCGTTTCGCTGGGTGATAGCATCGCCTTTTCCGAAACTGACGATGATTCGGTAAAGCTTCGACGTTTCGACGAAGACGCAGAGTTTGAATCGCAAATGCAAGCTGCCCGCGAGGTTATGGCACGGCGCAAGCGAGCGTTGCGCGAACTGGCGAAATAGATCAGTCAATGGCGCAGCCGTGGATCTGGGTCACCCTTGAGGTGGCGATGGCAGCCCATGCCGAACAGCTTGCCGAACATGGCGGCGGGGAAGGCGTACGCGACTTGGGCTTGCTCGAAAGTGCAATGGTTCGCCCGCAAAATTTGGCGCAATATGGCAAACCGGATTTGGCTGAACTGGCTGCTGCTTATGCGTTTGGCATTGCCCGCAATCACCCTTTCATCGACGGGAACAAGCGAACCGCCGCAGTCGTCAGCGAAACCTTTCTGGTCCTGAACGGCGGTGCGCTGGTGGCGAGCGATGCCGAACTGGTCGTCGCATTCATCGCCCTCGCCGCCGGTGAACTGTCCGAAGACGAACTTACCGACTGGTTTCGCGAGCATCTCGCCTAAGGCAATAAATCCGTCGGCAAAGTCGGCTCGCTCAGTATCTTTTCCATTCGCACCCAGCGTGTTGCGGTGTCCGGGTTGCCGCGTTCGACATAGCTTTGCACCAGATCCTTGCCCCAGCCATAATTGATAACATAGCTGCGATAATGGTCGGTAAAGGCAACCGACTGTTCGGCCCGCGCCGGCGAGAGCAACAGATATTTCTGCGTCAGCGCGACCGCCTTTGCCCGGTCGATTTCGCCGTCGAGATACATTTTTGCAATCGTCAGCCGCGCACCCGACAACGCGTCGGTCATTTGCTGCATCTTCCAATATGCTTCTGCGGTTTTCGGGTCGAGATGGGCCAGCGGATAGAGCACATCGCGTTCGAACTTCAAACGCTCCGGCCCCGGGAAGGCCAAATCGATGCCGAAATTCGCGCTGCCTTCGGACAACACGCTGGTCGGGCTGTAGAGCGGGTTGACCTCATATTCATGCCAGCCTTTCCCACGCGCCAGCCGCTCTTCGACCAAAAGGTTGAGAACGTGATGTCCGGGATAGCCTTCATGGCAACCCAGATCGACCGCTCGGCTGATCCGGATCGGCAGGTCGGTATTGACCTGGATCAGGCTTTTGTAACCGCCCTTGTAATAATTATAGCCCGACCAGGTTTTGCCCGTGACAAATTCCATCGTGAAATTTTCGCCGGCGGGCAAAGCGATATGTTCTGCGGTGCGTTTTTTGCATTCGGCAATCGCGGCGTCGAACACGCTTTGCAGACGGTCTTTCGGAATAACATACCGCTCGTTAAAGGCATCGACTCGCGCCGCGAGATTGCCTTCGCCAGGAATCTGCTTTTCAAGGCTGGCAACGACCGGATCATAGTGGCTGAGTGGTTTCAGATCGGGCACCGTTGCGAACTGGCCCCTGGCTTCATCGTCAAAGCTGAACTTCTTGCCCTGAAGCATCTGAAGCCGTGTTTCGGCAGCAACCAGCATACCGCGAAGTGCCAATGCCCGGCGGCGGTCGGTCTCGGCCGAAATCCTTGGGAACGCTGCATCAACGGCAGCGGTCAAGGCGCGCGCGTCGGTTATCAGATCGGCAAGCGGCCGCGGGTTCGCTTTCGCTGCCGCTTGCAGCGTGGCGGGTCCGTAATAGGCATCGACATATTCGGCCTCATGCGTGCCAGCTTCTAATGTCAGCTTGATATATGCATCGGCAATTTCGCTGATCGCCATGTCGGGAGAAGGCGTCAAGGATGATACATCGGGCAAGGCGGAGCCAGTTGCGGTGCATCCCACCGCGAGCAACGCTGCTAGGACAATCATTTGGCGACAATTCATGTCTGTTCTCCAGCCTTTGTCGTTTTTTTGGCGACCGTTCGTAGCGTCAGATATCCCGCAATCGCCGACAACAGCGAACCCATCAACACGCCGATTTTCACCGCATCGCCCTGCATCGGGTCGGTAAATGCGAGGCCGCCGATAAACAGGCTCATCGTAAAACCGATGCCGCACAATAATGCGACGCCATATATTTGAGCCCAGCTCGCGTCCTTGGGCCTGACCGCAAGGCCGAATTTGACTGCGGCCCACACGCTGCCGAAAATGCCGAGCTGCTTCCCAAGAAAAAGACCAAGGGCGATTCCGAGCGGTAATGGTTCGGCCAGCGATGACAGGCCGACACCATTCAGCGAAACGCCTGCATTGGCGAAGCCGAACAACGGTACGATAAAAAAGGCAACGGGCTTGGCAAGTGCATGTTCGAGCCGGTGAAGCGCCGAATCTTCCGCATCGGGTGCAGCGATTGTCCGGCGAAATGGAATGGCAAATGCCGCCATCACGCCTGCAATGGTGGCATGAACGCCAGATAAAAGCGTCGCATGCCACAGCAAGGCCGCGAGGATCAGATAGGGCCACAACGCGTTCACGCGGAACCGGTTCAACGCCATCATGGCCAGCCAGATGATCGCCGCCGCTGCCAACGCACTTACTTTTAGCTCGGCCGTGTAAAACAACGCGATGATGGCAACCGCGCCCATGTCATCGATAATTGCGACAGTTGTCAGAAACAATTTGAGCGATGCAGGCGCCCGGCTACCGAGCAATGCGAGCACACCGATTGCAAAGGCAATATCCGTTGCTGCAGGAATTGCCCAGCCGCGAACAAGGGCCGGTTCGCTGCCCGCGATTGCCAGATATATTGCTGCCGGGACTGCCATACCCGCTATTGCGGCGATTGCCGGCAATGTCCGATCCGCCCAAGTGGACAAATGTCCATCGACAAATTCACGTTTTATCTCGAGCCCGACGAGCATGAAGAAAATCGCCATCAACCCGTCATTGATCCAGAGATGAACAGTCATCGGTCCCAATTTGGGAGTCAATTCAGGCCCGGTAACGGCATGGAGGAAATGAAAATAATCTTCTGCAACTGGCGAATTGGCAACGATCATTGCCAGCGCAGCAGCGCCCATCAACAATATTCCGCCAGCTGCCTCGCTCGCCAGAAACGTGCGTAGCGCCGAACGCCCGCTTCGCTGTTTACCGCGCTCCATCATCATCATCGTCTATGGCCCGTGCTATTAAAGCTGGCAAGCTTAGGCGGAACGACTCAGCAAATTTCTTGCGTTGTTGGATTTGCATCGGCTAACCATTGTAACAAGGGGCAAATGTGGTGGCCGACCGGACCAAAATGACAAATGACGATAAGGAGGAAAAGCGGCAATGAATTTGCCGCCTGCACCCGAATTGACCGAAGGCCAAAAGGCCTGTCTGCGGCTTGTCGATAACCATCACACATCGAAAGAAATCGCCCGTAAACTTGGTATTTCACCCTTCACCGTGGACCAGCGACTCGACGCGGCGCGCCGAAAACTGCGTGCGGCAAGCCGCAAGGACGCTGCCAAGATTTTTGCGGCAATGGAGCGCGGCGCGGTATCCGAGCCATTGGTATACGAAGCGGGGCGGCTTGAGACCGCCGGATTTGCCGATATCCAGAACCTACCTCCGGGCCGATCGGAACAGGCATTCGCAAGATTTTCTTCGCTAATATCTGTTCCGCCGCTCGGCGGCGAGAGACATGAATTATCGAAGAAGGAAATTTTGGTTCAATCGCTGAACATTGCCTTTTTCAGCACATTGGTGATCGCATTTGTCGTTGTCGTCCTCACGGGAACTTTACGGCTGTTCGAATAGATCTCCTTGTAGCTGCGCGGCTTTGTCCGGTCTAACAGGGAGATTATCGGTGGTGAATTTTGACTTCAAATCAGCGCAGCAACTGGCGTCTGACATCCGTTCGGCGCATCAGGCAATCGACAACGCATTGGCCGATGTTGCCACGCTGGCGATCTCGGTGATCGACACTTGCCGCTCGTCTGACGCGCCCCCCGCCAGGACTCAGGCCGCCATTGAAGGTGTTGCGGCAGGCCTGACCATGCTTGTGGACGCCCGCAAGGGCTTTGTCGTGGCGCACCGCGAGATTGCCATAGCCCAGCGCAATAGCAACCTGCAGGAAGTGAATTTCGGATGCGTCGGCCCCGAACCATTGTTCCAGCCAGCCGGTCTTCGGGTCGTAAACGGCTGATGCTGGTCGCCCGCGCCCGTTCTTTGAAACTGGTCTGAGAACGGGCCGGGCATGGACATAAAGCAAGCGGCCTTTATTTTCGCGCTACTGCTCTGTGTCGTTTATGGCAGCGTTGCGGGGGGGCGTACTGGACGGGCAGGATCGGCAATATTCGTCGGCGCAACTGCACTCACGGCGGCGGGGGCAATGCTCGATCCAACCTGGGCCAGCACGTCTTATGCAGTATTTGCCGTCGACACCGCGTGCCTGATTTCGCTGGCGGCGCTGGCACTGCAGAGTAACCGTTTTTGGCCGATTTGGGCGGTCGGTTTTCAGACAGTGGCGGTAGCCACGCATGTTGCAACGCTGCTGATCCCTGAAATTGTGCCCAAGGCTTATTATGCGATGTTGTCGTTCTGGAGCATCCCGATCCTGTGGGTGATGGTTGCCGGAACGCGCAAGGACCGGCGGTATGAACGGGATGCAGCTCGAAGCGGCTGAACCGAGGTAAAACTAACAGGCTTTTTTATCAGGATGGACGGCGCGCTGCTGGGTGGCCGGTGGGGAAATTGTGTCTGCATGAGCGAGCTTTTTGCAACTCTTGAACGTGCCCAGCGCGAGCTGCTGCTGTTCAGCGCCATCTGGCTTCTGATCGGGGCGCTGGACGATCTGTGCATCGACCTGATCTGGATTGTGCGGCGCATATACCGCCGCTTCAGATATTATCACAGCAAGCGGCCGCAAATGGTGCATCAGCTACCGCCACCAAGCGATCCCGGAATGCTTGCGATATTCGTCCCGGCGTGGGGCGAATCGGCTGTGATCGGCGCGATGCTCGCGCACTGCACCGCCAAATGGAGCCATAGCGACTATAGCTACCGGATCTATGTCGGCTGCTATCCGAACGACCCCCGCTCGGTCGCTTCAGTTATGGCAGCCGCGGCAAAAAATGAGCGAATTCGAGTGATTTTAGTCGGGCACAACGGCCCGACAACCAAAGCGGACTGCCTCAACCGCTTGTGGCAGGCACTGCTGTCCGATGAGCTCGCAGGCGGGTATAAGGCGAAGGCAGTCGTGCTACACGACGCCGAAGACTCCGTGCACCGCGACGAACTGCGCGTTTACGCCAGCCTTTTGTCCAGGGGCGATGCCATCCAGCTTCCGGTTATTCCGATACGGACCCCCAATTCGCGCTGGATCAGCGGGCATTATTGCGACGAATTTGCCGAAGCTCACGCCAAAACTATGGTGGTGCGTGAATATCTTGGCGCGCCTTTGCCGCTGGCGGGTGTCGCATGCGCCATTAACCGCAGCATGCTCGGACGAATGGCACTCGATAATGGCGGCAAGCCTTTCGACAACGCGAGCCTTACCGAAGATTACGAATTGGGAATGCGCATTGGTGCCGCCGGCGGCCGCACCATCATGGCGCGCATTCTGGATCGCGATGGCGATCTGGTGGGGACACGAGCATGTTTTCCCGACAGTCTTGGCGCTTCGGTCCGGCAGAAGACGCGCTGGTTGACCGGAATTGCGCTGGCCGGATGGGACCGGCTGGGGTGGAAGGGTGGTCTGGCGCAGAAATGGATGCTGCTGCACGACCGGCGCTCGATTTTTGCCGCCATCGTACTGGTTGCGGCTTATGCCTGCATATTGCTGACGGCGGTCTTGATGGTGGCGCAAGGGAATGACTGGCACCGTGCCAATGCGCTGTCCCCACTGGTTGCGGCGTTGCTTTGGATCAATGCCGCCTTTCTGTTGTGGCGGCTTGCCGTTCGCGCCGCGTTTGTCGGCGCATTATACGGACCCAGAGAGGCAATGTTCTCGATACCGCGCAGCCTGCTGGCCAATATCATCGCGATCATGGCGGCGCGGCGGGCTTGCATGGCGTATATCAGGCACTGCTTTGGCGCGCCGTTGCGGTGGGACAAGACCACCCATCATCATGTCCCCGATAGTCTGGTTCGAAAAGACTGATGCGCGGACGGCCATTCGGATTCATGGCTTTGCTCTGCGTGACTTGGATTTCCGCCCGCGCAATGATCCTGTCCTATGGCGCGCGCGAGGATTTCGGCCAGCGTCCTGTGATTATGAACGTAAAGCCATGGGAGATGGGAGCTATCGCTCACTCAACTCCTGGTGCATTCAACGCTTATCATGTTCCTCACTCCCCCGGTAACAGCACTGCTCCCCTAAAATTTATCGCCAGCTTCCCATCTACCAACCCATCAAAACTGCGGTTGCACCTTGCATCGGTGCCCGCGCTAGACAATACATCTTCTGCCGTCGTAGAGACGATGAGCAGCCGGTTTGCAGAGCCGCTGCCGTCAGCCCTCGTTCTTCGTTTTGAACCAACCTCCGTGGCCACCAATGAAAACCGTTTGAGCATCTACGCCTACAGCTTCTGGCGGAAGGGTTCCGCACCTGCGGGCTTTGCGCTTTATGGTGGGGGCCAAAGTGCGGTCGCGGCGACCTATCGTCTGGGGTCAGGCCTAAGCCTGGTTGGAAGGGCATCGGTCGCCCATAACGATGCCGATGACCGCGAGTTTGCAACCGGTCTGCGATGGTCGCCGGCGCCTCGCATTCCTGTCAGCCTGACAGCCGAACGCCGGTTTCGCCATCGCGGCAAGGACGTGGTTGCGGCGTATGTCGCCGGTGGCAAGTCACTAAAGCTGCCGCTTAAATTCCGGCTGGATGCTTTCGGCCAGGCCGGCGTGATTTCAGGCAAGGACAGCCAATATTTCTTTGACGCGCAAGCCAGAGCAGAGCGTACACTCATTTCATCCGGGCCAATCCCGGTCCGGGCTGGTGCAGGGATCTGGACGGGCGGGCAAAAAGGCATTTCGCGCCTCGACATCGGCCCGAGCCTCGGCACCGAAATCTCGTTGGGGGGGACCCGAATCAGGATCGACGCGGACTGGCGGTTTCGCGTCGCAGGCAATGCAAAGCCTGGCAATGGCCCGGCACTGACCTTGTCCACCAGTTTCTAAAGCGCTGCCTTTATCATGCCGCCAATTGCCGTTAGGGTCGCGGCCACGTCATGGATATCTATCTCCCCATAGCCAATTTGTCGGTCAACGCTTTGGTCATCATCCTGCTCGGCGGCGGGGTTGGCGTGCTGTCGGGAATGTTCGGGGTCGGCGGCGGATTCCTCACCACGCCGCTCCTTATCTTTTACGGCATTCCGCCTGCCGTCGCTGCGGCCTCGGCCTCGACCCAGGTTACAGGCGCAAGCGTTTCGGGCGTCTTCGCGCACATGAAACGCGGCGGGGTCGATTTCCAGATGGGCGCGGTGCTCGTCGTCGGCGGCATCCTGGGCGCTGGCGCAGGCGCGGTAATCTTCGAAATCCTCGAACAATTGGGGCAGATCGATACCGTCATCAACATTCTCTACGTGCTGATGCTCGGCAGCATCGGTAGCTTGATGGCGAAGGAGGCGCTCACCAGCGTCGTTGCGGTACGCGCCGGACGCCCCGTTCCCGCCGCGAAGCGCCGCCACCATCCGCTCGTCGCCAGCCTGCCGATGCGCTGGCGCTTTTATCGCTCCGGCCTGTATATCTCGCCGCTCGCGCCGCTAAT
This sequence comes from Sphingomonas paucimobilis, assembly GCA_943369235.1. GTDB lineage: Bacteria > Pseudomonadota > Alphaproteobacteria > Sphingomonadales > Sphingomonadaceae > Sphingorhabdus_B > Sphingorhabdus_B paucimobilis_A. The sequence continues at coordinate 10,552 of CALRMO020000091.1, forward strand.
CCTTGGTTTCGTGACGGGCATCATGACGATGCTGTTGGGGGTCGGCGGCGGCTTCATCATGGTCCCGGCGATGCTCTATCTGCTCGGCATGGGCGCTCAGGTCGTCGTCGGCACCTCGCTGTTCCAGATCCT